>CBHFOL010000004.1:0-79297 GCA_965995405.1 uncultured Saccharothrix sp.
TGCGGGGTGGCCGCAACCTGGACGCGTTGTCGAGCGCCGCCGAGTACCTCGCCCGGAAGGCTGCCCGGTGACCGCGCCCCGGATCGGGTTGTTCGGGCACGGGTGGTGGTGCCGGAAATACCTGGTGCCCGCCCTGTCCGAGGCGGGTGCCGAACTCGCGGCCGTGTGCGGACGCGACCCCGGGCGGGCCGCCGGGGCGGCCCGCGACTTCGGCATCGCCCGATCGTTCCACCGGCTCCCCGACATGCTCGCCGCCGTCGAACTCGACGCGCTGGTGATCGCGTCGACTCCCTCGTCACACCTCGCGGCCGTCACGGCGGCCGGCACCGCCGGCCTTGCCGTGTTCTGCGAGAAGCCCCTGGCGCGCGATGCCGCGGAGACAGCGCGAATGCTCGACGCGTGTGCGGGCACGAGGACGGCTGTCGGGTTCACCCAACGCTGGAACCCGGCGATGCGGACGGTGAAGCGGCTCCTCGACCAGGGCGACATCGGCGACGTGCGGCACGTGCGGTACCGGACGGCGAGCTGCCTGTCGGCGGATGCCACCACCCCGTGGGACTGGCGGCACGACCCCGGCGAGTACTCGTACGGCGTGCTCAGCGATCTGGGACCACATGCCGTCGACCTGGTCAGGTGGCTGGTGGGCGACATCGCCGAGGTGACCGCCACCGGGCACACCGTGCACGGCTCGCGCACCGCCGGCACCGGCACCGAGGCGGCCGTGCTCAACTGGGACGAGTGCACGCTGGCCGTACGGCTCGGGTCCGGCACGCAGGGCTCGCTCGACCTGAGCCGGGTCCTGCCCATCAGCCCGTACCGGCGGTTCCGGAACGAACTCGACGTGGTCGGCAGTCGCGGCACCCTCGCCTACAGTTCGGACCGGCCGACCGAGGTGGTCGTCGCGGCGGCGAACAGCAGTCCCGCCGTGTTGCCCGTCGACGGGCTGCACGTCCCCGCCGACGCGGGCCCGTTCGAACAGCTCATGGCCGTCATGCGGCACGGCGCGGCGCACCAGGCGGAAGACATGCTCGCCGTCTTCCGCGGCGGCGCGCCCGCGCACGTTCCCTCCCTTGTGGACGGACACATCGGACAGCTGGTGCTCGACGCCGCGGCGGCCTCGGTCGCGACGCGGACCTGGACACCCTGTCCCGAGCCGGCCCGCGCGAGCTGACCCGGGCGGGCGCCGGGCGGGCGGGCGGTCAGTCGACGGTGGCGACCGCCCGCGCCCACCCGGCGCCCGCCCGCGCGAGCTTGACCGGGAAGCAGGTGACCGAGAAGCCGAACGGCGCGGGCAGCGCGTCCAGGTTTCCCAGCCGTTCGATCTGGCAGTACTCGCGCTGCCTGCCCACCATGTGCGCGGGCCACAGCACACCGGGGTCACCGGTGCGGTGGTAGCGCTCGATGATGTGGGGGAAGGGCGCGTCCAGGCTGAACGCGTCCGTCCCGATCACGCGCACACCCATGTCCAGCAGCAGGTGCACCGCCGACGCGTCCAACCCGGTGAAGTCGGTGAAGTAGGCCGGGGTGCCCAGGTGCCTGGACGCGCCGGTGTGCAGCAGCACGATGTCCAGTGGCCGGACCCGGTATCCGATCCCGCGCAGTGACCCGGCGATGAAATCGGCGTCGACGCAGGGGGTGCCCGCATCGCGCAGGTCGAGCAGCACACCCGGGCCCTGGAACCAGTCGAGCGGCATCCGGTCGATCGTTCTCGGCGTCCCGTACGACGCGGTGGAGCCGTAGTGGGCGGGTGCGTCCACATGCGTGCCGGTGTGCACGGTCAGGGTGAACGTGTCGTTGTTCAGGAACTCCCCGCCGGGGAGCACCGCGGGGTCGAGTTCGAGCCCCAGGTGCTCCCGCATCTCCGAGCACATGTGCCGGGCACCCTCCGCGGGCGTCATCACATCGTGCGCCACGGGGTCCGGTTCCCAGAAAGTCGCGTCGACAGGGGACGACAGATCGATCAGCGGCACTTTCGCACTCCTTCCACATCTGGTCAGGCGACGAACAGCTCGGCTGCGATCCGGATTCCCGTGTTGCCGTAGGCGATCCGGTTCAACACCTTGCGGAAGACCGGGGTGCGCGACATGAAGCGCGCCGCCGTCGGCCGCACCGCCGACACCACCCGGCCCTGCGACAGCATGGTCCTGCTCTGGATGCGTTGCAGTTTCATGATCTTGTCGATGTCCCCGCGGCGGGCGGCGGGGAACCGGCCGAGGAACCCCGCGCTCGCGTCGTCGGCTTCCTTCGACGCCATCAGGATCGGATGGGCCACCACGGCGTCCTGCACCGCCAGGTTGATGCCCTGCGCGCCGATCGGGCTGTGGGTGTGCGCGGCGTCGCCGAGCAGCAGCAGGCCGTCGGACACCCACCGCCGGGCCGAGCCGGCGAACACGTCCAGCACCGTCAGGTCGTTCAGACTGGTCAGCCGGGCGTGGACCTGCTCGGCGTAGTCCGGCACGGCCAGCGCGATCTGCTCCTTGACGTGCTCGATCCCGTTGTCCGCGAGCTGCCGGTAGCCGTGGTGCGGGAACGTCCAGCCGATCTGGACGTGATCGGGGTAGGACCTGTACACCAGCACCGGGTTGCCCATGGCGCGGAAGATCTGCACCGCGTCCGGCGCGCCGTCGGGCAGCGGCAGCTTGAACCAGAGCACGTCCTGGTCGAACCCGTCGAGCCGGTCCGACTCGATCCCGGCGAGTCGCCGGATCTTGGAGAACCGGCCATCGGCCGCCACGACGCAGTGCGCCCGCACCACCCGTTCCCCGTCGTCCGAGCGGACGACCACCCCGTCGACCCGGTCGCCCTCGCGGGCCAACCCGGTGACCCGGTGCCCGGCCAGGTGGGTCACGCCGTACCGCTCGCCCGCGGCGAGCAGCTCTTCGAGCAGATGCCGCTGCGGGATGCTCAGCAGGTAGTTGTACGGCTCGGGGAGCCGCGTGTAGTCGATGTCCACCAGCGCCCGATCGCGGTCCACGAACCGGAATCGCCGATGCACGTACGCGCCGCGGGCACGTGCGCCGTCGAGCACGCCCAGCTGGGCCAGCAGGGCGAGCCCGCCGGGTTGCAGGATCTCGCCGCGGTAGGCGCGGTCCATCGACCTGCTCCGCTCGACGACCACGACCCGCGCGCCGGACCTCGCCAGCAGGAGGGCGAGCGTCAGCCCTGCGGGCCCGCCGCCCGCGATGCAGAACTCCGTCCGCAGATCGGCCCGCGCGACCGGTGAACCCCGCCCGGCGGTCATCCCTTCCCGCTCGCGGCGGCGGGCTTCTCCTCGTCGGTCAGCGCCCGGTTCCAGGCGACGTGCGTCACCCGCTCGACGGTGATCTCGGCGAACGCCGCCAGCCGCGCGTGCTCCTCGCCGGACACCGCGCGCTCCCGGGCGGCCGGGTCCCACCAGTACTCCAACCCGGTGAAGGTGCCCGCGCTCCGCACCGACCGGTTCAGGTCCGCGTACCCGAACCCGTACAGCGTCCGGATGTGCCGGGCGTACCGGGTGAACGCCGTTTCGAACTCTTCGGACGGCCCGGTCACGCGGTAGGTCGTCACGTTCATAAGCGGCGTGTCGAACTCCTCACGCCGCCCGGCCGACTCGGCCGCGTCGACCCGGAACAGGTTCTTGCACAGGTCCAGCTCCGCCTTCTCCAGCATCGACCGCATCACCTCCTGGTGACCGCGGAACTCGGGGGTCCGCACCACCTTCTGGAACGCCTCCTGGCTCAGCCACCAGCCGAAGTTCAGGTAGACCGACGGGTCGTCGGCCAGCCGGACCGCCTGGTGCGCGCCGAACCCGTCCTGCGCGCGCATGTACTCCACGTGGTCGAGGAAGAAGCGTTCGAACTGCTCGGGGTCGCCTTTCGCGGTGAAGCGCGCGATGACCGTGATCAGGTTGCTCAGGTCCTTGCTCTCGTCCGCCATGCCCGTCCTCCGTCCGACTTCCAGGTTTCCTGCTGCCCGCCCGGTGAGCGTTCGCCGGGTGATGAGCTCGGCCCGCAGATCGCGCCGGTCGACCTTGCCCACCGGGGAGCGGGGAATCGCGGTGACCACCTCGATGTGGCGGACCTGCTGGTAGTGGGGCACCCGCTCGGCCAGGTAGTCGACGATGCCCTCGATCACGTCCGCGGCCACGCCGTCCGCCGGCACCACGAAGGCGGCCGGCACCGCGCCGCGGGCCTCGTCCGGGTAGCCGACCACCGCGCAGTCGAGCACCCCCGGGTGCCGTTCGAGCACGGTCTCGATCTCCGCCGGCGACACCAGGTAGTTGTCGCACTTGAAGAGGTCCTTGATCCGGTCCACCAGGTGGAGGTGGCCGGAGGCGTCCACGTGGCCGATGTCGCCGGTGGACAGCCAGCCGTGCCGGTCGATCCCCGTCGGCTCGGCCGGGTCGAGGTATCCCCGCATCACCTGCGGGCCGCGCACCTGCACCTCGCCGCGCTCGCCCGCGGGCAGCACACGCCTCGATTCGAGGTCCACGACGCGGCACTCCGTGTCCGGGACCGGCGGCCCGACCGAGCCGGGCCGGGGGTCGGCCGCCGACGCCGAGTGGGTCAGCGGCGATGTCTCGGCGAGGCCGTAGCCTTGCAGCACGGGGACGCCGAAGTGCGCGGACAGCTTCTCGGCGACCGCCGGCGACAGCGCCGATCCCCCCGAGGCGATCATCCGCACGGACTCCAGCCGCAGTCCGGGCAGCGCCGGGTCGGCGGCGAGTTCGTTCAGCCGCACCGGAATCGTGTAGAGGTGACTGCACCCGCGGCGGTTGGCCAGGTCGATCCCGGCAACCGGGTCCCGGTCCGCGCACAGCACCTGGGTCGCCCCGGCGCGCACCGCCGAGTTCAGGTGCATCAGGTGGTATTTGGGCAGCTGGTTGAGGATCGTGGACGTCCCGTCCAGCCCGTGGACCGCCGCAACCTGGGCCGCGTTGACCGTCAGGTTGCGATGGGACAGCAGGACACCCTTCGGCAGCCCGGTGGTGCCGCTCGTGAAGTGGATGCACGCCACGTCGTCCGCGTCCGTCGACGGCGGTGGAAGGCGATCGCCCCCCACTTGGTGCGCGGCGCACAGGTCGTCGATGGTCCGGATGTCCCCCGCGTCATCCCGACCACCCGGGCCGACCAGGGTCGCCTCCCGCAGGTGCGGCACCCGGTCGGCGATCCGGCGCAGGTGGACGAACAGCTCGGTCGTGACGAAGGCGAGCCGGGCGTTCGAGCTGACCAGCAGGTGCTCCAGCAGGTGGGCGGGCAGCAACGGGTTCACCGGGGCAACGATGTTCCCGCTCCGGACGACACCGTAGAACCCCACGACGAAGTCCGGGTGCAACGGTGAAGCCAGCGCCACCACACAGCGTTCCGTCCCCAGCAGTGCCCGCAGCGCACGGGCGCACGAGGTGACGGCCGCATCCAGCTCCGCGTAGGTGAGATCGCCGTAGTCCGCCCGGACCGCGATGCGGTCGGGGTGGGCGTGTGCGGCTTCGGCGAGCATCCGGTCGACCGTCGGGTCACCTCCCGCCATGGCCGCCCTCCTCGGCGAACACCTTGGCGTGCCGCAGCGTGGACATGCTGTTGGTGCTCAGTGCCTGCTGCACGAACTCACGCGCCTTGCGGACCGAGCCGTCCGCGCCGAGCACTTCGGGCACGGCCGCCCGGTTGATCGACACGGTGTGCCGGGACGCCGCGGTGACCCGTCCGTCGTCCCCGGACAGCAGCCACTCGCCGATGTGCGTGGTCATCAACGCGGGAACCACCGTCTGTTTGTAGACGATCCGGTGCTCCGGGAAGCACACCCGGACCGACTTGGTGGTGTGCACAGACCCGTTGGCCGTCCGGGTGTCCATCGCCATCACCTGGATGTTGGACGTGTCTTCGCGCAACTCCAGCCAGGACACGTGCGGCAACCGGACGGGCCATTGCCGCGCTTCGTAGAGAAACGAGTACACATCGGACAGCGAACCGTCGATCCGCACCGAGTCCTCGAAGCTGAACGTGAGTTCGTCGTGCTCTCGCACGTGCTCCACGGCGGCCTTCAGCTTCTCCAGCTCGGCGTGGCTGTTCCGGTCCACCGCCTTGCGCACCCACCGGACGCCGGCCGGATCGTCGTCCACCACTCGGAAGTCGTGCTTCAGCACCACCGTCGTCTCCCGGGGGGACAACGGTTCGAGCAGCCATCGGCCGCCCATCGCGGCCACCGGCGACTGGGACACCTCCTGGCGGAAGCTCACGCTCAGACCGCGGGCATCCAGCCGACGCCGGGAGGTCCAGCTCTTCACCTCGTCGTTGGCCAGCGCCCACAACCGGATGCGCTCCTCGTCACCGTCCCGCTCGACCCGTTCCGCGTGGATGGTGGGCGGGAAGATGGCGGGCCACCGCGTGACATCCGCGATCACGCCGTAGATGACCTCGGCCGGGGCCAGGATCCTGATCCGGTGCTCGTCGAAGTGCGTCTCGGACTGAGACACGCCGTCCCCCCAAGTCAGTAGTTGCCGAGACCGCCGCAGACGTTCAGCGCCTGCGCGGTGACCGACGCCGCCGCGTCCGACGCCAGGTAGGACACCATCCCCGCCACCTCGTCCGGGGTGGAGTAGCGGCCGAGCGGGATCTTCGCCTCGAACCGGTGGCGGACCTCGTCCTCGGTGATCCCCCAGTGCGCGGCGTAGCCCTGGCGCACGCGCTGCGCCATCGGCGTCTCCACATAGCCGGGGCAGACCGCGTTCACCGTGATGCCGGTCTTCGCCAGTTCCAGGGCCAGCGCCTTGGTGAAGCCGATGACGCCGTGCTTGGACGCCGAGTACGGCGCGCCGAGCGCGACCCCCTGCTTGCCGCCCGTGGACGCGATGTTGATCACGCGACCCGTTTCCTTGTCCAGCATCCCCCCGGTGGTGAGCGCGGCCCTGGTCATCAGGAACACGCCGTTGAGGTTCGTGTCGATCACGTCGAACCAGAGCTCGTCGCTGATCTGCGCGGTCACCCCGCCACCACTGCGGCCCGCGTTGTTGACCAGCAGGTCCACCGGACCCCACCGGGCAACGGCGGCGTCCATGAACGTCCGGACGTCATCGACCGAGCGGACGTCGCACCGTGCGCCGTCGACGTCCAGTCCTCGTGCGCGCAGCTCCTTGACGGCGACACCGACGTCGCCGCGGGCACACAGGAACACCCGGTACCCCTGGCCCGCGAGCTGCTCGGTCACGGCGAAGCCGATGCCTGTCGTGCCGCCGGTGACCACGGCGACCTTGTGCTCTGCCTGCACTGCTCCTCCTCGGAGGTCGATGCCGAGAACGTGCTGACTCCCACTCGAATCCGGCTCGACGGGGAGTGGGCACACCTGTGGTCCCGGGGTTCCAGCACGGATCGAGCACCGCTCGACGCGATCCGCCGAGCCTGCACCGGGAAGTCGTCCACACGGAGGGAAGGCGTGATGACACTGCCGCTCAGCCGGGCCGGGGCACCGGACATCGAGACGTATCAACGGGTTCAGCAGTTCTACGCGCATCAGATGCAGCTGCTCGACGACGGGTCGGTCGAGGAGTGGGCCAAGACCTTCACCGAGGACGGGACGTTCGCCGCCAACGCGCACCCCGCACCCACCACCGGCCGGGCCGCCATCGCGTCGGCCGCCGGTCAGGCGGTGGCCGAGCTGAAGCGCGCGGGCCTGGTGCGCAGGCACTGGCTGGGCATGATCACCGTGGGATCGCGGCCCGACGACACCCTGCTCGCCCGGTGCTACGCGTTGGTGATCTCCACCCCCAAGGGCGGCCAGTCGGGCGTGCACGTGAGCACGGTGTGCGAGGACGTGCTCGTCCGGAACGGCGACGAACTCCTGGTGCGCGAGCGCCGGGTAGCCCGCGACGACCTTGCCTGAGGAGCCGGGATGACGAGCAACCCGTCCGGTCCGGTCGTCGCACTGGCGGACAGCCCGGTGTGCGCGGCGGACCCGTACCCGGGATTGGCCCGCCTGCGGGAGCGCGGCCCCGCCGTGCGAGTGCAGACCTCGTTCATGGGCGAGGTATGGCTGGTGAGCCGGTACGAGCTCGCCAGGGAGCTGCTCGCCGACCCGCGGTTCAGCCGCAGGCGGGCCGACGACGGCGAGGTCGCCGCCGTCGACTCCGACCCGCCCGATCACACCAGGATCCGGAAGCTGGTCGGCAAGGCGTTCACCCACCACCGGATTCAACGGCTGCGACCATGGGTGCAGAACCTGGTGGACGGCATGCTCGACGAACTGGCCGCGTCAGCCGGTCCGGTCGACCTGCTCGACCGGTTGGCCTACCCCCTGCCCATCGCCGTGATCTGCGAGATGCTCGGCGCACCCGAGTCGGACCGGGCCGACGTGCGCGAGCGCACCGAGAAGATTCTCGCGGGGGAAGTGGCCGAGAACCGCGAAGAAGTCTATTCCCGCACCAAAGCGTACATTACCCGGCTAATCGCGACAAAACGGGCGAACCCCGGCGACGATTTGACGAGCGCGCTGATCGCCGCACGCGAGGGCGGAAGTCGGTTCACGGAGCCGGAGCTGGTCGAGCTGGGCATCGCGCTGATCGCCGCGGGCTACGCCACCACCACGAACCTCATCGGCAACGGGATTCACGCCCTGCTGACCAATCCCGACCAGCTCGACCTGCTGCGGCGGCAGCCGGCGCTCATCGACTCCGCGGTGGAGGAGTTCCTGCGCTACGAGAGCTCCTTCAGCGCGGCGGGCCAGATCGCCAAGGAGGACGTCGAGATCGAGGACCTGGTGATCCGGCAAGGCGACGTCGTGCTGATCTCCTTCTGCGGCGCGAACCGCGACCCGCTGCGCTTCCCCGATCCCGACCGGCTCGACATCACCCGCGGCCCCAATCCGCATCTTGCCTTCTCCCACGGCATCCACCACTGCCTCGGCGCGCCGTTGGCACGGATGGAAGCGCGGATCGCGATCGGCACGCTGGTGCGCCGATTCCCCCGGGTCAGGCTTTCCGGTGCCACCCGGTGGCGGGAGAACATCATGCGCGGCCTGCACGAGCTGCCGGTCGTTCTCGGTGATCGCGCTTGACGCCGTCGAGCGAATATCTAGCGCGGCTCAAGCGTTCCGAGTACTTCTGTAACTAGCGGCGATGCCGCGCACCGGAGGGGGGACATGTCACACGACGCTGTCGGGATCACGGCCCCGCCCGCCCCCTCCGCCGCGCGCGACGACGAAACCGGTCGCCGACGCCCACGCCGGCCGGTCACCCGACCGGCCGATGTCGATCTCCGCTCATCGTGGTTCCGCGGGGAACCCACCGCCATGGGCGGCAGGGCAGCCGAAACGGACCGGGACGAGCGCGACCGGGGCCTCGATCCCATGCCTACGTCGGACTTCGTCCGCGTGTCACCGCCGATCCCGGTTGGCCCGCGCGACTCCCTTCCCGGCGCGGCGCGGCGCAGGCACCCGGCCAAGGCGCCTGAGCACGAACGGGGGCCGGCAAGATCATCTGATCGCGGAGCGCACATCGGTCGAGATCGGCGCGGCAACAGCACGTCGGTGTCGGCTACGAGGTGGTGGACACCGCCCCGAACCGGACCGGCAGGCCCGCATTCGCCTGCCCGGCACGGCGGGACGGGAACAGACGAACGGTCATAGCCGGCTCGCCACCCCGCAGATCGGCCCGCAGCCGGCACCGGGACGGCGCTCCCGGCGATCACTTACTGAGGGGGAACTCGGATGACCAGGTTCATGGTACTCGGGCCACTGACCATAATGACGGCCAGTGGCCCTATTGTCCCCACCGCACCCATGCTCCGCCGAACACTCGCGCTTTTGCTGCTCAATGTCAACTCCGTCGTCAGCTTCGGCGCGCTGGTCGAAGAACTGTGGGACGACCGCCCCCCGAGAAGCGCCAAGACGACTTTGCAGACGTACGTCTACCAATTACGCAAACTGCTCGGCTCGTCGGCGACGCCACCCACCGCGTCCGCGGAGTCGACGAGTTTTCTGGACACGGTGTTGCTGACCCGGCAGTCCGGATACGAGCTGCGCCTCGGCCGGAACGCCGAGGTCGACGTCGACCAATTCGAGAAAGGGGTTCGACGGGCCAAGCACATGCACGGTGAAGGACTTGTCGAGGACGCCACGACCGCGTTGCGCTCCGCCCTCGACCTGTGGCGCGGGGCCATTCTCGATGACATGGAAATCGGCCCTGTCCTCGGTGCGTCGGTGACCCGGCTCACCGAGGCGCGGCAGGAGGCGCTGGAACTCCGCCTGGACCTCGACCTCCAACTCGGCCGACACCGCGAACTGGTCAGCGAGCTCAGTTCGCTGGTCAGGGAACACCCGGGGCACGAGGGATTCGTCAACAAACTCATGGTCGCCCTGGTCCGCGCCGGCCGCCGGTCCGATGCCCTCGACGTCTACCGCAAGGCACGGGCGGAGCTGGTCAACGGACTGGGGCTGGAGCCCTCCGTCGAGACGCAGCGGCTGCACGAGGCCATCCTGACCGGGGACGTCGATCTCGACCCGCGTGGGGTGACGCTCGTCGCGCCCACGCGGACCCCGCGCCCCGCCCAGATACCACCCGCCGCCAGCCACCTCGTCGGCCGCGGCCCCGAGTACCGGCAGCTGCGGGCGACCCTGGAAGCCCGGGAGCAGTCCGACCGGCGGGGCGGCCACGAGGCGATGCGGGTGGTCGAGGTCGTCGGCGCGCCGGGGGTGGGCAAGACGGCTTTCGCCATCCACGGCGCGCACCAGTTGCGTTCCCTGTTCCCGGACGGGCAGCTGTACGCCGACCCCGGCGACACGGACGACCAGGGCATCGCCGAGATACTCACCGGCTTCCTGGCCGGCGCCGGGGTTCCCCAGCAGCAGATGCCCACCAGGCTCCCCGCGTTGATCAGCATGTTCCGGACCTGGACGGCGGACCGGAAGGTGCTCGTCGTGCTCGACGACGTCATCTCCGCATCCCACGCCCGGATGCTCGCGCCGAGCGGTGCGTCCTGCGCCCTGCTGCTGACCAGCAGAATTCCCCTCGCCACGGTGCACGCGACGAGCACGATCGTGCTGCCGGCGCTGACCGAGGAACAGGCGCTCGACCTGCTGGCCCGGCGGCTGGGCGGGCAGCGGGTGGCCGCCGAGCCCGTCGTGGCGCGGCTGCTGGCCCAGCTGTGCGAACGGCTGCCGGTCGTGCTGCACGCGGCGGCGAGCAAGCTCGCCGCCCAGCCCACGTGGAGCATGGCCCGGATGGTCGAGCGACTGACCGCGGCGGAGGACATGCTCGGCGAACTGGGCGAGGGCGGTGCGGACTTCCTGGTCAACGTCGAGTCGACCTACTGCGAGTTGCCGACCATCGCCCGGAACGCCTTCGACTACCTCGGCACCGTCGCCGCGCGCACCGTGACGGCGGAGGTGATCTCCGACGAGTTCCACGTTCCCACGACGACCGCGGAAAGCGCGCTGGAAAAGCTGGCGGACGCGTACCTGGCGGAGGTGTGCGCACCGGGTGGGAACGGCCGCTGCGCGAGTCCGAACCGCTACCGCATCTCACCGCTGATGAGCCTGGCCGCGAAAGGACTCGCGGAGTCGGGCCGAACCAGGGTGGGCAGGGCGAACCGCGGGCACCACCGGTTGCGGAAGCTCGCCTGAAAGGTGTCCCGCGCCTGATCTTGTCCGCGGTCCGGTCGGGTGCTCCCGGGTCGGCCGCCGATGCCGACCGGGACGCCCGTCCGCGATCGCCACGCCGCCGCGTTCGGCCGGCGTCACCGGCTTGCGGCACCGCCCGGGCCGCCGGCCGGTGAGCGGCGCGGTCCACGCCGCCCAGGACACCGGGACCACCCGCGCCCGACCACGATCGCCGATCCGGCCGGCGGACCGGTCACCGGGTCGCGGGACAGCCGCAAGTTCGTCCGGGAAACACCCGGCGCGGACTTTGGGCCATCTTCGAGCGCGATTCGAGGAACACATCCCAGTATTTCCCCGACCGACCTCCCGGCGTTTCGCGGCGAGTCGGGACCGGCCGGACCGCGGACATTCGTCCACCCTCGTCGACAGGAGGCGCGGTGACCCAGCGGCGCGTTGTGATAACCGGAATCGGCGTCATCGCCCCCGGCGGTGCCGACACGAAGGCATTCTGGGAACTGGTCACCTCCGGTGGCACGGCGACCCGATTGATCACCACATTCGACCCGTCCCCGTTCCGGTCGCGCATCGCCGCCGAATGCGACTTCGACCCGAGGCTGGGCGGCCTCACCCCCGCCGACATCCGGCGACTGGACCGGGTGACCCAGTTCGCCGTCGTCGCGGCGCGGGAAGCGCTGTCGGACAGCGGGTTCGGCACGGACGCCTGCCCGGCCGACCGGCTCGGCGTGAGCATCGGCACCGCGGTGGGCTGTACCCAACAGCTTGAGCAGCAGTACGTCGCGCTGAGCGACAAGGGGCGGCGGTGGCTGGTCGACCACACCGCCGGCAGCCCGCACCTCTACGACTACTTCGTGCCGAGTTCCATCGCGGCCGAGGTCGCGTGGCTCGCCGGCGCCGAAGGCCCCACCGCCGTGGTCTCGTCCGGGTGCACCTCCGGGATCGACGCCATCGGCCACGCGGTCGAGCTGATCCGCGAAGGCACGACGGATGTCATGATCGCCGGGGGGACCGACGCGCCCATCTCCCCGATCACGGTCGCCTGCTTCGACGCGATCACGGCGACATCGCCCCGCAACGACGACCCCGGACACGCCTCCCGCCCGTTCGACCGCACCAGGAACGGGTTCGTGCTCGGCGAGGGCGCGGCGGTACTCGTCCTGGAGGAGTTCGAGGCCGCGCGGCGGCGGGGAGCGCACGTCTACGCCGAGATAGCGGGCTTCGCGTCGCGTGGCAACGCGCACCACATGACCGGCCTGCGCCCCGACGGCAAGGAGATGGCGGCGGCCATCACCGCCGCCCTCGACGAGGCGAGGCTCCCACCGGACGCGATCGACTACGTGAACGCGCACGGCACCGCGACCAGGCAGAACGACATCCACGAGACCGCGGCGATCAAGGACAGCCTCGGCGACCACGCGAAGCGGGTGCCGGTCAGCTCGATCAAGTCGATGATCGGCCACTCGCTCGGCGCGATCGGGGCGATCGAGGTGGCCGCGTGCGCGCTGGCCATCGAGCACGCCGTCGTGCCGCCGACCGCCAACCTCCACGAACCCGACCCCGTGCTCGACCTCGACTACGTGCCGCTCGTCGCCCGCGAGCAGCGCTGCACCGCGGTGTTGAAGGTCGGCAGCGGGTTCGGCGGGTTCCAGAGCGCGATGGTGCTGACCGACCGGGAAGGAAGACGCACGTGACGTCCACCGTGGTGACCGGCATGGGGGTGGTCGCGCCGACCGGACTCGACGTGTCCGCCTACTGGTCGGCGACCCTGCGCGGCAGCAACCGCATCGGGCGGATCAGCCGGTTCGACCCGTCGTCCTACCCCGCTCCGCTCGCCGGTGAGGTGCGCGACTTCGTGCCGGGCGACCACGTGCCCGGCAGGTTGATCCCGCAGACCGACCGGATGACCCAGTTCGCCATCGCGGCGGCGGACCGCGCGTTCACCGACGCGGCCGTCGACGCCGGCGGGTTGTCCCCGTTGGACATGGGGGTCGTGACGGCCAATTCGTCGGGCGGGTTCGACTTCGGGCAGCGCGAGTTGCAGAACCTGCACGCCAAGAGCTCGAAGCACGTCAGCGCGTACATGTCGTTCGCGTGGTTCTACGCGGTCAACTCCGGGCAGCTGTCCATCCGCCACAACCTGCGCGGCCCGGCCGGGGTGTTCGTCGCCGAGCAGGCAGGTGGCCTGGAGGCCGTCGCACACGCCCGCAGGCAGGTGCGCAAGGGCACCCGCCTCGTGCTCACCGGCGGTGTCGACTCGTCCCTGTGCCCGTACGGTGTCGCCGCGCTGCTGGCCGGCGGCCGGTTGAGCACGCGGGACGACCCGAAGACCGCGTACCTGCCCTTCGACGTGAACGCCTGCGGCCACGTGCCCGGCGAAGGGGGCGCGCTGCTGGTCCTGGAGGACGCGCGGGACGCACGGACCCGGGGAGCGCACGTGTACGGCGAGATCGCCGGATACGGCTCCACGTTCGATCCGCGCCCCGGCTCGGGCCGCGGGCCGAACCTCGACCGGGCGATCGGGATCGCGCTCGCGGACGCCGGGTCGTCCCCGGCCGACATCGGGGTCGTGTTCGCCGACGCCGCCGCCGTCCCCCACCTCGACCGCGCCGAGGCGAAGGCGCTGGCGGCGGTCTTCGGCCCCCGCGGTGTGCCGGTCACCGCCCCGAAGACGGGCATCGGACGGCTCTCCGCGGGCGCGGCCCCGCTCGACCTGGTCGGGGCTTTGCTGGCCCTGCGCACAGGACTCATTCCGCCGACGGTGAACGTGACCGCCGTACCCGACTACGAGCTCGACCTGGTGGTCGGCGGGCCGCGGCCGTTCGACGGAACCGCCGCGCTCGTCGTGGCGAGGGGTTTCGGCGGCTTCAACACAGCCATGGTGGTCCGAACGGTATCCGGGACGGAAAGGAAGAGCGATGACCGAGCTCACCCTTGAGGACTTGATCAAGATCATGCGCGAGTGCGCCGGGGAGGACGAGGCCGTCGACCTCGACGGCGAGATCTCGGACGTCGACTTCGACCAACTCGGCTACGACTCCCTCGCGCTGATGGAAGCGTCGAGCCGGGTCAGCCGCGACTACGGAGTCGTGCTGCCGGAGGAGGACCTCACGGACATCCGCACTCCCGGCCAGTTCGTCGCCCTGGTCAACGGCCACCTCGCGGTGGGGCGGGCCGGATGACCGGCACAGCCCTCTACCTGGCCGGGTGCGGCACCTGGCTGCCACCGCCGGTGTCGTCGGCGACGGCGGTCGCATCGGGGTGGTTCGACCGGAAGTCGGCCGAGTCGACCGGGGTGGTCTCGGCCGTCGTCGCCGGGGAGGAATCCGCTCCGGAGATGGCCGCCCGGGCCGCCGGGGTCGCCCTGCGGCGCTCCGGGTGCGGCCCGGCGGACATCGATCTCGTGCTGCACGCCAGTTTCTTCTACCAGGGACACGACCTCTGGGCGCCCGCGTCCTACGTCCAGCGGGTCGCGGTCGGCAACCGCTGTCCGGCGATGGAGGTGCGCCAGGTCTCCAACGGGGGCATGGCCGCGCTCGAACTGGCGTCGGCCTACCTGGCGGCGGACCCCGGGCGCTCGGCCGCGCTGGTCACCACCGGCGACAAGTTCTGCCCACCGGGGTTCGACCGCTGGCGCAGCGATCCCGGCACCGTGTACGCGGACGGCGGCACCGCCGTCGTGCTGTCCCGGCGTGGCGGCTTCGCGCGGGTGCTCAGCCTGGTCACGGTGTCGGCTCCCGACCTGGAAGGCATGCACCGGGGGGACGACCCGTTCGGGGACGTCCCGTTCAGCCACCGGCCCGCGGTGGACCTCGATGCCTGCAAACGGGCCTTCCTCGCCACGACAGGCACATCGTTCGCGGTGGCACGGGTCGGCGCGGGCCAGGAGGCGGCGGTCAAACAGGCACTGGCCGAAGCCGACGTCGAACTGGGCGACCTGGCCCGGATCGTGCTGCCGCACCTCGGCCGCAGGCGGCTCCAGGCGGCGTACTTCGGCAGGTTCGGCATCGATCCGGAGCTGACGACGTGGCCGTGGAGCCGCACGGTCGGCCATCTCGGCGCGGGTGATCCGTTCGCCGGGTTCGACCACCTGGTGAGCGCCGGCCTGCTCGACGCCGGTGATCGCTGCCTGCTGGTCAGCGTCGGCGCGGGGTTCAGCTGGTCGTGCTCGGTCATCGAAGTACTCGAACGCCCGGCCTGGGTGACCGCCTGACCCGGGCGCCATGAGCGGAAGGAGCGGTGTGGTGTCACAAGAGCACGTGCCGGTGCTGATCGTGGGCGCGGGTGGCGTCGGGCTGGCCTCGGCGCTTTTCCTCACCCGACAAGGCGTGCGACCACTCGTGGTCGAGCGCCACGAGACGACGTCCACCTACCCGAGGGCGACCGGGCTGGCCCCGCGGACGCGGGAGCTCTTCCGCGAGGCCGGGGTGGACGACGAGGTGCTCGCCGCGGGCAGCCTGATGGCCCGCAGCGGGGGCAAGGTCGTGGTGGAGCGGCTCGCCGGGACCGATCTCGGGCTCGCCGAGCGGAACTCGCCGGTCGCCGACGACTCCACCGACGTGGTCGGCGCGTTCAGCCCGATCGACAGCGGCAACGGCATCTGCCCGCAGGACGTGCTCGAACCGATTCTGCTGGAGCGCGCACGATCCGGCGGCGCCGAGGTCCGGTTCGGCACCGAGGTGACCGGACTCCGGCAGGACGGCGAGCGGGTCGTCGTGGACGTGGTCGAGCAGCGGACCGGACGTCGGTCGGCCGTCGTGGCGGACTACGTGATCGCGGCGGACGGCGCGGGCAGCGAGATCCGGCGGTGGCTCGGCATCCGGACCACCGGCCCGGGGCCGTTGGGCGGACCGATGATCAGCGTGCTCTTCCAGGCCGATCTCGCGGACCTGGTGCGCGGGCACGAGTTCGTCGTCTGCGAGATCCGCAACGCGGAGTCGGAGGGGCTGCTGCTGGCGATCAACAACACCGATCGGTGGGTGTTCTACATCTCCTGCCACCCGGACCGGGGTGAGACTCCCGCGGACTTCCCGGTCGAGCGCTGTGTCGAGCTGGTGCGCGCGGCGATCGGCCTGCCGGAGCTGGAGATCACGCCGCTCGCGGTGATGCCGTGGCAGCCCGCGGCGTGCACCGCCGAGAGGTTCGCCGAGGGGCGGGTGTTCCTCGCGGGCGACTCGGCGCACGTGATGCCGCCCAGCGGTGCCTACGGCCTCAACACCGGCATCGCCGACGCCCACAACCTGGCGTGGAAGCTCGGCCTCGTGCTGTCCGGCCGGGCGGGCGCGGGCCTGCTGGACACCTATCACGCCGAACGGGAGCCGGTGGCCCGGTTCACCGTGGAGCAGGCCATGCTCGTCCAACGCAACCCCCGGCTGCACTGGGACCTGAAGTCGTCGCCGGCCGAGCGTGCGCGGATCGGCATGGGCCATCCGGTTGTGGTGTCACTGGGTTACCAGTACGCGTCGGCCGCGGTGATCTCGCCCCGGGAGGAGCTCCCGTCGCTGGCCGATCCCGGGCTCGACCTCGACGGGCACCCCGGCAGCCGGGCCCCGCACCTGTGGGTCGAGCACGACGGAGTTCGCAAGTCCACTCTGGACTTGTTCGGCACCGGGTTCGTGCTGCTGTGCGGTCCGGCCGGTGACCGGTGGCGGGCCCGGGCGGCCGGGCTGCCCGACCTCCCGCTGACCGTCCACCTGGTCGGACCGGACGGTGACGTGGTCGACCACGACCGGCTCCTGCCGGTGGTCGCCGGGATCAAGCCGGACGGCGCGCTGTTGGTCCGGCCGGACGGCTTCGTGGCCTGGCGGGCCGATGACGCCGACGCGGTCGAGGACCTGGCACCCGCGCTGCGGCGGCTCCTGTCCCTTCCCGGGTGACCCGAGCCGACCGACGACAGCCGGGAGAAGCCTGCTCCCGATCGGCCGCGCGGGTGCCGGGTGGCGAGGCCGTCGCACCGCGACGGAGCAGCCCCGGACACCGCGCAGCCGGTCGAAAGCGTCGACGGCGAGCGCCACGGGTGGCCACCGCGGCCGACCGGGCCGTGGGACGCCCGCTACGAGGTTCGCCGCCAGTAGACGCCGAACTTGTCGATCGTGATGATCTCGTCGGTGATGCCGTTCGCGTCCCGGAAGTCGTGGACGGCTTCCTTGCAGGTGCGCAGGCCGTAGTCGTCGATGATCGCGTATCCGCCGACCGACAGCTTGGGGTACAGGTTCACCAGTGCGTCCATTGTGGACTCGTACAGGTCGCCGTCCAGGCGCAGCACGGCGAGGTGCTCGACCGGCGCGGTCGGCAGCGTGTCCTTGAACCAGCCGGGAAGGAACTTCACCGCGTCGTCCAGCATGTCGTACCGGCGGAAGTTCTCCCGCACCTCGGCAAGGGGAACGCCGAGCACGTCGTTGAACTTGTGCATCCGCATCTTGCGGTCCCCTGGCCTGCCGTCGTCGCCCACCTCCGGCATGCCCTGGAAGGAATCGGCGACCCACACGGTGCGGTCGTGCACACCGTGCGCCTTCAGCACGCCGCGCATGAAGATGCAGACGCCGCCACGCCACACCCCGGTCTCGACGAGATCACCGGGAACGTTGTCGGCGATCACCCGTTCCACGCAGTTCTGCACGTTGTCCAGCCGCTTGAGGCCGACCATGGTGTGCGCGGTCGTCGGCCAGTCCTCGCCGCCCTTCCGCAGGGCCGCGTTGTACGGCCCGTGCGGCTCGCTTCCCGGCCCTGTCGGCAGCCTGGGGTTCGACCGGTCCTGGTACACCACGTTCGTCAGCGTTCTCTTGAGCAGGTCGAGGTAGAGTTGCACGGCGTTGTCCATCGGGACTCCTTCCGATTCCGGGGATGGTCGGCGACGCGCGTGGACACGCGCTCGCGGAGACTTCGACATCGTCACCAGGTCGGCGTTCGAGGTATCCAGTCGGGGATTCCACCTTCGCGGTTGACGCCTTTTTCGAGGAACGCGATGTTGTGGTACACGTAGATCCCGGTCAGCGCCGTGGCCACGTCGCCCGCCGACGCGGGACCGGTCCACTCCTCGTGGTGCAGCGCGTCGACGAGCGTCTTGAGCAGTCCGATCGAGGTCTTCGGCCCGGCGACGGCGCCCGCGGTGCCGCCGTAGTCGGGCAGGTAGGCGGTCCACAGGTCCTCGATCACGTAGAAACCCCCCGGCCGGACGTGGGGGAAGAGCGCGGCGAACGTGGCGAGGATGTGGTCGTTCTTGTGGCTGCCGTCGTCGATGACGATGTCGAAGGGACCGCGCCGCCCGGCCACGTCGGCCAGCAGCCCGCGATCGGCCTGGTCGCCGATGACGGTGGTGATCCGTGGTTCGTCCAGCCCCTTCTTCGCGAAGAGGTCCATTCCGCAGACGGTTCCGCGCCGGAAGTAGTGCTTCCACATCTTCAGGGACGCGCCGCCCTCGTCGGGGTCCTGGTAGCCGCCGATACCGATCTCCAACAACCGCACCGGTTCGTCCCGGAACCGGCGGAAGTGGTCCTCGTAGCGGCGGGCGAACCAGTGCAGCCCGCCCCACTTGTCGGAACCGTAGCGGACGGCCAGCTCGCCGAGGTCCTCCCGACCGGACTCGGTGCCCGCCAGCAGGGCGTCGACGGCTTTGGGCGTCTCCTCGACCAGTTCGAGTCGGGGCAGGCCCGACCCGTCGGGCGACCGGCCGAACAGCGGCACCGTCCGGCGCGTGGTGTTGGCGTGGCCGGCCGACCGGCCGAACAACGCCCGCACGAACTGTCCGACGTCGTACTCGACCCGCAGCCCCACCCGGTCCGTCGCGGCTGCCGGCTCCACCTCGATCGGGTGGCCGTCCACGACGGTGCAGACGAAGCTCTCCCGCCGGTCACCGTCCACGATGTCCAGCCCGATGGGCACCGGGTGGGTGTTGCCGGGCCTGCGAGCGCGGAAGACCAACTCTTCGACCAGCAGGCGGGCCGTGTCGGCGAAGGACGCCTCGGCCAGCACGCTCCCTAGGCGCTCGTCGTCGTCGGCGGCCCGGATGAGGCGCTCCAGAAACGCGGTGGTATTCGGCGCTGCTACGTGCATCCCGCTGTCCTTCCTGGTCCGTCGGAGGTCGGGTGGGCCGTCACGGTCGGGAGTTCCGGGCTTCGCGGAGCATGTCCGCGACGGGGCTGCCGCCGACGTTCGGCCCCTTCTCGACCACCGCCACGTTCGGGTAGAAGTGCAGGCCCGTGACCTGGGTGTCGGTCGGCAGTGGCGCCCGCGCGTCGGGGCGGAGGAACTCCTCGGGGTGGAGGCCGTCGACCAGGGTCTTGAGGAAGCCGACGGTGAAGTCCGGATCGCTGAGATCGGTGTCGCTGCCGTGGAACAACTCCGGCCAGTACGCCGTGTGCAGGTCCTCGATGACGTACAGCCCGGTCGGCCGGAGATGGGGGAACAGGTGGCGGAAGGTCGAGATCACGTCGGCGCTGACGTGACTGCCGTCGTCGATGACGATGTCGAAGGGCCCGTGGCGCTCGGCGAACGCGACCACCTCCTCCGGCTTCGACTGGTCCGCGAGAACGGTCGTCAACCGGGCGGCGTCCAGCGGGCTCTTGTCCACGATGTCGATCCCGTAGATCAACGCCCGGGGGAAGAAGTGCTTCCACATGTGCAGTGACGTGCCGCCCTGCCGGTGATTCCGGTAGCCGCCGACACCGATCTCAAGGATGGTCAGGCGACGGTCCCGCAGCGGCGCGAAGTGCCGTTCGTAGTACGGCGTGTACTGGTGGAGCGCGCCCCACTTGTCGGTGCCGCACCGGGCGGCCAACTCGGTCAGGTCGGCGGGCTCGCGTCGGTCCAAGGTCCGCACGATGCGCTGCACCACCAGGTAGTAGAGCGACGACGGGACCACGCGCCCCGGGGACGGCACCACGAACTCGTGGCCGGGCCACGTGATCGTGCGGGTGGCCGCCGCGACCAGTTCCCGAGGTCCGAACAGGGCCCGGGCGACCTCGCTCATCTCCTGGGAGACGACCGGCGGCGGCAGGTCGCCGTGCCCGGTGGGTCCGTCGTGGATGTCGATCCCCTCGGGTCCCGCGGAAATCGTGGCCACCAGGCCGCGTCCGCGATGCACCAGGGTGAGCAGGACGGAGGTCCGGTCCTCGGCCGGGAAGCCGATCTCGGCGAAACGGGCCCGGAAGACGATCTCGTCCACCAGCACGCGCGCCGTGCGCTCCACCCCGAGCCGGTCGATCGCGGCGGCCACGTCGTTGTCACCGGCGGCCGTCGCGACCAGCAACCCCTCGATGACGTCGGTCGCCTCCCGGGCGCGCACCTGCTCGCCGATCGATCCCGCTGTGGTGGTCATCGGGTACTCCCTCGTCCGGGGTCATCCGTGACGTTCGACGCCCGCTCCCCGCCGCGGGGCGCCCCGTGGTCGGCCGGTTCGGGCAAGAGGGGATGAAGCAGCATGTCGGGAGCCTCGCCCTCGGCGCTGAACGGGAACTCGACAGCCGCTCGAACCCGTCCACCCGCGGGCGTCGCCCGGAGGAGTCGAGCGGCCGTCGAGTGCGGTTCCCCATACTCGTGCTCCCGTGGCCCGGACCGACCGGGGCCGCGGCACCGATCGGCGACCCACCACCGGGGACCGGGAGAGATCGAGATGAAGGTACTCAACTTCGCACTGTCCACAGTGGCCTACGGGGACACGCTCGTCGGGATCGGCCTGACCAATCAGCTCCGCGCCGCGGGCGTGGAGAGCCACTACGTCATCACCGGCGCGGCGGAGGCGCTGGTCCGGCACCACTCCTACCCCTACACGGTGATCGAGCCCGCGCAAGGGCGGAACGTGCGCGGGGTGGTCGACTCGGTGGTCCGCGAGTTCCGACCCGACGCCATCGTGCTCGCCGACTACCTCAACCACTGGGGCACGCTGGTCCGCGGGTTCGACACCGATCCCTGGTTCATCGACGACTACCGGCTCCCGATCCTGCCCATCGACATCTGGGAGTGGGAGAACACCTCGTTCCGCTTCGACGTGTGCGGGCGGGTGCACGAGCGCGAGGTCAGCAGACGCATCCTCGACCTGCCCGCCCACCTCCGGCCGGTGCCGGTGTGCCACCTCGACGCGGGTGCGGCCGGGCGCGGCTTCCCGTACCGGGTCCTGCCGCCCGAGCGGCGGCTGTCGGCGGCGCAACGGCGGGCGGTCCGCACCGACATCGGTGTCGGCGGGCAGGACCGGCTCGTGATGGTGCCGATGGCCGCGTGGCAGCACCAGCGGAAAGACCAGCCGGGCATGACCGAGATGGTCCACCGGCTGGCCGAGCGGGTGCCGGGACTGCTCGTCTCCTACCTGAAGCGGCTGCCGGCCACCACGCACTTCCTGCTCATCGGGACGGGCGTGCCGGAGGCGTTCCGGGCGCTGCCCGCCGAGCAGGTGCACATCCTGCCGCTGTGCCCGCCGGACCGGTACGACGCGTTGCTGGCGTCGTCGGATGCCGTGCTCTCCCTGACCACCACCGGGTTGACGGTGACCAGGGCGATCCTGGCGGACATCCCGGCCATGCTGCTCACCAATCGCTTCCACGTGCCGGACGCCGCCGCGATCGGCACCGTCGAAGCCGCCTTGGGCGGCCTCAGCCCACTCGTGCGGACGTGGCTCCTCGACACGGTGCCGATCGAGCCGTTCCGGATGTGGCCGAAGGGGCAGCACGCCTTTCTCGAACCTCTGCTCCGGAACAACCCCCACGTGGAAACCCTTGTGCACCGGGAACTCCTGGACGAGGAAGGCGTGGTGACCGGGCTGGAGGCACTGCTCCACGACCCGGACACCCGCGACCGGCTGACCGAGCGCCGGGCGCGCTACGTGGCGGCGGTCGACGCGTTGCCGCCGACCGCCGACGTCTTCGCCGAAGCGGCCCGCCGGGCCGGCCTCCCCGCGCTCACCGCACGTTGAGCGCGGTTCCGGCAATCCGCACGACCGCCGCCCGGAGGCGACCGGGCACCGGCAGACAGCGTGATCACGCGAGGAGGACGGGACGTCATGACAGCTCCGCGGAAGGATGAGCACCACCGGACTCCCGGCGAGTTCCTGTGCCGGGTCCATGCCGACCTGCGGAACTCGCTTGCCGTGATCCGCGGGCAATTCGACGCTGCCGTCGCGGGAAGCCCGGACTCCCCGGTCCTCCAGCCCGAACCGCGGTCGCGACTCACCCTCGGCTGCCTGCGGATGTGCGACCTGCTCACCCGCCACCACCTGCACGAGGACGACGATTTCGGGCAGCTGGAGGGGTATTTCCCGCAGCTCGCCCCCGCCATCCGGCGCCTGCGCGAAGAGCACGAGGTCGTCGCCCGCTCCTTGGCCGATCTCCGCGGGCTGCTGGCCCGGTTCGAAGCGGGCGAGGTGGGTGCCGAGCGCATCCGCGACGATGTCGTCCGACTCACCACCACCTTGGAAGACCACTTCGCGTACGAGGAGGAGCAGCTCGTCCCGGTGCTGGACGCCGCATCCTGACCGGGGACCGACCCGGGTGACGACCGTGATGTGGCGCTCCCCCGATGCCACGTCCGCGGTCGGCCGCCTTGACGTAGTGAGTACTCACTACTTACGATGGCGGCATGGCGTCCCACCCAGTCGCCCCGCACCGAGCGCGGGCAGCGGACTCCGAACGGCCGGTGGACCAGTTCCCACCCGGCGCTCCCGCATCCGGTCAGGAGGAGTGATGTCCCCGAACGACGAAGCACCGGACGACGACCTGGTGACACGGCGTCCCACCGTCGTGATGTGGGCACTGCTGGCCTGCGCGTTCCTGGCCATGCTGGACGGGTCCGTGATCGTCACCATCCTCCCGAAGATCGTGGACCAGGTCGGCGGCTCCGACTCCTGGTACCTCTGGCTGGTCACGGCCTACCTGCTGGCATCGTCCATCAGCGTGCCGATCTACGGTCGGTTCTCCGACCTGCACGGACGCCGCCCGCTGCTGCTGATCGGGCTGTCGATCTTCCTGATCGGCTCGCTGGCCTGCGGGCTCGCCGGCTCCATGGGCTTCCTGATCGCCGCCCGCGCCCTCCAGGGGTTGGGCGCGGGCGCGCTGTTGACGCTCAGCATGGCCGCGATCCGCGAGGTCTTCCCCACCGGCCGCTCGAACGAACTGCTCCGCATCCAGTCCGTCATCGCCGCGCTGATGCTCATCGGCATGGTCGGCGGACCGCTCCTCGGCGGCGTGCTCGCCGACCACGTCGGCTGGCGCTGGGCCTTCTTCATCAACCTGCCCCTCGGCGGGGCCGCCTTCGTCGCCCTGGCGATCCTGTACCCCCGCAGGCGTCAGTCGGCCCCCGTGTCCGGACGACTGGACGTCGCCGGGATCGTCCTGCTCACCACCGGGCTGTCCCTCGTCCTGATCGGACTCAGCCTCAAGGGGCAGCACACCGGAGGCCAACCGCTCGCGTGGACTGATCCCGCCGTGGCGGGGTCGCTGCTGCTCGGCTTGTTCCTGCTGGCCGCGCTGGTCCCCGTGGAACGTCGCGCGGTCACGCCGATCCTCCCCTTGGGCCTGCTGCGTCGGCGCAGCTTCGCGGCCCTGCTGGTCGGCGGGTTCTTCTTCCAGCTCGCCGTGATGCCCGTCGGCATCATCGTCCCGCTGTACTTCCAGCACGTCCGCGGCTACTCCGCGAGCGTGTCCGGTTTCCTGCTGCTGCCGCTGCTGGTCGGCATGGCCGTGAGCAGTCGGCTGACCGCGCTCGTCATCCTGGGCACGGGGCGGACGAAGCCGGTGCTGCTGGCCGGGGCCACGCTGCTGACCGCCGGGTCGGTGGCCTTCCTGTTCCTGGACACCGGCACCTCCCCCCTGCTGACGAGCGTCTGGCTGCTGCTGGCGGGAGTGGGCACCGGTCCCGCCATGGGCGGCCTGACCATCGCGACGCAGAACTCCGTCCCCCGCGGTGACATCGGCACCGGCACGGCCGGAGCCACCCTCACCAAGCAGCTCGGCGGCGTCGTGGGGCTGACCCTGGCCCAGTCGGTGACGAACCACTACACCGAGACCACCGCGATCAACGCCGACGCGGCCGGCTCGACCATCGGGTGGATCAGCGGCATCGCGGGCTTCCTCGCCCTGGCCTCGATCGCGATGATGCACGACGTCCTGGTCGAGCGGCCGGGGAAACCCCTGCCCGGCGAGGTGCCCGCGGGCAGGAAGGGCTGACCCGGACGAGGACGCCGGTCCGGCCCGGAGCACGACGAGTCCGAACAAGAGGAGAGGCGGTACGAATGACCACGACCGAACACGACGGCGATGTCACCGCGTCGCAGCCGGACGACGCCTATGAGGGCAAGGTCGTCTTCTGGCACCTCAGGACTTCCGACATCGGCCGTGCGCGCTCGTTCTACGGAGAGCTGTTCGGGTGGGACTTCAACGAGATCAACCACCTGACCTACGCGGTTCAGAGCGGGGGCGGGCTGATGGGGTGCCTCGTCGCGAGCCAGGATCCCCCCGGAACGGTTCCGGGCAGCGTGCTCTACGTCCACGTCGCGGACCTGCCGGGCGCAGTGCGGCGGGCCACCGCGTTGGGCGCGGAGGTGGTGACCGAGCCCCTGAACGTCTACGGCACCAAGGCGTTCGCCGATATGCGAGACCCGACCGGCACGGTTTTCGGTCTGTGGACGGAGACCTTCGCGGTGAGCTGAGCTTCCCTCGACCGCTGCCCGAGGGGCGGCGTGGCGGGTCGGCAGGACGGACACCACGGCCCCGCCCGGTGCCGCGAAATGCGCCGAACGGCGGAAGATGTCAGGGTACTGGGCATGATCGCTGCCACTCGCCTGCGACTGCTGTCCTGGACTGTCCTGACACCGCTGCTGGGAGCGGTGGTGTTGGTGTCGGTCTGGGGGCGGGACCTGGGCGCTGTGCTGGTGGCCGTCGTGGCGGTGGTGCTTGGTGGCACGGTGTTGGCGGCTGTGCATCATGCCGAGGTTGTCGCGTTGCGGGTCGGCGAGCCGTTCGGGTCGCTGGTGTTGGCGGTCGCGGTGACGGTGATCGAGGTTGCGTTGATCGTGACCATGATGTTGTCCGGGGGGCCCGACACCGCGTCGTTGGCCCGGGACACGGTGTTCGCCGCCGTCATGATCACTACCAACGGGATCATCGGGCTGTCGCTGCTGTTGGGTTCGTTGCGGTACGGGGTGACGCTGTTCAACTCGGAGGGCAGCGGGGCGGCGTTGGCCACCGTTACCACGTTGGCCACGTTGAGCCTGGTGTTGCCGACGTTCACGACCAGTCAGCCTGGGCCGGAGTTTACGTCCGCGCAGTTGGTTTTCGCGGCGTTGGCCTCGTTGGCGTTGTACGGGACGTTTGTGCTGGCCCAGACTGTGCGGCACCGGGACTTCTTCCTGCCCGTCGACGAGGACGGGGTGGTGAAGGAGGACGAGCACGCTTCGCCTCCGTCCAGCCGGGACGCGATGGTCAGCCTGGGGCTGCTGCTGGTGGCGTTGGTCGTGGTGGTGGGGCTGGCGAAGGTGGAGTCGCCGGCGATCGAGGCCGGGGTCAAGGCGGCTGGGTTTCCGCCGTCGTTCGTCGGTGTGGTGATCGCGATGTTGGTGCTGCTGCCCGAGACGCTGGCCGCGGGGCGGGCCGCGCTGCGGGATCGGATTCAGATCAGTTTGAACCTCGGCTACGGGTCGGCGATGGCCAGCATCGGGTTGACGATTCCGGCTATCGCGTTGGCGTCGGTGTGGTTGGACGGGCCGCTGTTGCTCGGGCTTGACGCCATGCACATGGTGTTGCTGGCACTGACTGTTGTGGTGAGTGTGCTGACCGTGGTTCCGGGGCGTGCTACCCGGCTTCAGGGCAGTGTGCACCTGGTGTTGCTTGCGGCGTTCCTGTTCCTCGCGGTGAATCCGTAACGCCCCCGCCGAACGGGTGTTACAGAACGCGCACACAGCGGGCACGAGGCGCAGACATCCCGCGGGCAGGGTCGGAGGTGTTCAACTCCGGTTCTCCCTGTGAGGAAATCATGTTCTGCCATTGGGTGCGCTCGCTTGTGGACGGTGACCGGCGGCCTGGTCGGCGGACCTTGGTGGCGGTTGTCGGTGTGCTCGCGGTGGCACTGTCGGCCTGCGCGTCGGAGGCCGTGCCGGGTAGGGGCTCGACGGGGAGCGCTTCGGCTCGTCCGGGCGAGGACGGCAGCATTCCGGACAACACGAGCATCCCGCTGTCCGAGTCCGGGCACGCGGCCATCCGCATGCTGGACCCCGACCTGTTGGCGGCGGTGCGGAAGGCGGCGGAGGACGCTCGTCCCGCCGGTATCGAGTTGCGGGTGACCTCGGGCTGGCGGAGCAAGGGGTACCAGCAGCGCCTGTTCGACGACGCTGTGACGAGGTTCGGGAGTGCCGACGAGGCGCGACGGCTCGTCAGCACGCCGGAGACGTCGAAGCACGTGGTCGGCAAGGCCATCGACATCGGCCCGACCGACGCCGCCGACTGGCTCACCCGGCACGGCACGGAGTACGGGCTGTGCCAGACCTACGCGAACGAGATGTGGCACTTCGAGCTCCTGACCACGCCTGGTGGCGAGTGTCCCCCACAGCGGAACGACGCGGCCGGGTGACGGTCCGTCATCGTGCGGCAACCGGTGGCGGAATCCGTTGCGTGGGCGGGAGGAGCGCGCGCCGGCGGTGGCGGTGCGGACCCGGTGACCCGGCACCGTACCGGCACGGCGTGGGGTTGTACGGTCGCGGTCGAGCGGGAGGTGGGCGGTTGAGCGAGTTGGACCTGGGTGCGGTCCGGGCGTTCGTCGCGGTGGCCGAGTGCGGGCATTTCGGGGATGCCGCCGTCGAGTTGGGAATCTCCCAGCAGGCGGTGTCCAAGCGGGTGGCCAAGCTTGAGGCGGTGTTGGGGGTCGCGCTGTTGGCGCGGGTCCGGGGCGGGGTGGGGCTGTCGGCGGAGGGTGAGACGTTCCTGTCCCACGCCCGGCGGGTGTTGGACGCCGCCGAGCAGGCGGTGGGGGTGTTTCGCGGTGGCGGGGTGCTGCGGGTCGACGTGATCGACACGCGGTTGGCGTCCACGGACCTCGTCCGGCGGTTCCACCGGGCCTCCGGTGTCGCGGTCGACGTGGTCACGTCGGTGGGGCTGGGCGCTGTTCGGCGGGCGCTCCGGGAGGGTTCCGTGGACGCCGCGTTCGCCTGGGTCAACCGGCCGTTGGACGCCGACGGGATCGTCAGCGTCCCGGTCTGCCTGGAGCCGGTGCAGGCGGTGGTCGGGGCGCGGCACCCGTTCGTCGGGCGGGAGTGGGTTAGGCCGGAAGAACTGGCCGGGTTCACGGCCTGGATGCCGGGGAACGCGCGGGGCACCGAGTGGGCCGAGTACTACGAGGTGTTCGAGGCGGAGTTCGGGGTCCGGATCGACGCCCGGGGGCCGAATTTCGGGTTCGAGGACTTCCTGCGGCGGGTGGGCGAGTCCGACGGGTTGGTCGGGTTCGTCGGTGAGTCCACCCGGATCCCGGACCACCCCGGGGTGCGGCGGGTGTGGTTGCGCCGGCCGCAGCCGGTGTATCCGTGGTCGTTGTTGTGGCATCGGCGGAATCGGCATTCGGCGTTGCCGGCGTTGGTCGGGCACGTGCGGGCGGACGGTCGGGCCGCGCGGGCCGGCGACGTGTGGATGCCGCCGTCCCGGGACTGGGCTACGGCACGGTGACGCCGGGGACCCAGCGCAGTTCGCCGAGCAGTGCGGCCGAGATCGTGACGGGGTAGTCGTCGACGGCCAGGGTGGTGCGGCGGTTTCCGCTGCGCAGCACGATCCGGACCGGGCTGGGGCCGCGGTGGGATTGCAGTGCGGTGCGCAGTTCCAGGACGGTGTCGCGGGTTGTCCGGGCGGCGTCCAGTTCCAGCACCAGCGGCGGGTCGTCGGACGTCACGTCCAGCACGGTGAGGGTCGAGGCGAACAGGGACACCTTGTCCTCACGGCGGTTGAGCCGTCCCTTCACCACGACGGTGGCGTCTTCTTGTAGGTCGTGGGAGACCTGGGTGTAGGTCTTGGGGAAGAACAGGACCTCGATCGACGCGTCCAGGTCTTCGACGCCGGCGATGGCCCAGGGTTCGCCTTTCTTGTTCACTCGGCGCTCCAGGGTCGACACCATGCCGGCGATGGTGGTCTCGTCGTCGCGGGACTGGGCTTCCAGCAGGTGCGCGATGGGCTTCGGGGCGTGTCTGCGGAGGATGTGCTCGGTGCCGTCGAGTGGGTGCGCGGAGACGTAGAGGCCGAGCATTTCGCGTTCCAGGGTCAGGAGTTGCCTGCGTGGCCACTCCTCGGTGTCCAGGCTGAGGTGGGACAGGGGCGAGGTGTCCGGGGCCTGGTCGGTGGTGTCACCGAAGAGGTCGAACTGGCCCGCCGACTGGTGGCGTTTGAGGGTGACCACGGCGTTCACGGCGTCCTCGTGCACCTCGGCCAGGGCGCGGCGGGCGTGGCCGAACGAGTCGAACGCGCCGGCCTTCACCAGGGACTCGACGGTGCGCTTGTTGCAGCAGACCAGGTCCGATTTCTCCAGGAAGTCCGCGAACGACGTGTACTTCCCCTTGCCCGCACGGGTTCTGATGATCGACTCCACGACGTTCCCGCCGACGTTGCGGACCGCGCCGAGGCCGAAGCGGATGTCGTCGCCCACCGCCGCGAAGCGCAGGGACGACTCGTTGACGTCGGGCGGCAGGACCCGGATGCCCTGTTGGCGGCACTCGGCGAGGTAGCCGGCGGACTTGTCCTTGTTGTCCGACACCGAGGTCAGCAGCGCCGCCATGTACTCGGCCGGGTAGTTGGCCTTCAGGTAGGCGGTCCAGTAGCCGACCAGGGCGTAGCCGGCCGCGTGGGACTTGTTGAACGCGTAGCCGGCGAACGGGAGGATGGTGTCCCACAGGGCCTGCACGGCGTCGTCGGTGAAACCGTTGGCGCGCATACCTTCACGGAAGCCCTCGAACTCCTTCTCCAGCACGTCCTTCTTCTTCTTGCCCATGGCGCGGCGCAGGACGTCGGCGCGGCCCATGGAGAAGCCCGCCACGCGTTGGGCGATCTGCATGATCTGTTCCTGGTACACGACCAGGCCGTGCGTCTCGGCCAGGATGTCGTGCAGCGGTTCGGCGAGCTCGTGGTGGATCGGCTCGACGGGCTGCCGGTTGTTCTTGCGGTCGGCGTAGTTGTTGTGCGTGTTCATCGCCATCGGCCCCGGCCGGTACAGGGCGTTGACGGCGACGATGTCCTCGAACACCGTGGGGCGCATCCGGCGCAGCAGGTCGCGCATGGCGTTGCCGTCGAGCTGGAACACGCCCAGGCTGTCGCCGCGCGCCAGCAGCTCGTAGGTCTTCGGGTCCTCGGTGCCCAGCGAGTCGAGGTCGATCCGCTCGGACCGGTTGGCCTCGATGTTGTCGATGGCGTCGCCGATGACGGTCAGGTTGCGCAGGCCGAGGAAGTCCATCTTGAGCAGGCCGACGGCCTCGCACGACGGGTAGTCCCAGCCGGTGATCACCGCGCCGTCGTCGCGCCGCCACAACGGGATCACGTCGATCAGCGGCTCGGCGGACATGATGACCGCGCACGCGTGCACGCCCGCGTTGCGGACCAGACCCTCCAGTCCGCGCGCGGTGTCGAAGATCGTGCCGGCGTCGCGGTCGGTCTCGATCAGGGCGCGGACCTCGGCGGCTTCCGGGTAGCGCTCGTGCGCCGGGTCCACGATTCCGGTCAGCGGGATGTCCTTGGCCGCGACCGGTGGCGGCAGCGCCTTGGAGATGCGGTCCGCGACGGCGTAGCCGGACTGTCCGAAGTGGACTCTCGCGGCGTCCTTGATGGCGGCCTTGGTCTTGATCCGGCCGAACGTGATGACCTGGGCGACGTGGTCCGCGCCGTACTTCTCGGTCGCGTAGCGGACCATCTCGCCGCGCCGGCGGTCGTCGAAGTCCATGTCGATGTCGGGCATCGACACGCGTTCGGGGTTGAGGAAGCGTTCGAACAGCAGGCCGTGCGCGATCGGGTCGAGGTTGGTGATGCCCATGGCGTACGCGACGAGCGAACCGGCGGCCGAGCCCCGGCCGGGACCGACCCGGATGCCGACCTCGCGGGCGTGGTCCATCAGGTCGGCGGTGATCAGGAAGTAGGCGGGGAAGCCCTTCTGCACGATGACGTCGATCTCGAACTCGGCGCGGCGGACGTGCCCGTCCGGGACGCCGTGCGGCATCCGGCGGCGCAGGCCGAGCATGACCTGTTCGCGGAACCACGAGTTCACGTCGTGGCCGTCGGGTGCCCGGTAGACCGGCATCCGGTCGCGGTGCGCCCACACGTCGTCGTAGGGCTCGACGCGGTCGGCGACCAGCAGGGTGTTGTCGGCCGCGCCGGGCACCTCGGCGTCCCAGTAGGCGCGCATCTCCTCCGCCGACTTGAGGTGGTAGCCGTCGCCGTCGAACTTGAACCTGGTGGGATCGCCCAGGGTCTTGCCGGACTGGACGCACAGCAGGGCGGCGTGCGCGGCGGACTGGTCGCGGCCGACGTAGTGCGAGTCGTTGGTGGCCAACGGCGGCAGGCCGAGGCGGTTGCCCAGGTCGAGCAGGCCGTCGCGGACCGAGCGTTCGATGACGAGCCCGTGGTCCATGAGTTCGAGGAAGAAGTTGCCGGGGCCGAAGATGTCGCGGTAGTCGGCGGCGGCCCGGAGCGCCTCCTCTGGTTGGCCGAGCCGGAGCCTGGTCTGCACCTCGCCGGACGGGCAGCCGGTGGTGGCGATGATGCCGTCGGCGTGCCCGGCGATCAGTTCGCGGTCCATGCGGGGCTTGCGGTAGTGGCCTTCCAGACTGGCCCGGGACGACAGGGCGAACAGGTTGCGCAGGCCGGTCGCGTTGCGGGCGAGCATGGTCATGTGGGTGTACGCGCCGCCGCCGGAGACGTCGTCGGACCGCTGTCCGGGTCGGCCCCAGAACACCGGCTTGCGGTGTGCGCGGCCGTTCGGCGCGAGGTACGCCTCGATACCGATGACGGGTTTTATGCCGGCTTTTCGCGCGGACTGGAAGAAATCGTCCGCGCCGTACATGTTGCCGTGATCGGTCATACCGACGGCGGTCATTCCGAGCCGGACCGCCTCGGCGCACAGCGGGCCCACTTTCGCCGCGCCGTCGAGCATCGAATACTCGGTGTGGACGTGCAGGTGGACGAATGAGGACACCGGCCGCTCCCCGGGCTGTCTGGTCGATTCCGCCGGAATTCGACCGGAATCCGGGTGGTCGTGTCCAACAACCGACACGCGCATTTCCACAACCGGCGGTTGTCGGCGCAGGAAATGCCCGTGGCACGTGGCGGGCGCGGCGGGCAAGCGGTTCCCGGCACGTGACCTGGACGGTCGGCGGGCGTACCCGGGTGGTAGGAAGGCCGGGTGAGCAATGTCGAAGAGGGCCTTCGGGTGGCGCAGGACGAGGTCGTCGCCCTCGCGAGCGAGCTGATCAGGATCGACACGACCAACACCGGGGATCCGGAGACCGTGGTCGGGGAACGCGCCGCTGCCGAGTGGGTGGCCGAGAAGCTCGGCGAGGTCGGCTACGAGACGACCTACGTCGAGTCCGGGGCGAAGGGGCGCGGCAACATCATCGTGCGGCTGGCCGGGGCCGACCCGTCGCGCGGGGCGCTGCTGGTGCACGGGCACCTGGACGTGGTGCCGGCCGACGCGTCCGAGTGGTCGGTGCACCCGTTCTCCGGGGCCGTGCAGGACGGCTACGTGTGGGGGCGCGGGGCGGTCGACATGAAGGACATGTGCGCGATGATGCTGGCCATCGCGCGCCGGCTGAAGCGGGACGGGATCGTGCCGCCGCGGGACCTGGTGTTCGCGTTCCTGGCGGACGAGGAGGCCGGCGGGCTGTTCGGGGCCAAGTGGCTGGTGGAGAACCGGCCCGAACTGTTCGAGGGGGTCACCGAAGCGATCAGCGAGGTCGGCGGGTTCTCGATCACGTTGAAGGACGACGTGCGGGCGTACCTGGTGGAAACCGCGGAGAAGGGCATCCGCTGGCTCAAGCTCCGGGTGAAGGGCACCGCCGGGCACGGTTCGATGATCCACCACGACAATGCGGTGGCGAAGCTCGCGGCGGCGGTGACGAAGCTCGGGCAGCACCGTTTCCCGGTGGTGCTGACGCCGTCCGTGCGGGAATTCCTGGCGGGTGTCTCGGACATCACCGGGTTGGATTTCCCGGAGGACGACCTGGAAGGCTCGATCGGCAAGCTGGGCGCGCTGTCGCGGATGATCGGGGCGACGATCCGGGACACCGCGAACCCGACCATGCTGTCCGCCGGGTACAAGGCGAACGTGATCCCGTCGACGGCCGAGGCCACCGTGGACTGCCGGATCCTGCCGGGGCGCGAGGAGGCGTTCGACCGGGAGCTGGCGGAGCTGCTGGGGCCGGACGTGGAGCGTGAGTGGCTCGGGCTGCCGCCGGTGGAGACGACGTTCGACGGGGCGTTGGTGGACGCGATGACGGCGTCGATCATCGCGGAGGACCCGGGCGCACGGGTGCTGCCGTACATGCTGTCGGGCGGGACGGACGCCAAGTCGTTCCAGCAGCTGGGTATCCGCAACTTCGGCTTCGCGCCGTTGAAGCTGCCGGCCGATCTGGACTTCTCCGCGCTGTTCCACGGCGTGGACGAGCGCGTCCCGGTGGACGCCCTCCGGTTCGGCGTCCGTGTGCTGGACCGGTTCCTGCGCAACAGCTGAGCGTCGGCGGGGAGCGGGGTCGGTTCCCGCTCCCCCGGTGAATTGCGACCCGTGACGTCCGGTTCGGCTCGGGGTTGTTCGGCGGTGGCCGGTCAGGCCGTGGCTTCCAGTGCCCAGCCGAGGGCGTAGTCGGCGATCTCCTGCCAGCCGTCCTGGCCGACGATGTGGTGCGTGCGGCCGGGGAACTCGCGGTAGTCGACGCGGCCGGTGCGGTAGCGCTTGTGGTTCTCGCGGTTCATCGACGGGGGCACGATGTGGTCGGCGCTGCCCGCGATCAGCAGGAGCGGCGCGCGGTCGGGCTTGTGGAAGTCGACCTTGGTGGGGCCGCCGGGCCGGAAGTTCGCGAACGCGCCCTGGAACAGCACCCGGGCGACGGCGGGCACGTGGTAGCGGTCGTAGACCTGCCGCGACTCCCCCGGCGTCAACTGGTTGGTGAACGCGTAGTTGAACTGCCCGGGCGTGAGCGGCACGGCTTTGTTCAGGTTGAAGGGGTTGGCCAGGACGGGGCTCGCGGCTTTCAGCGCGGTGAGCGGGAGTCGGTAGACGCCCTTCACCGGGGCCGAGTCGAGCGCTATGCCCGCCGCGCCGACGCCCCGGTCGAGCAGCACCTGGGTGATCGCGCCGCCGAACGAGTGGCCGATGATCACGGGCGGCTTGGGCAGTGCGCGGATGATCTTCTCGTAGTGGTCCACGACCTCCTTGAAGCCCAGGCCCTTCATGGCCGACGGGTCGCGGCGCAGGGCGGCGATGTCCTCGGTGAAGCCGGGCCAGGTGGGCGCCAGGACGGTGAAGCCGCGGTCCTCGTAGTGCCGGATCCAGTTCTCCCAGCTCAGCGGGGTCATCCACAGGCCGTGGACGAGGACGATGGTGTCGATTTCGGCGGTGGGGCGGAGTTCCATGACGTTGCTCCCGGGCTTGTCTGTGAAACAGAACGTTCTGTCTCATCCGTTGGAGCTGAACGTACTCCCCGTCCGGGCCACGGAGCAAGACAGAACGTTCTGTTACCCTGGTCTCATGAAGACGTCGGCTGCTCGTGAACGCCTGCTGGAGACGGCGGGTCGGATCTTCTACAGCCGAGGGATCCACGCCGTGCCGGTGGACGAGGTGATCGCCGAGGCGGACGTCAGCCGGGCTACCTTCTACCGCTACTTCCCCGGCAAGGAAGACCTGGTCAAGGCATATCTGGAGGCCGAGGACCGGAAGATCCGGGAACGGCTCGCCGAGGGCGCTCGGCGCACGGACAGCCCGCGCGAGCTGCTGTCGTTGCTGGTGCTCGGGCTGGGTGAGCAGATCTGCGGTGACGGGTTCCGGGGCTGCCCGTTCATCAACGCGGCGGCGGAGTACCCGGACGCGGCACACCCGGTGCGCGCGGTGATCCGGGAGCACCGGACGTGGTTCGTGGGGGCGTTGGCCGAGGTGCTGGCGGGTGCGGGCCGGGCCGATCCGGAGGGTGACGCGCGGACGTTGGCGATGCTGCGGGACGGCGCGATGGTCGGCGGCTACCTGGACGACCCGCGTGCGACGGCCGAGTCGCTGGCGCGCGCGGTGGGGATGTTCGGCGGCTGATGTCCAGCACCTGAGCCGGTTCCGTCCGGATCGTGGACGGCTTGGGTTATTCCCGTGATTTCCCTGCTGTCCCAAGGGATGGCGGGGTCTGTCGACGAGCCTGGGTCCACCGCAGACTGCCGATGACGTCCGCGCCCTGACCGGAGGAGATCAGCAGATGACCGTCGAGACGCAACTCAACGAGGTCGACATCCAGGCGGTCGGGGCGTTGGTCGCCGCGATTCAGGAGGACGGGGCCAAGGCGCGGACCACGTGGGCCGCGCGCGTGGTGTGGCAGGGCGGGTTCCGCTCGTCGGCGAAGGTGCGCGGGTTCGAGCCGACGCCGTCTGACGAGCCGGCCGCGTTGGGCGGTGGGGACAGTGCGGCCAATCCGGTGGAACAGTTGTTGGGGGCGTTGGGCAATTGCCTCGCGGTCGGGTACGCGGCGAACGCCACGGTGGCCGGGATCGCGCTGGACCGGCTGAGCATCGATCTGAAGGGGGACATCGACCTGCGGGTGTTCCTCGGCCTGACGGAGGGTCACGCGGGGTTCGACTCGATCAGCGCGCGGGTCCGGATCGAGTCGTCCGCGCCGCGGGCCGAGCTGGAAGCGTTGCACGCCAAGGTGCTCGGCTCCTCCCCCGTCGGTCACACGTTGGGCAACGCGGTGCCGGTGCGGGTGGAGTTGGCCTGAACCGTCCGGGTCCGATTACCCGGGGGGGCGACGCCGAGGACACGCTGTGCGCCTTCGGGACGGAACCGCCGGCCGAGGTCGGGCAGCCGCTGCCGCGCTGCGCGGCGAACCGGTGCGGCGAGGCAGGCAGGGTCGGCCGATTGGTCTGGACGAGTAGCCAACCCCAAAGTGTGGCTGCGGAATGTCGTCTCCGGTACCTACCGGTAGCCCTAATTTCGCGGGCCGCCAGGTGCGACGCTTCGTTGGTTCGGTCGCACCCCGCCAGGGCCGCCATTCCTGTGTGGGCGGGCGCGGCCGGCTTTTCCCTGCCTTACAAGGAGCATCGGATGAAGCACAGAACCCTGGGTGCGGCGGTCGCCTTCGCGGCCCTTGCCTGGGTGACCACGTCCGCGGGGCCCGCGCTGGCGACCGAAGCCCAGCAGCCCGGCGCAACGGCGGCCGTCACGGCACTCGCGCCGCCGAACATCGACGTGGCGGCGGTGCAGAGCCACCTCACCCAGTTCAACTCGTTCGCCACCAGCAACGGTGGTCACCGGCGCGCGGGCAGCGCCGGCTACACCCAGTCCCTGGCCTACGTGAAGGGCAAGCTCCAGGCGGCCGGGTTCACCGTCGCCGAGCAGCGGTGCACGACCTGCACCTACGTGTCGAACAACCTGATCGCGGACTGGCCCGGCGGCGACGCCAACCAGACGATCATGTTCGGCGCGCACCTCGACGGCGTGTCGGCCGGGCCCGGCATCAACGACAACGGTTCGGGCTCGGCGATCCTGCTGGAGAACGCCCTCCAGCTGGCGGCGAAGAACCCGACCATGACCAAGCACGTCCGGTTCGCCTGGTGGACCGACGAAGAGCAGGGCCTCAACGGGTCCGAGTTCTACGTCAACCAGCTGTCCTCCGCCCAGAGGTCGGCGATCAAGGCGTACTACAACTTCGACATGGTGGCCTCGCGCAACGCGGGCTACTTCATCAACAACATCAACACCACGGCGGCTGCCCCGCTGCGTGAGTACTGGCAGTCGCTGAGCCTCGCGCCGGAGGAGAACGTCGAGGGCGCGGGCCGTTCCGACGACTACTCGTTCCAGCAGGCCGGCATCCCGTCGTCCGGCTACGCGACGGGCGCGTCGGCGCGCAAGACCAGCTCGCAGGCGTCGAAGTGGGGCGGTACGGCCAACTCGGCGTACGACTCGTGCTACCACAGCCGGTGTGACACGACGAGCAACATCAACCCCACCGCGCTGGACCGGTCGGCGGACGGTGTCGCTTTCACTATCTGGAAGTTGGCGGTCAGCGACACCCCGACGAACGACTTCTCGGTGTCGTTGAGCCCGACCTCGGGCACGATCAAGGCCGGCAACACGGGCACGTTCACGGTGAACACGGCCACCACGTCCGGTTCGGCGCAGAACGTCGCCCTGTCGGTGAGCGGGCTGCCCAACGGTGTGACGGTTTCGTTCAACCCGTCGACCGTCCAGTCCGGCGCGTCGGCCACCGCGACCGTCTCGGTGAGTTCGACGGCGGCCAGTGGCACGTCGCAGATCACGGTGACGGGCACGGGTTCCAAGGTCCACTCGGCGACGTACAGCCTGACCGTCACCAACGACACGCCCGGTGACGACTACTCGCTGTCGCTGAGCCCGACCTCGGGCTCGATCGAGGTCGGCAACACGGGCACGTTCACGGTGAACACCGCGACGACGTCGGGTTCGGCGCAGAACGTCACGCTGTCGGCGGCCGGGCTGCCTGCCGGCGTCACGGTTTCGTTCAACCCGCCGACCGTCCAGTCGGGCTCGTCGTCCACGGCGACCCTCTCGGTGAGCTCGACGGCCACGAGCGGCACCTACACGATCACCGTGACCGGTACCGGTTCGGTGACCCACACGGCCACCTACGCGTTGACCGTGACGGGTGGCGGCGGTGGCGGCTGCAACGGCGTCCCGGCGTGGAGCGCCTCGGCGGCCTACGTGCCGAACGACGTGGTCTCGCACAACAGCCACAAGTGGAAGTCCACCTGGTACTCGTCCGGCGCGGAGCCGGGCGCGCCGGGCTCGTGGGCCGTCTGGCAGGACCAGGGCGCGTGCTGACCGACAACTGAACAACGTGATCAAGGGCGGCTGTCGGTGACCAACCGGCAGCCGCCCTTCGTGTTGCCCGGACCCGGGCGGAGCGGTCAGCGGCTCTGGCCCCGGGTCCACGATTCCAGGGAGATCAGGGTCTTGGTGCCGGTCACCTGGTGCTGACGGCGGATTTCGTCGATGGTCCGCTGGAGGTGGGCCATGTCGCGGACGCGGAGCCACACCAGGGCGTCCGGGTCGCCGGCGATGGTGAAGACGGCCTGGGCCTCGGGCATCCGGGTGGTGGTGGCGAGGATGTCGGCCACCTTCGTGGTGCCGTGGAACCTCAGCTCGGTGAACGCCTCGATGCCCCAGCCGAGTTTGGCGTGGTCGATCTGGACCGTGAAGCCCGTGATCACGCCCAGGTGCTGGAGGCGGTCGATGCGGCGCTTGACCGCCGCGGTGGACAGCGTGACCCGGCTCGCGATGTCGGCCAGGGTGCGTCGGGCGTCCTCGCGGAGCAGGGCGAGGATCTCGTGGTCGATGGTGTCTACGAGTTCTTCGGGCACGAGGGTGAGGGTAGCTCGCACGCAACGGATCCGCCTCGATCAGGTGATTTGCTCGTGATCTTTGCGTCAGCGGCGCGAAAAGCTTCGCGTATGTTGATTCCGGGGCCGACACCGTGTGGTGTGACGCGCACCGCATCGGTGTCGAGCGAAGGAGACTGCGTGCAGGCGTTCACGTTGGAGGACCGCTACCTCCGTGAGGACGGGATCGTCCATCTCAGCGGCGTGCAGGCCCTGGTGCGGATGTTGTTCGACCGGGTCCGGCACGATCGCGGCCGGGGTGACGACACCGCTGTGTTCGTGTCCGGCTACGAGGGGTCGCCGCTGGCGGGTTACGACCTCGAACTCGCGCGGCGGTCGACGCTGTTGGAGAAGCACAACGTCGTCCACCAACCCGGGTTGAACGAGGAACTCGGCGCCACCTCGGTGATGGGCAGCCAGCTCACCGGGTCGCTGCCGGGGCGGCGCTACCGGGGTGTCACGGGCGTCTGGTACGGCAAGGCGCCCGGACTCGACCGGGCCACGGACGCGTTGCGGCACGCGAACCTCGCGGGCACGGATCCGCACGGCGGCGCGGTGGCGTTGGTCGGGGACGACCCGAACGCGAAGTCGTCCACGGTGCCGTGCGCGTCGGACCTGGCGTTGGCGGACCTGGCGATCCCGGTGTTCTTCCCGGCCGACTCGCAGGACGTGTTGGACTTCGGGCTGCACGCGGTCGAGTTGTCGCGGGCGGCCGGGGTCTGGTCGTCGTTGAAGATCGTCGCGAACGTCGCCGACGCGTCCGGCACCGCGGTGGTGCGGCCGGAATGGGTCGCGCCGGAGTTGCCCGGTCACGCGTATCGGCACCGGCCCACGTCGCGGCTGCTGGGCGCCGAGTTGGCCGGGTTGGAGCGCAGCCTGTTCACGGTTCGGCTGCCGCTGGCGTTGGAGTACGTCCGGGTGTCCGGGGTGAACCGGATCGTCCGGGGGCGTGCGGGCGACCGGGTCGGCATCGTCACGGCCGGCAAGTCGTACCTGGACGTCCGGCAGGCGTTGGACCGGCTCGGGTTGGACGAGGAAGCTCTTGGGCGGTACGGGATCCGGCTGTTGAAGCTGGGTGTCATCCACCCGGTTGAGCCGGCGATCGTGCGGGAGTTCGCCGACGGGCTGGACACGTTGATCGTGGTGGAGGAGAAGCGGTCGTTCGTGGAGGCCGCGATCAAGGACATCCTCTACGGGCGGACGGGTGCGCCCGCCGTGCACGGCAAGACCGGGCCGGACGGGCGGACGTTGTTCGGCGAGATCGGCGAACTCGACCCGGACGGCATCGCGAGCGGGCTGGCGCGGGTGTTGGCACCGTTGGAGATCGCGTCGGTCGACGCGTGGCGGCTGCGCAGTCGTCGGGAACGGATCGCGTTGCCGTTGTTGGCGCGCACGCCGTACTTCTGTTCCGGCTGCCCGCACAACTCGTCCACGAAGGTGCCCGAGGGGACCATCGTCGGCGGCGGTATCGGGTGTCACACGATGAGCCTGTTCATGGACCCGGACCAGGTGGGTTCGCTGGTCGGGATCACGCAGATGGGCGGCGAGGGCACGCAGTGGATCGGCATGGCCCCGTTCGTGGAGACGCCGCACTTCACGCAGAACATCGGTGACGGCACGTTCACGCACTCCGGCAGCCTCGCGGTGCGGGCGTCGGTCGCGGCGGGCGTCAACGTCACCTACAAGCTGCTCTACAACTCCGCCGTGGCGATGACCGGCGGGCAGGACGCGGTGGGCGGGCTGCCGGTGGAGAAGATCGCCGCGCTGCTGCTGCTCGAAGGCGTGGCCAAGGTCGTGGTGACCAGTGACGCGCCGCGCAAGCTGCGGAAGCGGTCGTTCCCGGCCGGGGTGCCGGTGCGGGATCGTTCGGAACTGCTTGCGGTGCAGGAGGAACTGGCTGCCGTTCCGGGTGTCACGGTGCTGATCCACGACCAGGAGTGCGCGGCGGAGAAGCGGCGCAAGCGGCGGCGTGGCAAGCAGGAGGCGCCGGCGACCCGGGTCGTGATCAACGAGCGGGTGTGCGAGGGCTGCGGCGACTGCGGCACCAAGTCGAACTGCCTGTCCGTGCAGCCGATTCCCACCGAGTTCGGGCGCAAGACGGCGATCCACCAGTCGTCGTGCAACGTCGACTACTCGTGCCTGGACGGGGACTGCCCGTCGTTCCTGACCGTGGTGCCCGGTGAGCGCAAGGCGAAGCGTGGTCGGGCCGGGGAACTGGCGGCCGACGCGGTGCCGGAGCCGGTGATGTCGGTGCCCGGAAGGTCGGACACCGACTTCGCGGTGCGGATCACGGGCATCGGCGGGACGGGTGTGGTCACCGTCGGGCAGATCCTGGCGACGGCGGCGGTGCTGGACGGGCGGCATGTGCGGACGTTGGACCAGACCGGTTTGGCGCAGAAGGGCGGCGCGGTGGTGTCGGACCTGAAGGTCACCGCCGAGCCGACGGACCAGGCGCCGAAGCTCGCGGCCGGCGAGTGCGACCTGTACCTGGCGTGTGATGCGTTGGTGGGTGCGGATCCTGCGCATCTGGTGTCCGCGGACCCGGCTCGTACTACGGCGGTCGTGTCCACCACCGAGGTGCCTACCGGCAAGATGGTCGTGGACACGTCGGTGTCGTTCCCCGAGGCCGGTCGGATCCACTCGGTCCTGGAGTCGGCTACGGCCCGGTTGGTGGCGTTGGACGCACGTGCGCTGGCCGAGGAACTGTTCGGGGACGGGCAGTTCGCGAACATCCTCCAGTTGGGTGCGGCCTACCAGACCGGGGCGCTGCCGTTGCCGGCCGCGGTCATCGAGCGGGCCATCGAGCTCAACGGGGTTGCGGTGGCGGCGAACCTCCAGGCGTTCCGGCACGGTCGGCAGTTGGTCGCCGAGCCGGTCGAGCCGGCGGTGTCGGAGCCGGGTGCGGTGGCGGCTCCGGTCGTCACGGCCGAGTCGGCCCGGGTTCGGGCGCTGGTCCGGGCCGAGGAGGGCTCGGAGTTGGCGCGGCTGCTGGATGTCCGGGTGCCGGACCTGATCGCGTACCAGAACGAGGAGTACGCGCGGACGTACGCGTTGTTCGTGGAGCAGGTGCGGGTACTGGAGGACGGGCCGACTGCGGTGACCGAGGAGGTTGCCCGCAACCTGTACAAGCTGATGGCGTACAAGGACGAGTACGAGGTCGCGCGGCTGTCCCTGGATCCCGGGTTGACCGAACGGGTGCGGGCGGAGTTCGGCGACGGTGCGCGGTTGGCGTACCGGCTGCACCCGCCGGTGCTGCGGGCGTTGGGGATGAAGCGCAAGATCGCGCTCGGGCCGTGGTTCCGGCCGGTGTTCCGGCTGCTGGCTGCGGCGCGGAAGGTGCGCGGCACGCGGCTGGACGTGTTCGGCTACGCGCACGTGCGGAAGGTCGAGCGGGAACTCGTGGCGGAGTACCGGAACGCTGTCGTGCGGGCGTTCCGGGTGTCCGATGTGGACCGTGCGGCGGTCGCGGAACTGGCCGCGCTGCCGGACATGGTGCGCGGGTACGAGGAGATCAAGCTGGCGAACGTGGTCCGGTACCGGGAGAAGCAGCAGGAGATCCTGGGCCGGCTGACCGAGGTGGCGGTGCCGTCCGCCTGACGGGTCCGGATCGGTGCCGCACAGCGTGGTGCGGCACCGATCCCCCGGTTCAGTGCCTGGCCGCCCAGGGGCCGATGCCGCCGACGCGTTCGACGGAGTAGCGCACGATGTACCCGGGGCCCTTGGGGGCCGGGAACTCCGTGTCCGGGGAGATGTAGACCTTCGCCAGGCGGTCGAGCAGGTCCCACGCGCCGTCGGTCGGCTCGATGGTCGCCCGCGCCTTGAGGACCGCGTACTCGTTGAGGAAGACGCCGGGGGCGCGCGGCGCGTCGAACGACAGCACGACGCGCGGGTCGCGTTCGATGTTGCGCAGCTTCGCGTGGAAACCCATGTGGCCGCTGACCAGGTCGTCGCCGTCCAGCCCGACCCAGACGACGGTGACCTGCGGGCTGCCGTCGGCGTTGATGGTGCTCAGGTGGACCATCGGTCCGGACTCGATCAGCTCCCGCAGTTCGGGCGGTAGTCGGGTCATGACTTGATCGTTTCTGTCACGTGGCCGATCGTACCCAGCCGGTGCCGGGGCGCGAGCCGAAGACCGGGTACGGCGGTGTGCGAAGCTGATGTGCACACAGCGCGGCCGGACGTGTCTCCGGCGCAACCCGGACGGAGTGTGTGCAGGTGGTGGAGATCGTGCCCGGAGTGTCGCGGACGTTCAACGAGTTCCTGTTGCTGCCCAACCGGACCACCGCCGAGAGCACCCCCGGCAACGTCGACCTCGGCACCCCGCTGGTGCGGCACCCGGTGGGCGGCCGGTCACCGATCCGGCTCACCGCGCCGTTCACCTCGGCCATCATGCAGGCGGTGGGCTCACCCCGGCTGGCGGTGGCGCTGGCCCGGTCGGGCGGGCGGGCGGGCTGAGTTTCCTGCACCACAACCAGTCCGTCGAGGACCAGGCGTATGCCGTGCGGTCGGTGAAGAACTTCAAAGGCGGGTTTCGTGGTCAGCGACACCACGGTGCGTCCCACGGACACGTTGCGGGAGCTGATCGCGCTCATGAAGGCGACCGGCCACAACACCGCGGCCGTCACGGAGGACGGTTCGTCGAACGGGCGGCTGGTCGGTCTGGTGACCTCGCGTGACTTCCACCCGAACCGGCACGACCTGGACCTGCCGGTCGGCGACCGGATGAGCCCGGTGGACGGCGTCACGTGCGGCAAGGAGGGCATCACGCTGTCCGTGGCCAACACCCTGCTGTGGGAGGAACGGCTGGACTGCCTGCCGGTGGTGGACGGCGCGGGGTTCCTCCAGCACCTGGTGTTCCGGTTGGACTACGCCGAGCACAAGCAGTTCCCGGGCGCGGTGGTCGACGCGGCGAAGCGGTTCCGGGTGGGCGCGGGCGTCAACACGCACGACTACCGGGAGCGGGTGCCGGCGCTGGTGGCGGCGGGCGCGGACGTGCTGTGCCTGGACTCGTCCGACGGGTACAGCGACTGGCAGGCCGACGCGCTGCGGTGGGTCAAGCGGGAGTTCCCCGACGTGCCGATCGGCGGCGGCAACGTGGTGGACGGCGCGGCGTTCGCGTTCCTCGCGGACGCGGGCGCGGACTTCGTGAAGGTCGGCATCGGCGGCGGCTCGATCTGCATCACGCGTGACCAGAAGGGCATCGGGCGGGGCCAGGCGAGCGCGGTCATGGACGTCGCGCAGGCGCGGGACGCGTACGCGGAGCGGACCGGCGAGTACGTGCCGATCTGCTCGGACGGCGGCCTGCTGCACGACTACCACATGGCGTTGGCGCTGGCGATGGGCGCGGACTTCGTGATGATGGGGCGGTACTTCGCGCGGTTCGACCAGTCGCCGGGCAAGAAGGTCCGAATCGGCGGCTCAGTGTTCAAGGAGTACTGGGGCGAGGGCTCCCGCCGGACCCGCAACTGGCAGCGCTACGACCAGGGCGAGGACCGGCTGCACTTCGAGGAGGGCGTGGACGGCTACGTGGGCGATCTGGGCGACACGCTGAACCTGACGATCGCGAAGATCAAGGCGACGATGGCGTCCTGCGGCGCGGCGACCGTACCGGCGTTCCAGGCGACGGCCCGGGTGACGCTGGTGTCCGAGCAGAGCTACCAGGAGAACGCGGCCTCGGTCGCCATCCGCGACACCGCCGACACCACGCTGGACTGAGGTCGGAGCCGGCCCGCCGTCACCTGTCGTCGAGCACGCGGGTGGCGGCGGTGGCCGCACTTCAGGGCTTCACGCGCGTGCACCGGACTTGTCGGCCGGGCGGGTACCGGGACCGGAACTCGCCCGTCAGCCGGTCAGGGGGATGGTGAACCTCGGGGGCGGGCAGGCGGGTATCCAGTCGCTGGGCGCCACCTTCGAGCAGTTCGCGGAGAACTGTCGCCCGGGCCGGGACCTTAATGCGGTGGACCAGCGTGCCCGGGCTCCTGCTCCGGGGTGACCTCTCATGGTCACGGAGGTGACGCCCACCGCGTCGACCTACCGATATGCGGCAGCCACCTGGTGCCGGGTCGGCGCGCGGTCATGATCGTGCCGACCCGCCCTGCTGCCGCTTGGTCATCGAACCACGTCTGTCGGGAACCGCCGAGGGTGTTCGGGAGTGTCGGGCCCGCCACACCTGAATGCCGGGGTGAAGCGGTGGGCGATCACCTTCGGTCAGGACGGACGACTCCGAAAGGTCAGACAACGAAAAGATAAGGAGCATTGCATCTGACAGCCCACAAAGAAACGTGTACTGTGCGTCCGAAAATAACACATCCGCGACTGGCGCCACCGGACGAATTCCGTACTCCAGAAGGACCGAAAAACAGAGAACTGCTTGTGTTCGGCTTTTTTCCCACGGCTACCTTGGATATGCGTCGACCCGACGAAGAGGTCGACACTATGACCGACCGGAGCCCACGGTGGATACTCCGGTTTCTTCCAGAAGGAGTTTCCTTGTCGTCTTTTGCACGATTGGGGCGAGGTGTCCTGGCAGCGGGGGCACTCATGGCGGGTCTGACTGCGATCACACCCGCCTCGGCGTCACCTCAGGTCCAAGCCGCAGCTGCGGCACAGGTCCAGCCACAGGACCAGAAGGTGCTGCACGGGAATTTCGTCGTCGACGCGCGCACGGGCGAGTACCGGGACGCCGCCACCGGCGAGGTGGTGGCCAGGGCTTCGACCATCGCCCCCCGTCCGACGTGCACGCCATGATCTACGAGGTGCCGTGGTCGACTTGTCAGGGACGCGACGACTTCTTCCGGCTCAACCCGCAGCCGACACCTATCCTGCCGAGCTGCTATGCCACGGCAGGCACGATGGGTGTGAACGTCCCCTACATCATCTCCTACGACACCGGCAACAACACCGGAGCGGTCGCGTGGCGCGCGCCAGACGGCTCTGGGCACGTCGGCCCACTGCTGGGCGCGTGGAGCCACGCCGACTTCACCGAAATGGCCACGATCACCTCGGTCGGCATCGCCTGAGCCGCACTGCGGAAACGCCGGAAAGTTCCCGGAAATACCCCGCATTTCACTACTAGGCTTAATTCGGTGACACAGGCCGCCGACCAAGTGGGAGGGCACGCCGCGCGCGTGCCCTCCCACTGTCGCGCTGCCACTGATACGAGACCGGTTCGACATACCCGAGGAGGTGCGCTTCCCCCAATCGGACCAATACCGAACGAGCCTGTAGGATTCGGTCGCACAATGGTGAGACGTCCGGGGGAACCGTCCGGCCGGGAAACGTCCGCCGAAAGGACCGGTGCGGATCGTGAAACGCAACATCGTGTTCGCCCTGCTCGTCGCCGGACTCGTCGCTGGCACCACTGCCTCGGCATCGGCCGCTCCTGGCCGAGTGGATGCGCCCAACGGCGCCTTGGTCGAAATCGACGCCCGCACCGGAACCGCGACCGACGCCCGTACCGGTCGGACGCTGGAGCCCGCGCTCCACGAGAGCCTCGTGCCCTCGGGGAACTTCGTCATCGACACCCGCACCGGCGCACTCACCACCCGTTGACCCCGGAACCTGCCGCACCCGGCGTGCTCGCAGGCTCGGAGTAGGTCGAGAAGTCCGTCGTGGCAGGAGGGACATGGGGGGTGAGTGGCTCACCGGGCAGGTCGTCCCCGCCCCCTGAAACGGTCGGCTGAGCTCAGCCGGTCAGCGGGATGGTGAACCTCGGGGCCGCGCCGCCGGTGCTTGACACCGTTGTCGTGGCCTCGACGGGGGTGCCGGACGAGCCGTGGATGATGCGGTGCACGACCAAAACCGGCGCGTCGGACGGGATGTCCAGGGTGTCCGCCTCGTGCCGGGTGGGCAGACGGGCGTCCAACTGCACGGTCGCCACGATCGGGTCCAGGCCGGCGTTGCGGAGCAGCGGCGTCAGGTCCGGGTGCGGGGTGTCTGCGCGGTCGGAGATGTCGTGGCCGGTGAGCTGTTCGATCGTGGTCGCCACGGCCCGGGGCAGCCACTGCTGGTCGATGCTGGTGACCCGGGTTCCGGTGTGGTGGTGGCGGATCCGGTGCACGACCAGGCTGCCGGTGGTCAGGCCGAACCGGCTCGCGATGTCGGGACCGGCGGCCGTCCAGCCGCTGAGCACCACCTTCGGATAGGTCGCGCCGTCGGGCAGGTTGCGCGGTGCCGTCGCCTGGGCCGGGACCGTGGTGCCGCACACCAGCGTGCCCAGGCCCTGCTTCGAGGTGGCCACGCCCTGCGCGACCAGCACGGCCACGGCGGCACGGGCGGTACCCCGGGCGACACCGAACCGGTGCATCAGTTCGTGCAGGGTCGGCAGCGCGGTCCCCATCGGGTACTCGCCGCGGTCGATGGCCCCGATCAGGTGATCGGCGATGACCCGGTACTTCACGTCTTCCACTTCTCGCCTCCCCCAAGCCGAATCTCACCGCAGGGACGTGAGCTGGGCGCACTTAGTAACGAACCATTCGATACTCTGCTATGGTCTGGACCACCTGTCAAGAGGTTGGCTCTGCTAGCGTGCGCGACACGAGCTCGAAAGCGAGGCGCGCGTGTCATCCGGATCGGCGGCCACCGGCCCCCACGTGCTGCGGCGGATCAACGCCACCGCCGTCCTCAACGCGCTGCGCGACGCCGACGGCCACACCGCCACGGTCTCCGACCTCGTCGTCGCGACCGGCCTGTCCCGGCCCGCCGTCACCAGGGCCCTCACCGCGCTCGCCGACGCCGGCATCGCCGAGTTCTCCGGTCCCACCGAGCACCAGATCGGCCGCCCCGCCCAACGCGCCCGGTTCCGCGCCGAACTCGGCCACGTCGCGGGCATCGACATCGGACCGCACAAGGTCCTGGTGATGGTCGCCGACCTCGCCGGCAACGTGCTCGCCGAACGCCAGACCGCCAGCCCGCCCAGCCCGACCGGCCGCAACATGGTGCCGCTGCTGCGCGGCACCCTCACCGAAGTCGCCGACGAAGCCGGCGTGGCCCCGACCGACCTGTGGTCCGTGGCCGTCGGCACGCCCGGCATCGTGGACCACGAACGCGGCGAAGTCGTGCTCGCGCCCAGCATCCCCGGCTGGAGCAGCCTCCCGGTGATCGCCGAGCTGCGCGAGTGGCTCGGCTGCCCGGTCGGCATCGAGAACGACGTCAACCTCGCCGTCGTCGCCGAGCGGTGGCGCGGCGAAGCGGGCGACAACCTGCTGTTCGTGCAGTGGGGCGAACGCATCGGCACCGGCATGGTGATCGACGACAAGCCTTACCGGGGCGCGTCCTCGGCGGCCGGCGAACTCGGGTTCGTGGACCTCGTCACCGACCTGGACGACGAACCCAAACCACCCGCCGACGGACTGGGCGCGTTCGAACGGCTCGTCGGCGCGGGCGAGATCCTGCGGCTGGGCGTCCAGCGCTGCGACGGGCCGCTGCGCGACCGGCTCGCCGCGGACAACGACATCGGGACCCTGTTCGACGCGGCCGTGGCCGGCGATCCGGCGGCCGTGTCGGTCGTGGACACCATCGCGACCCGGTTCGCCCGCGGCCTGGCCGTCCAGCTGCTGATCATGGACCCGCAGCGGGTCGTCGTCGGCGGCGGGGTGTCCCGGGCCGGTGACGTGCTGTTCGACGCCGTCCGCAAGCGTCTGGGGCGGCAGTTGCTGGTGCCGGTCGACCTGCGGGTGTCGGCGCTGGGCGCGGGCAACGTGGCACTCGGCGCGGTCCGGATGGCGCTGGACCACGTCGAGGAACGCCTCACCGCCATGCTCTGAGGTCCACAAAGGACCCTGGACGCCCACTTGCCGACCCGCCCCCGAACAGGAAGGGTGTGGCCGTGGGAACCTCGGAGGAACGCGACGGCGTCTCGTTGACCAACCTCGACCAGCCGCTGTTCGAGGGGGCCGACGCCACCAAACGCGACCTGGTCGACTACCTGGACGCCGTGCGCGACCGGATCCTGCCCGGCCTGACCGGACGGCCGCTGTCGGTCATCCGCGTGCTGCGCGGACAGGACCCGTTCATGCAGAAGAACCTCCCCAAGTACACACCGGACTGGGTGCGCACCACCCAGCTGTGGGCCGACGCGTCCAAGCGCCGGATCAACTACGCCCTGTGCGACGACCGGCGGACCCTGCTGTGGTTCGCCAACCAGCGCGCCGTCGAGTACCACGTCCCCCTGGCCCGTGCCGAGGACCGCGAACGGCCGGACTACCTCGTCCTGGACCTCGACCCGCCCGAGGGCGAGGCGTTCGGCGCGGTCGTCGGAGCCGCCCGACTGGTACAGCGGGCGCTGGCCGACGCCGGCCTGACCGGCGCGGTGAAGACCAGCGGCGCCAAGGGACTGCACATCTTCGTGCCGGTCTCCGCCACCGACGACGACGCAGCCGCCGCCACCCGGGCTCTCGCCGCCCGTGCCGAGCGTCTCGACCCCGGAATCGCGACCACCGCGTACATCCGGGAGGAACGCGGCGGGAAGGTGTTCCTCGACTCGACCAGGGCGTACGGGGCGACCGTGGTCGCCGCCTACAGCCCGCGCATCCGGCCCGGCACGCCCGTGTCGTTCCCGGTGTCGTGGAACGACCTGGACCAGGTCACGCCCCGCGACTTCACCCTGCGCACCGCGCCCGACCTGCTCGGCGACGGCGACCCGTGGGCCGAACGGCTGCCCGCGCCGCAGACGTTGCCCGCCGACCTGGTCGAAGAGGGACGGGAGATCCCGGTCGCCCGGGTCGTCGCCATGCACGAGGGCAAGCGCCGGGCCCGCGAACGTCGCGGCTAGCACGTCAAGAACAACGGACGTGCCGTCGGGACCACTTCCCGACGGCGACGGCACGGGCCGCCTCCGCGGCGTAGTGCCTGGCACCTGCGTGTTCGGCGCGCAGCGGTGATCAACCCGGTGGAATAAATTTGATCAACACTGAAATAATAGAGGGAATAAAGTTGTCGTATTTGCGTCCGAACGTGCCACGACGAACGTCGCTACCGGCCGGGACGCTCCAGCCCGCAGGCTCGAACCCGGCTATCCCTACATCCCTGCGGAGGCAGCCTTGTCCCTCAAGCGGACGACACCGATGGCGAGCGCCCTGCTCCTCGCCGCCGCCCTGCTGAGCCCACCCGTGGCGACGGCGGCACCGGTCACCACCCTCGCCGTGCCGGACATCCCGCTGGCGAACGTCCAGGCCCACCTCAACAGCTTCCAGTCGATCGCCAACAGCAACGGCGGCAACCGGGCGCACGGCAGGCCGGGCTACCGGGCGTCGCTGGACTACGTGAAGGCGAAGCTGGACGCGGTCGGCTACACGACGACCATCCAGCAGTTCACCAACAGCGGCGCGACCGGGTACAACCTGACCGCCGACTGGCCGGGCGGCGACCCGAACAACACCCTGATGTTCGGCGGCCACCTGGACAGCGTCGCGGCCGGTCCCGGCATCAACGACAACGGCACCGGCTCGGCGGGCATCCTGGAGGTCGCGCTGACCGTCGCGAAGGAGAACCTCAAGCCGCAGAAGCACCTGCGGTTCGGCTGGTGGGGCGCGGAGGAGTTGGGCCTGGTCGGCTCGAATTACTACGTCGCCCAGCTGCCGGCCACCGAGAAGGCGAAGATCAAGGGATACCTGAACTTCGACATGATCGGCTCGCCCAACCCCGGCTACTTCGTGTACAGCGCGAGCGGCCAGCCCGCCGGTTCGGCGCAGCTCCAGCAGACGCTGGAGGCGGCGTTCAGCGGCGTCGTGCCCACCGAGCCGACCTCGGTCGGCGGCCGGTCCGACCACGCGGCGTTCGCCCGCGCGGGCATCCCGGTCGGCGGCCTGTTCACCGGTGCCGAGTCCACCAAGACGGCGGCCCAGGCGTCCAAGTGGGGCGGCCAGTCCGGCGTGGCGTTCGACCGCTGCTACCACCGGGCGTGCGACACGACGAGCAACCTCGAAACCACGTCGCTGGACCGGATGTCCGACGCGATCGCGTACTCGCTGTGGACCCTCGCGGGCGTGGACACGCCGCCGCAGACGAAGTTCGTGAACGACGAGGACCTGGCGCTGCCCGACCAGGCGACGGTGGAGAGCTCGATCACCGTCTCCGGCGTGCCCGGCAACGCGCCGCCGGCGCTCACGCTGGGCGTGGACATCACCCACACCTACCGGGGCGACCTGGTGATCGACCTCGTCGCGCCGGACGGCACGGCGTTCCGGGTGAAGAACTCCAGCAGCGACAGCGGTGACAACCTGGTGACGACCTACCCGGTCGACGCCTCGGGCGAGGTCGCGAACGGCGTGTGGAAGCTGCGGATCCGCGACGCGGGCCCGGCGGACATCGGCACCCTCAACAGCTGGTACCTCCAGTTCTGACACCGGGGCGGCGGGACCCGCGTCCCGCCGCCCACCAGAGCGGGAAGAGGTCCCGGAGTCGCGGTCCTACTCGACGCTCGGCCGGGTTTTCCGGCCCCAGGCGGACACGGTGGGCTGCGGGATGTCCAGGTGGTGCGGGCTTGTGCCCGGTTCCAGGCAGTCCCGGTCCGGGCCGGAGTTTCGGGCTTCCAGCTTGGACGTGGTGAACGGGTCGACGGCGCGCTGGATGGCATCGAGGCCCTCTCGTCCCATGCGACGCAACGGTACCGGCCTACAGGTCGTCCGGGGACTTGTCCGGACGCAGCCCGCGCCACGAGGCGTGCCGGAGCCTGCCCTCGTCGGTGAACGTCCGGAACTCGACCTCGCCCACCAGCTCCGGACGGGCCCAGTGGGCGGCGCGCGCGTGGTCGGCCGGCACCTGGTCCGTGAACGGCGGTCGGGGCTGCTCCAGCACGGTCAGCCGGCGGTGCAGGTCGTCCAGGGCCGCTTCGGTGAAGCCGGTGCCGACCTTGCCGACGTAGCGCAGGCCGTCCGGGCCCGGGATGCCGAGGAGCAGCGAGCCCACCGTGCCCTTGCGGCGGCCGTTGCCGGGCTGCCAGCCGCCGATGACGACCTCCCGCGTCCGCACCAACGGCACCTTCACCCACGAGTGCGACCGACGGCCGGGCTCGTAGCGGGACATGGCGCGTTTCGCGACCACGCCCTCCAGTCCGTGGTCCCGGGCGGCGGTGAGCACGTCCTCGCCGTGCGGTCCGGCGAAGAACGGCGGCACGCGCACCGGGCCGGCGGACAGGCCCAGGGTGTCGAGCAGCTCGCGACGCCGGGCGTAGGGCCGGTCCAGCAGCGGCTTGCCGTGCGCGTACAGCAGGTCGAACACGTAGTAGACGACCGGCACGCGGGCGAGCAGGTCGTCCTCCGGGTCCGCCACGTGCATCCGCGACTGCAACCGCCCGAAGCTCGGCCGGCCCCGGTCCAGCGCGACGATCTCGCCGTCCAGCACCACCCCGTCGGCCACGTCGCCCAGCACGTCCAGCTCCGGGTACGTCCCGGACACGTCCAGGTCGTTGCGGGTCAGCAGCCGAAGACCGCCCCGCACGTAGGCGACGGCCCGCACCCCGTCCCACTTGAACTCGAACGCCCAGCCCGAGCCGACCGGCAACGGGCCGGGCGTGGCCAGCATGGGCCGGACCAAGTGCGGGAACCCTGCGTCCATGACCGTCCTCTGTAGACGGCCACAGTGTCCCCCGGACGACGCTCCGCCGCACGTCAGCGGTGCACGCCGCGCGGCACCTCCCGCCACCACCGGGGCGTCGGCCGGACGTACGGCGCCAACAGGATCAGCACGACCATGCCCACCAGCCCGACCGACGCCACCGGCCACGCCCACGCACGCCGGAACCCGATCTCCGCCTCGCACACCGGCACCGCGCTTCCGCCGCCCGGCGGGTGTTCCGCGACCGCGTAGCGCACGCCGGTCACGGCACTGCCGCAGTTCACCTCACCACGGGCCGTGTCGACGTCGATGGTCAGCAGCAGCGCGCACCCGCCGACGAGCAGCAGGATCCCGAACACGTAGGCCAGCACGGTGTGCAGCACCGGGTTGATCCGAAAGCTCCTCGTCACCCATCCATTTTCCCACCCCGGCACACCCCGTGTCGCGCGGAAATTTCCGGTTCACACCGCCACGCAACGCCGCCGAAGGGAATTCCGCCAGGAATTCGAGGCCGACCAGCACGATTCGTCGTCGCGGACACGTTGTCCAGGGCCGTTGCCGCAACAGCCAAACCGAAGCGTGCCTTGGGATCGCGTGCGTCCGTCCGGGTGTATCGTGCGGCGCAGTCGCATTCCGGGGGTCAGCGATGGATGACGTCGAAGACGAATTGTGGGTGGCGTTGCGGGAAGCCATGGCGATGGAGCACGCCCGCGCCAGGACCGCACTGCTGGAGGAGGCCGTCGCCCGGGCGGAGGCGGACGACGTGCGGCGGGTGACCTTCGTGTCCCGCCGCCTGCTCGCCCACGCCTACCGGCTGGACGGCCGCTGGGACGAGGTGTTCCGGCTGTTCCGGGCCTGCCTGGACGAGCACGACCACCGGCCGTGGCGGTTCGACGAGGACGACGTCGAGTCGCTGCTGACCTGGTACGCCTGGCTGGTCGAGTGCATGGCCGACTTCCCGGACATCTCCCTGGTGGAGATCAGGGCCGCGCTGGACGACGTGGAACGCCGGTTCCGTGCGGCCGGCCTGGGCGTGCACCAGGTGTGCCTGGCCCGCCGTGGGGTGGCCGTGCACCTGGGTGACTGGGCCGCCGCGGACCGGTACTACCGGCAGTGGACGACGACCGGCGACTTCGAGCCGGACGACCGGTGGCTGCGCCTGGCGGCGGTGGAGCAGTTGCTGGCCCGGGGCGACGGCGGATCGGTGGCGCGCGCCCGGACGCTCGCCCGGCCGATGCTGCTCGACGCGTCCACCGTCGACCGGCCGACCGTGCTGGCGCGGAGTCTGCTGCTGCTACCGGTGGCCCGATCGGGCGATCTGGAGCAGGCGGCCGTGCAGTACCGGCGGCTGTTGCGCGGCATGGACGGCGAGTTCCACTCGTTGGAGGTGCACGGGCGGATCGTGGAGTTCTGCGCGCTCACCGGCAACGAGGACGCCGGGATCGACTGGCTCGGCCCGATGAAGGGGTTCGAGGAGCGGCGGCGGCCGATGGCCACCATGGAGTTCGCGACGTCGGTCGCGGTGCTGGCCGGGCGGCTGGTCCGGGCCGGGCGCGGCGACACCGCGCTGGACCTGGGCGACGACCCGAACTCGACCACGTTCCGGGTGCTGGCGGACCGGATGCGACGGCTCGCGCTGGACCTGGCGGACCGGTTCGACCGGCGCAACGGCACGTCCGCGCGGGGCGACCGGATCCGGGCCCGGCTGGCGGCCGAACCGGTGGTGGACCACCTGCCGCTGTCCCCGACCAACCGCCGCCCGCTGCCCACCCTGCCGCCGGCGGGTCTGTCCGACGCCGAACTGCTGGACCGTGCGGTGTGGCACGACCTGCGGTGCGAGCCGGACCAGGCGCGGGCGTGCCTGACCGTGCTGTCCGGTGACCTGCCGGGGCCGTTGGCCGCACGGGAGGCCGAGCTGCGGGCGAAGTTCTTCCAGAGCGAGGAGACCGAGGCCGCGCTGTGGCGGGCGGCGCGGGCGCACCGCGAGTTCGGCGACGAGCGGCGGGTGTTCCTGAACCACTGTCGGCTCGGGCTCTGGATCGTCCACAGTGGACGGGTGCGCGAAGGGATCTCGCTGATCGCCGAAGCGGTGGCCGGTTTGCGCGGGCTGGGTGACGACTCGGATTGCGCGTGGGGTGAGCACTGGCTGGCGTACGCGTCGGTGGGCGAGGGTCGGTATCCCGAGGCGGAGTCGGCGTTGCGGCGCGGGTTGCGGCACGCCCGGCACGACCCGCTCGCGCGGGGCTCGCTGTTGTTGTTGGAGGCCACGGCGTTTCCGGAGCGGACGGCTTCGGCGGCGGGCGCGTTGGAGGCGTTCGTGGTGGCCGATGCGCCGGAGAAGGCGCTGGAGGCGTTGGCGCTGCTGGAGAACGCAGGTGCGCACCACGATCTGGTGGAACCGTTGCTGGGTCGGGTGGCCGACCGGGCGGACCGGTTGGTGGGGCGGCTGCGGTATCTGCGGGCCTGTGCGCTGATCGACGCGGGGCGGCCGGCCGACGCGGTGGACGACCTGAACGAGGCCATCGGGCAGGCGTCGTTGCGGGAGGGCGCGACGGTGGAGCAGTGGTACCAGCTCGTGCACGCTTCGCACGCCGCCGGGCGGTTCGAGGACGCGGTGGACGCGGGGCTGCGGGCCGCGAGCCAGCTGGATCACCTGCGGGACAACGAGGATCCGAGCTGGGCGGAGTGGGCGGACCAGTCCCGGTACCTGGTGGCGGAGAGCTACCGGCAGCTCGGTGACACGGAGGCGGCGCTGCGCGAGTACCGGCGGCTGGCGGACGGCAACGGGCCGCTCGCGGCCACGGCGTTCGTCGCGGGATCGGCGCTGCTGGACGACGAACCGGCCTGAACCCGGCTCAGCCCGCGCGGAACCGGAGGCGGAACGTGCTGCCCACGTCCGGGGTGCTGGTGACCTCGACGGTGCCGTCGTGCGCCTCCACCAGGTACTTGGTGATCGCCAGCCCGAGCCCGCTGCCGCCGGTCGCCCGGCTGCGGGACTTGTCGGCCCGCCAGAACCGGTCGAACACGTGCGGCAGGTCGTCCGGGTCGATGCCGACGCCCGTGTCGGCCACCTCGATCACCACGTCGTCGCCGTCCCGCTCCCCCGTCACGGTCACCGTGCCGCCGGACGGCGTGTAGCGCAGGGCGTTGGTGACGAGGTTGCGCACGGCCTGGCGCAGCCGCACCGGGTCGGCGGTCAGGGCCGGCCGGCCGGAGACGTGCGCGGTGAGCGTGACGCCGCCGGCGACCGACCGGTGCGCGGCCACGACCTGCTCCACCACTTCGGCGGCGTCGATCGGCTCGCGGTGCAGGCGCAGCGTGCCCGCGTCGGCCTGGGCCAGGTCGTGCAGGTCGTCCACCAGCGTGTGCAGCACCTCGGCCTCCGCGCGCAGCACGGCCATCAGCCGGGCGTCCACCTCGGCGACCCCGTCCTCGGCGGCGTCCAGCCAGCCGGTGATGGTGGCCAGCGGGGTGCGCAGCTCGTGCGCCACGTCGCCGATCAGCTCCTGGCGCTGCCGCTCGGCGTCGGCGACCCGCCGGGACATGGTGTTGAACGCGACCGCCAGGTCGCCCAGCTCGCCGCCCGCCGTGCCGGTCACCCGGGCCGACCGGTCGCCCGCGCCCATCCGGCGTGCGGCGTCGGTCACCGCGCGGATCGGCCGGGCCGGCCGGGACGCCACCAGCCAGCCGGCGAACGCGGCCACCGCCAGCACCCCGAGCGCGGTCAGCGCGATCCGGGTCGAGCCGGCCGACGACAGGTCGACGCCCGGCCGTTCCGCGCCGGTCCGCGGGGTGGGGAACAGCAGCGCGGGCGGTGCCACGTGGGTCGAGAGCTGGGCCCGCCGGGCGCTCGCCAGGCAGCCCGTCGACTCGGGACCGGCCAACCGGGGCGACCGCCACCACTGGAGGGTCCGCTGACCGGCCCAGTCGGGGTCGAGCTCGAAACCCGGCGACACCCGGCCCAGGCAGTCCCGGAACAGCGACAGCAGCTCACCGTTGGCCCGCACCTCGGTCGCCGTGGGCGTCTTGATCGGCGATGTGTCGATGCCCGCGCATTCCTTGGCGGAGGAGTACTTCTCGTCCTGGGAAACGCTGTCGCCGGCCAGTCGGGGGCGGCCGTTCGGGTCCACTACCACGGCCTGGCCGGAACATGCGGCGAGCCGGTCGACGGCGTACCGCAGGTTCGTCGCCTCCTCGTCGGTGAGCCGGAACGGGCCGACGGCGCGCGGGTCGATCGCGTCGGCGGGCGCGTCCGGCTTGAGCACCGGGTCGACGTTGAGCGGGTCCACGATCGCCTTGGGCCGCACCGGGAGCGGCGGCGCGCCCGGGTCTCCGGTGTCCACAATGGAGGTGCCGTCCTTGGCGGTGAGGGCGATCCGGCGGCCCGACTCGGCGGCCGGCGCGGCCACCACGTCCGACGCGCCCGACCAGTCGCGGTGGGTGGCGGCGTAGCCGAGCAGGCGGTCGTAGAGGGTGGTGTCGGTGGCCAGCGCCTAGCCCTGCTCCTGGCGGAGGCTGCCGGTGGTGGCCTGGCTGGCGAGCCAGGCGGTGACGCCGATCGACGCGGCTGCGATCGCGGTGCACAGGGCGAAGAAGCGGACGAACAGGCTGTGCCGGCGGGCCATCACACCGCTTTCGGGTCGACGAGCTTGTAGCCGATGCCGTAGACGGTCAGCAGGTGGCGTGGCCGGCGCGGGTCGTGCTCGATCTTGCGGCGCAGCTTCATGATGTGGACGTCCACGGTGCGTTCGGTGATGAAGCCTTCGACGCGCACGCGGGCCGGCATCTGCCTGGGGCGCAGCGGTTTGACGATGTAGTCGTCCGCGCCGAGGTCGAACCCGAGCAGCACGTCGTCCTCCAGCGACCGGGCGGTGACCAGGACGATCGGCACGTCCGACTCGGCGCGCAGCACGCGGATCACGTCCAGCCCGTCCACCACCGGCATCATCACGTCCAGCAGGAGCAGGTCCGGAGCGCCCCGCCGGGCTTCGTCTATCGCCGCGCGGCCGTCGGACACGACCACCACCGAGTGGCCGTCGTGCTCCAGGTAGCGGCGGACGAGTTCGGCCTGGTTCGCGTTGTCCTCGGCCACCAGGATGTGTGCGCACACCTCCGCAGTATGCCTGGGCCGCCGGCCGATCCGGACGGGCACAACAGGTTCTTCACATTCTCGGCTTCACCGGAGGCAAGCGGGACGGCAACAGGTTCTTCACAGCGCGCGGCCACGGTCGGTGTCATGGCTCTCGGCACCCTGTGCCGTATCGCACTCGCCGTCATCCTCGGTGCGCTGCTAGCGCTCACCGGCGTGGAGATCACCGCTTCCGAAGTGTCCACTGTGGATGTCGTGCGGGTTCGCACGAGCGCTTCCCCGACGACGGTCACCGCTACTCGGCGGGTGTACGCGTCGGGGGCCGACCTGCCAGACGGCCCGCCCGTGCCCGATTCCGGCTCCGGGCGGTGGGAGGTGGTGCCCGGCACGTCCGAGGTGGTCGGGCAGGGCCGGCTGTACACCTACGCGGTGGAGGTCGAGCAGGGTCTGGCGGTCGACGGTGGCGCGTTCGGGTCCGTGGTGCAGGAGGTCCTGTCCGATCCGCGCGGTTGGACGGCGCGCGGTGACGTGTCGTTCCGGCGGGTCGACGTCGGGGCGGCTGCGATCCGGATCCGGTTGACGTCGCCGACGACCGCGCGTGCGTTGTGCGGCTTCGAGATCCCGGTGGACGTGTCGTGCCGGATCGGCGGGGTGGTGTACCTGAGTGCGGCGCGGTGGGTGCGTGGCGCGGTGGCGTACGACGGGGATCTGACGGGCTACCGGCGGTACGTGGTCAACCACGAGGTGGGGCACGCGCTGGGCGAGGGGCACAAGCCGTGCGCGGTCGACGGCGGGCCGGCCCCGGTGATGCTCCAGCAGACGTTCGGCACGGCCAACGACGAGATCGCACGCCTCACCGGCACCGGGCCGGTCGACGGGAGGGCGTGCCGGCCCAACCCGTGGCCGTTCCCGGGGTGAGCGAAGTCGGACACAGTGGGTTGTGAAATCCAACTCTGGAGGTGTAGACCCGTTTTATCGGGTGTCGAAGGTCAGGGAGGACCAGCCATGCGGGACGCGGTGATCGTGGACGCGGTGCGCACACCGGTCGGCCGGGGCAAGCCGGGCGGTGCATTGGCCGGCGTGCACCCGGTCGACCTGCACGCGCACGCCATCCGGTCGCTGGTCGAGCGGACCGGCATCGACCCGGCCGTGGTGGACGACGTGATCAGCGGCGCGGTCGGCCAGATCGGCGAGCAGAGCTCCAACACGGCGCGGTGGGCGGCGCTCGCGGCGGGTCTGCCGGAGTCGGTGCCGGCGGTGACCGTCGACCGGCAGTGCGGCAGCAGCCAGCAGGCGATCCACTTCGCCGCGCAGGGCGTGATCAGCGGGGCGTACGACGTCGTGATCGCGTCCGGGGTGGAGTCGATGAGCCGGGTGCCGATCGGCAGCCAGACCGCCGGGCAGGATTTCGTCGGGCGGGGAGTTGCCGAACGTTATCCGGATGGCTTGGTGCCGCAGGGGATCAGTGCGGAGTTGATCGCGCATCGGTGGGGGCTGTCGCGGGAGTTGCTGGACGAGTTCGCTACCGAGAGCCATCGGCGTGCGGCGGCTGCTTGGGCGGAGGGGCGGTTCGCGGGTGAGGTCAGTCCGGTCAAGGCACCTGGTGCGGATGGCTCGTTGGTCGACGTCGTGCGGGACGAGTCCGTTCGGCCGGCGACGACGGTGGAGGTGCTGGCGGGGCTGCGTCCGGCGTTCCGGGCGGAGCACTGGGAACAGCGGTTCCCGGAACTGGACTGGCGGGTCACGGCGGGCAACTCGTCGCCGGTCAACGACGGGGCGGCGGCCGTGCTGATCACGTCGGGCGAGACGGCGGCGCGGCTCGGGTTGCGGCCACGGGCGCGGCTGCACTCGTTCGCCGTGGTGGGGGACGATCCGTTGCTGATGCTGACCGGGGTGATCCCGGCTACCCGCAAGGTGTTGGAGCGGGGTGGACTGTCTATTTCGGACATTTCCGCGTTCGAGGTGAACGAGGCGTTCGCGAGTGTCGTGTTGGCTTGGTTGGCGGAGACCGGTGCGGATCCGGCGAAGGTGAACGTGCACGGTGGTGCGACGGCGATCGGGCATCCGCTGGGGGCGAGTGGTGGGCGGTTGATGACGACGCTGCTGTCGGTGCTGGAGCAGACCGGTGGGCGGTACGGGTTGCAGACCATGTGCGAGGCGGGCGGCCTGGCCAACGCGACCATCGTGGAACGCCTCTGATCAGACGAAGTCGTCGTCGGCGATCCGGTCCTCGGCAACGGACTCCACGACCCGGCGGAGGACGGCCGGGATGCCGTAGACCGGAATGTCGGAGCGGCTTTTCGTGGACACCCCGGGGTGCAGGGTCATCCAGAGCATTTCGGTGCGAAGGGCCTCGCCCATGCCGATCGCCAGCACGGTGAGCGTGGTGGGCGCGTTACGGACCAGGGAGTCGTAGACATCCCGCCACTCGTCGGTCGAGGAGCCGTCGGTGAGGAACATGACCACCGCCCCGGACACCGGGTGGCCGGAATTCAACAGGTCCGCATGGTCGCGGGTGATCCTCTCGTGCAGCAGTCGGAACGCCGCCCGGTACGAGGTTCCCCCGCGTGCGGCGAGAACGGGCATGTGCGTGAGATTGGCCAAGCCGGTCAGCGGCGTTGCGACCCGTGCGTCGTCCGAGAACTCGATGACGCACAAGTGCACGCGGTCCATGACGACGGGTTGGAGCTGCATCCCGTCGACCAGTTCCGGTAGGACCTGGTTGACCGCGTCGAGTCGTGCGCCCGCCATCGACGCCGACACGTCCACCACGACGTACATCGGCAGCAGTGCGAGTCCGTGCGGAACGGGCCGCACTGGCATCGGTGCCGGTGGCTCGGGTTCGGCGGCTTGCAGGAGTTCGCGGGCGGTGGCGGCGACGATGGGGCTGTCCTGGGTTGCCACCAGTTGCAGGGTCTGTTGCGCGGCAAGGACTTCGCGCGGGTCTGCGGACGTCAGCCACTCGCCGAGCGTGCGCACGGCGGCCTGGCGGATCGCCGGGTATGGGCTGTTGAGGCTCAGGTCCAGCGATTCCGGCAGGCCCGCCGCGACGACGGGTGCTCCGTTCGGGTTGCGGGCCAGGACGATGGTGTCCTCGCCGCCGTACAGCCAGCGTTGCGGGGTCTGCGCCGAGCCGTCGCGCAGCCGCACCTGGTCGGCCGCGTACTGGTAGGCGTCCTCCACGGTGACGTACCCGGTGTGGTTGCGGTCGGCCGCGCCCGTGCGCAGACCGTCCACCAGAGCGGCGGTGAACACCGTACCGCCGCCTTCGACCAGCACCTCGCCTTCGAACGAGTACTCGGTCGCCCTGGACGCCGTCAGCACCGCCCGGCCCCGGCCGCTGCCGACCAGTCGCCGGCCCAGGTCCACGTCGGTGTCGCCCTTGGCGCGCTGGTCGAACGCGCCGCTGAAGCAGCAGTCCAGGATCAGCACCTGGCGGCCGGCGCGGCACTCGTCCAGGCGGTCCAGGAGCCAGGCAGCCTCGATCGCCGTGGACGCCAGGCGGTCGCGTTCGGTGTCGGCGGTGGCGAAGTAGAGGCGGCCTCGTGCGTCCAGGACGCCGTGGCACGACAGGTAGAGCACGACGAGGTCGTCGAAACCCCGCGCGTCGAGGAAGCGGTCCACGGTCCGCCGCACGTCGTACTCCGGGCGGTCGATCACCGTGGTGACGTCGAAGCCGCCGATCCCCGGGTCCGCGAGCACCTCGCCCATGCCGACCGCGTCCAGCGCGGGCGCGCGGAGGGCGGCGAGGCGTTCGTCTTCGTACGACCCGGTGGCGAGAACCAACGCGACCCGTGGATCGGCCTGTTCCCGGTACGGTCTGACTAACCCGTTCATCGCGCGGAATCGTAGCCGTAGGGCGCGGGGGATCCGCGCACGACGAACGGCGGCGGGTGACCGAGGGCCGCCCGCCGCCGTGCTCCCCGATTCACCCCTGGGCGGACGCGTCCATCCAGAAGACTTCCCACAGGTGGCCGTCCAGGTCGGCGAAGCCGCGGCCGTACATGAAGCCGTCGTCCTGCGGCTCCTTGGTCGACCGGCCGCCCGCGACGAGTGCGGCGTCCACGATGCGGTCCACCTCGGTCCGGCTCTCGACGCCGAGCGCGAGGATCGCCTCGGCGGTCTTGCCGCTGTCGGCGATCTCCTTGTCGGTGAACGACTTGAAGTACGGCTCGGTGAGCAGCATCGCGTAGACCGAGTCGCCGAACACGACGCACGTGGCGTTCTCGTCGGTGAACTGCGGGTTGTGGTGGAAACCCAGCGCGGCGAAGAAGTCGATGGACTTCCCGAGGTCGGCCACCGGCAGGTTGACGAAGATCTTGACGGACATGAACGGCCCCCACTCGATCCAGTGCTCGCGGATACAGCGGTGTCCTGCGGTAACTTGTGTGTCCACCGGACACAAGGTGTACCGTAGACACAGATCAACGGTGGGTGCAAGCCCCTGTTTCCAAGGCGGTGCGCGGATGGCGGACAACGGGAGCGTCGAGCTGCTGTGGGGCTCGCAGGACAAGCCCGTACGGCCGCAACGACTCGCGCTCACGGTCGACCGCATCGCCGCCGCCGCCATCGAGGTCGCCGACGCCGAGGGCATGGCGGCGGTGTCGATGCAGCACGTGGCGGGCCGGCTGGACGTCACGAAGATGGCGCTGTACCGACACGTCACGGGCAAGGCGGAGCTGGTCGCGGTGATGATCGAGTCGGCGGTCGGCGAGCCGCCGGACCTGCGGACCGTGCCGGGCGGCTGGCGTCCGCGCCTGGTGCGCTGGGCGGACCTGATGCGCGAGACGTGGGACCGGCACCCGTGGCTGCCCGCCGCGACGACCGGCGAACGGGCGACCGGACCGCGCGAGGTCGGCTGGACCGAGTCGGCGGTCGCCGCGCTGGAGGACACCGGGCTCGACGGCGGTGAGCGGATGGACGCGGTGTTCCTGCTCAGCGGCCACATCCGGAACACCCGGTCGGCGGCGACGGCGGGCACCCAGCCGTGGACCGCCGAGAAGGAGCTGCGGGACATCCTGCGCCGGCACGGAGAGCGGTTCCCCGCGCTGCTGGCGGCCGAGTCGTCGGCGGGCGACGCGGTGCGCGACAACGGCTGGAGCTTCGGCCTGACCCGGATCCTGGACGGCCTGGCCGTGCTGATCGACGCCCGGGGCTGACGATCAGGGTGATCCCGATGCCGACAGCTTTCCCCGGCCTTGATGTGTAGCCGGTCTACGCATTAGGGGGAACGTTGAAGCTCACCGTTGTGCTCGCCCCGCTGTTATCCCTGTTCGCCGGGACCATCCCGCCGGACCAGGTGCGGACCATCGCCCACGACAACGGCGGCGACGAGCTGTCGCTGGTCGGCATGACCCCGGGCGTCTACACGCTGATCGACTTCGCCCCCGGACCCGACGGCCGGCCGCACGCCCTGCACGGACAGACCGCACAGCTCACCATCGGCTGCTGACCACCACCCGACCGAGGCGGAATCGACGTGATTCCGCCTCGGTTTTCGCGGGCGCGCGAAGTTACCTCCGGTCATGGTCAAAGCGCTTTGGGCTGGACCTGGCGGGAGCCGTCCACGTAGACGGTGATGCCCTTGCACCCGGCCTCCCACGCCGCCACGTAGGTCTCGTACACGTCGCGGACGGCTGCGGTCGCGGGCAGGTTGACCGTCTTGGACACCGCCTCGTCCACACACGCCTGCACCGCGGCGGCCATCGCGAGGTGCCCGGACGGAGCGATCCCGGTGGCGGTGGCCAACACCGCCGCCAGGTACGGCGGCACGTCGGCGTCATCGGGCAGCCGGCCGTGGGTCGATACGTGGCCGAGCAGGTCCGTGCGGCCCGCGGCCTCCAGGGTGGCGCGGACGGCGGGGTGCAGCCGGCCGGGCAGATGCGGATCGGTGAGCCGGAACAGCGGCTCGATCCCGGTGGACGCGCCGACGACCGGGGCACTGCGCCCGGTCGGCGGCACCGCGACGGTGGAGGAGTTGCGCAGCATCCCGCTGCCCGCGAGTTCGTGGGCCAGCACGTCCCACTGCCCCGGCGTCACCGTGCGGGCCGGCGCTACGGCGAACCGCTTGAGGAACGCGGGATCGGCGTACCGGGACCGTCCACTCCGGACCGCCGGACACGGGCCGCGGCGGGCGGCCAGCTCGACCGAGGCGAGCTTGGAAGTGTAGTTGACGAACGCCAGCGCATCGGTGGCCAGTTGCCTGCCGTCCGCGCTGTCGTAGGGCAGCCCGGCCGCGAGCAGCAGGTCGGCCGGCCCGCACACGCCGACACCGATCTTGCGTTTGACACCCATCACCTGTGCGGACAGCGGGTCGGGGTAGTGGGCGAGGCCGGCCTCGACGGCGTCGTCCAGCGCCCGCACCAGGGTGCGGACCGTGTCGGCAAGGCCGTCCAAGTCGATCGGGACATCGCCCGTGCCGGTGTGGAAACGGCCGAGGTTGAGGTAGCCGAACTGGCAGGTCTCCCCGGCGACCAGACCGACCTCGGCGCACGGGGCGGTGGACACGTACTCCCCCACCTCCGGAGTGGGGTTGGCCTCGTTCATCCGGTCGGCGAACAGCAGTCCGGGGTCGGCACAGGCGTGCGCCGCCTGCGCCGCGGCGGTCAGCAGTTCCCGTTCCCGGCCGTCGCGGGTGATGGCGGCACGCATGTGAGCGTCCGTGGCGTGCAATGAGAGGTTGAACCTCCACTCCTCGTCCCGCTGATCGGCGCCGACCTTGCAGCCGATGAATTCCTCCACGGCCGGGTGCGCAAGGGACAGGATCGCCATGTTCCCGACCGGCCGGTCCTCGACGCCGGAGTGCGCGCCGGTCACGGCTATGTCGTTGAGGTAGCGCAGCACCCCGACCGGGTCGTCGAGGTCGTCGAGGTTGAACCCCGTGCCCATCCCTGCCCGGTGGTAGCCGTTCACCACTGTCTTGACCTCGTTGAGGTCGCCGCGCAGGTCGACCGGCGGCACCGCGCACGCGGCCAGGGGCCGGTCCGGATAGCGGCCGGCGTTGGTCATGATCGGGGTGGAGAACACGATCCGGCGAGTGTCCATCGTCCGCCCGAGGCGTTCGGCGAATGCCCGTGCGCCGATGGGGTCGAAGCGGGCGTCGGCATCGGCCAGGGCGGCCACGATCCGGTCGACCATGTCCCGGCCGTTCTCGCCGGGGTCGATGATCCGTCCCTGTCGCAGGTAGGCGTCGGTGGCGGGGTTGCACGGGAACGTCGAGGCATACATCGGCAGCGGAGCCCTTCGTGTCGGCTGGACTGGTCGGGCTCCTGCCACGCAACCGGCGATCATCCTGTGTGGGCAGAGCGGCGTGCCGACGCGGCACACGGCGTGCAGATCCTGCAAACGCACTGGTCACCACGGCACAAATCGCTACGGTGGGGTGGCTGGTCGCTTCACGGGAGGCGCCGTCATGTCACCGAACGCGCACGCCGAGGTGGTCGCGGCACTGTTGTGCTCCCGGCCCGAGCCCGGTGCCGTCGTCCGGATCGCCCGCACCGCCCACCGATGGAGTCAGGCCGAGTTGGGCCGCCGCTGCGGCTACTCCGCCAGCCAGGTCTCCCGTTGGGAAACCGGCCGCGTCCCGCTGCGTGACGTCGACCTGCTGCGCACGCTCGCCGCCGTGCTCGCCCTCCCGCCCGCGGTGTTCGGGCTGGCACCGCCCGGCGACACGGCGAAGCGAGGTTCCCGACCGGCGATCGCAGCCCGGCATAGGGTGGTCCGGGTCACGACCCCGCAGGTTGAGGAGGACGACCCGGTGCGCCGACGCGCATTCCTCCGACTCGCCGGACTGGCGGGCACCGCCATGGCCTGGCCGGGCACGGCGACCGCCCTGGCCGCCGACGTCGACCCGGCGCGGGTACTGGCCCGCCAGGTCGGGGACGTGCTGCTCGGTCCCGCCCGCACGGGCGACCCGGTCCCGGTGGACGTGCTGCGTGCGGCCCTGGCCGTGGCGCGGAGCGAGTTCGCCGCCTGCCGCTACCTTCCGCTGGCCGACCGGCTGCCGGTGCTGCTCGGAGCGGCCGAAGCCACCGCCGCCGACCGTCCGGATCCGGCGGCACAGGGCGTGCTCGCCGAGTCCTACAACCTCGCCACCCGTGCGCTGATCAAGCTGGAAGCCTCCGGCCTGGAGTGGCTGTCGGCCGACCGCGCCCTGCACGCCGCGCGCACCGGCGAGGACCCGCTCACCCTGGCCGAGGCACAGCGTCTGATCGCCTCCGTCGCCCGCCGCGCCGGGCACCACGACCGCGCCCAGGCCCTCACCCTGGCCGCCGCCGACCACCTCGACGTGACCAGGCGGAACGCGCCGCCGCAGCACCTGGCCATGTACGGCAGCCTGTACTGCTCGGCCGGCTATGCCGCCGCCCGCGCCGGCGACCGCGACCGCGCGAACGACCTGCTCACCGAAGCCGACAACGCGGTGGCCCGACTGGCCGGCGACCCCGAACGACACCGCGCGGCGATGGCGAACCTGGTCAGCCACAAGGTGTCCGCCGCCTACCTGCTCGGCGACGCCGGAACCGCCCTGGCCCACGCGCGCAGCCTGCCGCCGGCCGCGATCCCCACCACTGAACGCCGCGCCCGCCTGCTGGTCGACACGGCGATGGCCTACGCCCAGTGGGACAAGCCCGACCAGGCGTACCGCACCCTGCTCGCGGCCGAACGCGCCGCGCCCGGCGAAATCCGCACCCGCAACGCCGTCCGCCACCTCGTCACCGACCTGATGGCCTCACCCCGCCAGGCCGCCATGCCCGGCCTGCCCGCCCTGGCAGGTCGGGTCCACGCCGCCGGCTGACCGAGGCGGAATCGACGTGATTCCGCCTCGGTTTTCGCGGGCGCGCGAAGTTACCTCTTATTGCGTTTCCGAACTCCGTAATTCTGCGCCACTTGGGCCGTCCGTGCGGGTACCCGGCGGATCGTGCCGACCGGTTCACCGGCCCGTTACCGAACAGTGTCCGATCATTCCGACGACGCCGGACCGAAGCTGGTCCGGACGGGTGAACGCGGTTGCGTGCAGTAACAGCCCCAGGATCATGGTGTATATCTCGGATATCCAACCGAATTCGAACCAGCACGGAGTGACGGAGAGCTGTTCAACGGACCTGCCCAGTCGTCCGCAATAGTGCGGACGGGTTGCCGGTGCACACCTTTTTCCCTGCCTTCCACTAGCTTCGGACATTCTTCGCACACCCGCGACGACAATCCCCAAGCGGCAGGAAAGTGCAGGTCGGCGTGCCTGAAGCAGGCTGGGTCGGGGTACCGCGCAGCAGCCGGAACACCTTCGACGGGCAAGCGAGGGCAGAGAGTTGACCTCAACCGGAACCGTTCGCGCGCGGCGTGCCGCGGGTTTATTCCGCGCATCCCTGGTGGCGGTGTTCGCGCTCGGCGCGGCAGCCGGCCCGGCGGCCCCGATTTCGGCCGCCGCCGCCCCGGATGATCCACAGATCCGGCCGCTGCACATGGTGGTGCTGGTCGACGAATCGGGCAGCATCAATCAGGAGGCGATGGATCGGGAGAAGGACGCGGCGCTGTTGATCGCGCTCGGCGAATTGTCCCCGGAGTCCACGGTCAGCGTGGTGGGGTTCGCCAGCGACAACGACGGGGCCGACGGCCCGCAGGTGCCGGTGGACCCGGTGTGCCCGCCGACCGTGGTCAAAACCGCGCAGGACCGGGAAACCCTCGCCGGCTGTGTGCAGAACCTGCGCAAACGAGCGTCCGCCGAAGGTGACGGCACGGACCACGCGCTGGCCATGCGGCAGGCGCTGGGCAACCTGGCCGGCGCGCCCGCCGACCAGGCGAAGATCGTCTTCCTGCTCACCGACGGCCGGCTCGACGTCGGCGACAGCCAGGTCTACGGCAAGGACAACACCGGCGACCTGCGCAACGAGGCCGCCCGCAAGGACCTCCGCGACCAGCTCGCCAAGGCGAAGGAGCTGGGTGTCCAGGTCTGGCCCCTCGGCTTCGGCGGCAACCTGGACCGCGAGCAGCTCGACGCGTTCGCCACCGGCGGCTCCCAGGAGACGTGCGGCGCGAACTCGCCCAAGCCGCAGGCCAAGGTGGTGGCCGGCCCGGACGACGTGATCGCCTCGATCAAGGACGCGTTCAGCTCCAGCCGGTGCGCGGGCTCCGGCGCGCTGGTCACCACCACCTCCGAGCCCGGCGGCACGGTCGAGGCCAGGGTGGACATCCCGGCGATCGCCACCGACGGGTCGATCGTGGTGTTCCGGCGCGACCCCCGGATCCAGGTCTCCTACGAGGACCCGCGCGGCCGGGTGGTGCCCAAGTCGCAGCAGCTCGACGACTCCTCGTTCCAGGTCAGCGGCGTGTCCGGGCCGGTGGAGGCGCTGCGGGTGGTCAACCCGCTGCCCGGCACGTGGAAGATCAAGCTCACCACCCCGGCGGACGGGCCCCGGCAGAGCGTGGTGTCCACCGTGGTCTGGCAGGGCGCGGCCCGCGCCGTGCTGTCGGTGGACCCGCCCTCACCGGTCGCCGGTCAGCCGGTGACGGTCGGGGTCCGGTTGCAGACCCGGCGCGACACCATCACCGACCCGGCGTCGCTGACCGGTCTGGCGTTCACCGCGAAGGTCGGCGGCGACGGGTTCACCGAATTCCCGGTCACCCTGGCCGACGACGGCAACGCGCCGGACGCCAAGGCGGGCGACGGGCTGTTCACCGGCACCGGCACCGTGCCGCGCACGGCCACCGGGGCGCTCCGGTTCACCGGGTCGGTGTCCGGCGTCGGGGTGCAGAGCGACCAGCGGACCCTGGACACCAAGGTCGCGGCGGGCCTGGCCCAGGTCCGCGCCCAGGCCCGGTTCACCGACACCGATCGGTTCACCGCGCCGGGCGCGTCCCGGGCGGGCGAGCTGAGCGTCACCAACGACACCGGCCAGCCGCAGAAGGTGCGGCTGGTGATGAAGGACCTCGGCCCCGGCACGGTCGTGTCGGCCACGCCGGCCGTGTTCGAGCTGAAGCCGTCCGGGGAGAGCAGGTTCGCCTTCGAGCTGACGTTCGCGGACAACACCATTGTCGGCGTCAACTCCGGCACGCTCCAGGTGGTCGACGACGCCGACCCGGCCAGGGTGTGGCACTCGATGCCGTTCACGGTCGCCGTGGCCTACCCGCCGACGCTGCTGGAACGCCTGCTGTGGCTGTGGATCGTGCTGGCCGCGCTGATCGCGGGCCTGGTGGTGTACCTGGGGGTGCGGTTCGCCAAGCGCAAGCGGAACCGGGACGTGCGCGGGCTGCGGGTGGAGCTGACCAAGGCCGGCCGGCGGGGTTTCCTGCCCGCGCCGGACCGCGCGTCACAGGTGTTCCGGTTCACCGTCAAGGAGGACGGCGGCGCGGTCGCGGTCAACCACGCCGCCGACGCGGAGTCCGCGTACGAGCTGCGGCGCACCGACGACAACTCGGTGGTGCTGCGGCACGTCGACGGCCGGGTGATCGACCTGCCGCCGGACCGCCCGGTGACGGTGTCCCCGGACGTCGAGCTGACCTACCACGACGAGCGCAGACCGTCCCGCACGCGGACCGCGCCGCGGCGGCAGCGGACCGAGCGGCAGCCCGTGTCGCCGACGCCCGGCGGCGGCGCGCCAAGACCGGAGCCGACCCCGACCGAAGACGACCTGCTGTGACCGCGGACCGGACGAGGAGCGCCAGATGAAGATCTACCAACCGGTCCTGTTCGTGGGGCTGGGCGGCACCGGCTGCCTGATCGGGGCGGAGCTGGAACGGCGGCTGCGCAGCGAGTTGTGCGGCCCGGACGGCACCAACCTGCGGGAGCTGCTCAACACCGAGAACTCCCTGCCGTACCAGCTCCCGTCGTGCCTCCAGTTCGTCTACGCCGACCTCAGCGAGGACGAGTTCACCCGCCTGCAACGGCGGGTGGTGCCCGGCGAGGAGCACCTGCCCGCCGCCGAGCGCACCATGCACCTGGTGAAGGACCTGGTGCCCCGCCAGGACACCTACCCCGAGGTGGCGCGCAGCCTGCGGCTCAACGCGGGCGGCGCGGTGGAGTGGCTGCCGCCGCTGGACGGCGAGCCCCGGATCGGGCCGCTGGCCAAGGGCGCGGGCCAGTTCCCGACCGTCGGCCGGGCGGCGCTGTTCGAGACGCTGCGCGGCGGGCTGGGCCCGGTGCAGAACCCGATCCAGCGGGCGGTCGGCGCGATCAACAAGTCGGCGGGCGAGCTGACCCGGCTGGGCGGCCGGCTCACCCGCTCGTGCGATGTGTTCGTGGCGTTCTCGGTGGCCGGCGGCACCGGCAGCGGGATCTTCTACGACTACCTGCACCTGGTCGGGGACGCGTTGGCGCGCAACGGTTACCGCGCCCGGATCTACCCGCTGGTGCTGATGCCGTCGGCGTTCGACGAGGGCTTGGGCGGCGGTCGGCCGGCGCGGCTGAACGCGGGCCGCGCGCTGCTGGACCTGTTCCGGCTGGTGGACGACCAGAACTCGCAGTCGGCGGGCACCGAGCTGAACGACGCGGGCATCACCGGCGCGCTGTCCGTGCACTACCCCAGCGGTGAGGAGCTGCGGCTGCGCGCGGGCACCGTGCAGACCGGGTTCCTGTTCAGCCGCAGCGCGGGCGTGGAGCGGGAGGACCTGCACCGGTCGGTGGTGTCGCTGATGCTGTCGCTGATCGGCACCGGCCCGACCGAGGGTTCGGCGCTGGCGCAGGGCACCGACCGGATCTACCAGTCGTTCGCGGACGATTTCGTGAACCGGGCCGCCGAACGGGAACTCCCCTCCCCCAGCGGCATCGGCAACCGGGGCGTGTCGACCAGCCTCGTCGCGTCGCTGACCGTGCCGGTGGACGAGCTGGCCGAGCTGATCAGCTCCCGGCTGCTCGCGGAGGCGGTCACCGAACTGGTGGAGCCGCCGCCGGGCCGGGCGGAGATCAACCGGGAGGCGATCGAGCAGTTCTTCACCGGGTCCAATCTGGACGCACTGCGGCAGCGCGCTCCGGTCGAGTTCGCCGAGCCGCCGATCGCGACCGGCGCGGACGCGATCCTGCGTGCCCTCAACACCCGGACGCAGACGCTGGAGGCGGCGCTCTACACGCTGGAGCAGCAGCTCGTGCAGCGGGTGCCGAAGCTGGCGCAGGACTTCGACCCGCAGCGCGCGGCCGACCTGATGCTGGCCGGGATGGACCTGTTCCGGCTGCACCGGGTGTTCGCCGGGCACCCGTCGCTGGCCGATCCCGCCGACCAGCGCGGGTTCGCCCGCATCCTGGAGAGCAGGCGCGGCGAGCCGGAGGCGCCGGCCGGGTTGACGCTCGCGCCGCCGCAGGCGCAGGAGATCCGCAACCGGCTGTTCGTCCGGGTCAAGTGGGCGGATCCGGTGGTGCGGCAGGCGATCGAGGACCAGAACCGCTGGTACAAGTGGCGGGCGCGGCGGCTGTGGCACGCGGCGTGGAACGACCAGGCGACCCGCTGGGAGCGCACGCTGCGGCGCGCCGAACTGGACCTGCGGGCCATCGTGGACGCGTTCGTGGAGCACGCCCGGTCGGACGGGCCGCGGTTCCGCCGGCGGGCGCGGGAGCTGTACCGGCCGCGGGTCGGCGTGTCCTACCTGCTGCCGCCGCAGGGCGGCGACCTGGAGCCGTTCTACCAGGCGGTGCGGCGGCGGTGCGTGGAGGTGTACGCGGCGCAGGGCAGGCTGCGGCCGACCGCGACCACCGGCGACCTGGTGAACGAGGTGCTGGGCGCGGAGGCGTGGCGGGTGGCGTTCCAGCGGGCCGTGCAGAGCGGGCCGCAGCAGGCGGTGGGCGCGGTGCGGGACCGGCTCAAGCGCGAGGTGCAGGAGATGTTCCGGTACAAGGATTCCGAGACCAAGCCGCTGCTGCCCGCGTTGCAGGACCTGCTGGCGGCGGCGGCCGGGTCCGATGTGGCGACGGTCGGCGACGACGACCTGGGCCAGTTCCGGCAGAAGCTCGCGGGTCTGGTGCCGGGCGGGTTCTCGCCGCCGGGCGCGGGCCCGATGAAGGTGCTGTTCACCTACCCGTCGGACAGCGCCAACCCGGACCTCCAGAAGTACCTGCGGCAGGAGGTGAACTTCCACCGCGACCCGGACACCATCGTCGATTTCCGGCCCACCAGCGCGGAATCGGTGTCGGTGGTGCTGTTCCGCACGTCGATGAGCGTCACCGAGGTGCCGGAGCTGCGGGAGGTGCTGCGCACGTGGGCGGACGCGCAGCGGCGTCCGCTGGACCACGACTTCCTGAAATGGCGGCAGCGCACCGGCTACGACTACAGCTACCTGGCCACCGCCGAGGAGCACCGGGTGCTGATCCTGCACCGGCTGCTGTGCGCGCTGTGGAACGGGCAGGTGCAGGTGGACGGCGACCCGGAGTCGCCGTCCGCGATCATGGTCCGGCTGGGCGGGCACGACGAGGTGTCCATGCGGCTGGGCCTGACCGACTACTTCCGGATGTCGTCGTGGGCCAGCGTGCTGGCCGCGTACGAGGAGTGGACGCTCACCGACGACGAGGGCATCCGCCGCGATTTCGGGGCCCGGCTGATGGGTGTGCTGCCGCACCGGGTGGACGAGACGCCGAACGCGCCGTCCGACCTGTACCGGACGGTGCTGAAGGTGGCCCGCGACCAGGCCGCGTCGGTCCACTCGGCGCTGGGCGGCCTGGGCAAGGCCAGTGCGAGCCGGGTGGCGCAGCTGCGGGCGTTCTGGACGGAGACTTTCCCGGCGGCGCTGGACTTCCCGTTCCGCGCCACCTCGCCCGTGCAGGGTTCGCTGCGCGAGCTGGCGGAGTGGATGGACAGATGACCGCCGCCGTGGAACCCGTGCACTACCTGGACCTGGTGGACGACCGGGAGCTGGCGCTCTCCTGGCTGCGGATGTCCCGGACCGGCGAACGCCGCCCGCCGCAGCGGATCGTGGTGGTCACCGACACCGCCGACCTGGCCGAGGACTTCGCCGAGTTCGGCCACCTGTACGTCGAACGGCTGAACGTGATCTGCGTGGTGGTCGGCGCGACGGCCAAGACCGACTCGGGCGCGCAGCTGCGGCTGCCCGCCGTGCTCGCCCAGGACGGCTCGGCCGTGCTGTGGGTCGGCGACCCGCGCGGCGTGGTGTGGAGCCCGGACCTGGTGCGCGGCCTGCCGCCCGCCGCCGACGCCCGCGCCGGGCTGGACGAGCTGGTGGAGGCGCTGACCATCCGGGACGTGTTCGACGAGGTGGTCGAGCGGGCCCGGAAGATCCCGCACGCCACCGCGAGCCCCGGGCTGCACACCGTGTCCGGGTACATCGAGCCCGGCCAGGTGGCGGCGGCGGTGTGGCAGGCGGTGCCCCGGCTGACCGCGCAGTCCGGCGTGGTGGACATCGTGACGCCGCCCGTGCCCGAGGACCGCCCCGACGACACCGGCTTCGTGATCGAGGGGTCGGAGCTGGACCGGGCGTGGGGCGACGCGGCACGGCACGCCCGGTACGCGGACGAGTCGGTGCGCCGGCTGTCCGGGTGGGCGGGGCTGCTCGGGCTGGAGGACGCCACGGCCGCGCGGCACGCGGTGGTCGCCGCCGGGCACGAGCTGGACGCGTTCGCCGACGTGGTGCGCACGGCCGCCGAGGAGATCTCGACGCGGACGCGGACCGGCGGCTCGTCGTCGGTCGCGCTGTCCGACCTGGGCCTGCCGCCGAAGCTGCCGGTGGAGCCGGAGGAGGTGGCGGGCCGGCTGCGCACGCGGGTCTCCGACGAGCTGCGCGGCGGGCGGTCGCTGACCGAGCTGGCGGCCGGGCTGCGCGGCGGTGCGACGTGGCTCGCGCCGGGCGGGGCGCGGCAGATCGACCGGCGGCTGGCCGAGGCCTACCCGGCGGAGCTCGCCGGCCGGCTGAAGGAGCCCGCCGCGTTCCGCCGCTGGGTGGTGCCGCCGGTCGCGCTCTTCCTCGCGGCCCTGGGCATCGGGGTGTCGGCGCTGCTGCCGGACCCGTTCTGGTGGCTGGGTCCGGTGCTCGGGCTGGCGTGGGTGTTCGGGGTGCTGCGGGTGTCGCTGTCCCGGCCGCGGGTGGGCGAGCCGACGCTCGTGCGCGTGCTGCCCGCCGTGGCGCACGCGGTGGCGGTCACGGCGGGTGTGGTCGGGGCGCGGCTGGTGCCGTTCTCGCCTCCGGTGGAGCTGGTCGCGCCGGTCACCGTGGCCGCCGTGGTGGGGTTGGCGGTGCTGCTGGGCGTGTCCTGGCGGCGGGCCGTGGTGGAGTGGCGTTCGGCGCTGGCCACCGCGGACGCCGAGCCGGCCGCGAACCGGATCCGGGCAGTGCTGGAGGACCTGGTGGACCGGGGCTGGCGGCAGGCCGACCGGCTGCGGTTCTGGTCGGACGCGATGCGGACGGTGGCGGGCGCGCTGGACGACGCGGCGGGCGTGCTGCGGGACATCGCCGCCGAGGGCGACCCGGAGCCGGTCGTGGTGGAGAACCCGTTGGTGGCGCCCGTGGTCGCGGACGACCTGGCGGACCTGGCGCTGGAGGTGCTGGTGCCGTGCTGGACGGGCCTGGCGTCCCGGCGCGGGCTGGAGACCGTCGGACTGGGTGTCGGCGACCGGGTGCGGCAGCTGTTCGGCGAGTACCGGATGCACCTGGCGGACCGGGGCGTGCAGGCCGCGCCGGCGTTCGGCCGGGCGGACGGCAACCGGGAGCTGCTGATCTCCGAGACGCTGCGCCGGGTGCCGGAGATGCAGGCGGTCACCCAGCGCACCGGGCGCGAGGAGATGCGGCAGCTGTGCGCGCCGCGCGACCTGGCGGAGCTGCGGCACGAGGCGAAGGACATCCAGATCGTGCGCTTCGCGCCGCTGCCGGCGCAGCCGCACCTGGCCGAGTCGGCGGTGGACGCCCTGCTGGAGACGTGCTGGACGGCCAGCACGCTCGCGGCGGGCGTGGTGCGGCTCGTGCCGTTGCGGGGCGAGGTCGTGCGCATGTACTGGCCGCAGACCCCGGAGAGTGCGTGATGACCGGCGCCTGGCAGGTCGTGGACTTCCGGGACTACCGCTACCGGTCCCGGCGGATCGAGGTGCGCGACGACGAGGACGCGACCGCCGTGCGCGGCGAGCTGCACACGCGGTCGCTGGTCGACCACGACGGCACCCGGCTGCTGCTCAAGAGCGTGCCCCGGGAGGCGGGCCTGCTCAACCCGGACCTGTACCGGCTGCTGGACCGGGAGATCCGGGCGGGCGCGCGGCTGCTGCGCCGGTTCCCGGCCGACGGCTACCCGGCGGAGCTGTCCCGGATGATCGGCTACGACATCGACGGCGAGGAGCCGTTCGTGCTGCTGGCCCGGCACCCCGGCGGACCGGTGGCGGACCGGGCCGGCCAGCTGCTCACCGACCAGCAGCACCGGTTCGAGGTCGGGCTGTTCCGGGCGCTGCGGCTGCTGGAGGCGGCGAAGCTGGTGCACGGCGGGCTGAGCCCGGACACCGTGTGGTGGGACGACGGGCGGGTGCACGTCGGCGGGTTCGAGCACACCGTGCTGGCGGGCGAACCCAGGGTGCGCAACGGCAAGAGCCGCTGGTGCTCCCCCGCCCAGCAGGCCGGTGACGGCGCGGCGACACCCGCCGACGACGTGTGGTCGGCGGGCGCGGTGGTGCTGGAGGCGGTGACCGGCGAGCCGCCCGGGTCGCACCCGGTGCCGGACCGGTACGGCGCGGCCGTCGGCGAGCTGCTGGCCGGGGTGTTCGAGCGGACCGCCGACCGGCCGGGCGCGGCGGAGCTGCTGGACCGGCTGCGGGCGGCGGACACCGTGCCGGAGCGGGCGGACAACGCGGTGCGGGAGTTCGCGGCGTCCCGGGCCCGGTTCGACGAGGTGCTCGCCGAGAAGTTGGCCCCGACGTCGGTGGTGGAGCCGTCGGAGCCCGGCGGACGTCCCCCGTGGCGACGGGCGGTGGTGCCGGCGGCGGTCGTGGTGCTCGTCGTCGTGGTGGCGGTCGTGGTGGCCTTGCTGGTTTCCGGTGGTGCGCAGGCGGTGGTCCGATGAGCGAGCCGAGTGGTCCCCGCGTCCGCTGCCCGGTCTGCCTGGACTGGTTCGACTGGCGCGAGGACGAGCTATGGATGACCACCGACGAGGTCGGCCGGTACGAGCTGGTCGACCTGAGCTCGGTGAACGACCCGGTGAAGCGCCTGGACATGCGGCGCAGCTGCTACCAGCGGTGCCCCAACCCGTCCGACGACACCGAGCCGCACCACCTGCCCGCGTCCTACCTGGACCACGGCCCGCCGCTGGTAGTGGGCTTGGTGGGCCGGTCGGGCAGCGGCAAGACGCACCTGCTGACGTCGATGATCGCCGAGCTGGAACGGGGCGGCTTGCAAGGCTGTGACGTGTCCGCTCGGGCCATGGACCTCCAGCTGCACCAACGGTTCGAGGCCGAGCACCTGAAGAAGCTGGAACGCGCCGAGGAGCTGCTGGGCACCCGGCACGGGCTCAGCGGGTTCACCAACGTCATGACACTGACGTCGGCCACCGGCACCCGTCCGGTCACGTTCTTCGACATCTCCGGTGAGGACTTCCTCCAGGACGGCAACCTGGGCCGCACCGCGCGGTTCGTGATCGGCGTGGACGCGCTGCTGTTCGTGGAGACGCCGGAGCACGCGCTGGGCATCCGCAACCACGAGCCGGAGAGCACCGAGGGCGTGAACAAGGCGTTCCACAACGTGATCGGCCGCCTGCACGACCTCGGGATGCTGGACCGCACGCCGGCCGCGCTGGTGCTCAACAAGTCGGACCGGCTGCGCTACCTGCCGCCGGTCGACCGGTGGATCCGCCGGGACGACGACGGCAGGCTGGACGCCGAGGCGATGCTGGAGGAGAGCCGGGACGTCTACGGCTTCCTGCACCAGCACGACGCGCACTCGTCGCTGTCGCCGTTCCACAAGTTCCCGATGTGCACGCTGCACTTCGCGTCGGCGACCGGCGCGGAACCGGTGGACCGCAAGTTCGTCCGGGGCGTGCGGCCGATGCGGGTGCTGCGGCCGTTGATCGCCCTGCTGGCCATGTCCGGTGTGCTCGCCGGCCCCGAAGCGCGGAAGGTGGGTCACTGGCATGTCCGGACCCGGTGAGCCGGCGGTGGACCAGCTCGTGTTCGCGCCGGGCGCGAACGGGGTGGCGTGTCTGGGCACGTCGCTGCCGCAGTCGCGGAGCCTGCCGTGGGAACAGCGGCTGCTGCCGTTGGTGCGGCTCCAGTCGTTCAGCGGGCAGCAGGTGCCGGACTCCAGCCTGTCGTACTTCTCGTTCGACCGGATGGGTGTGGCGGTGGTGCGGCGGGTGAACGACGGGTGGAGCGCCGGGCGGCACTCCGCGCACGCCGTGGTCGGCCGGCCGGAGGTGCTGACGCCGGCTCGGGCGCTGGCCATGGCGTCCTGGTCGGGCTGGGTGGGGCACGCCGACCAGGACGGCCTGATGGACCAGCTCACCCGCGAAGACCTGCCCGGGGGCGCGGTAGAGGGACCGCGTCCCCCGGGCGGCTGGCTCACCGCGCTGGTCGCGGCGCACCTGCGGGAGCCGCGCGCGAACCTGACCGTGGTGGGTGTGGCCGAGGACGACCGGATTCCGTTGCTGCGCGGGCTGGTGGGCGTGCTGGAGCCGGTGTGGGCGGGTTCGGAGCTGAGCCGGCGGTGGACGTTCTCGACCCACGAGCAGAGTGTGGACCAGCGGTTGAAGCACGCCGCCGAGGTGGTGTTCCTGCCCGGTTTCGAGAAGGGCGTGACGCTGTACGCGGGTTCGCTGGTGCGGCTGGACTCGGCTCCGGCGGACGACTGGCAGGCCGAGGCGGCGACCGTGCTGGTGGACGAGTACCTGCGGGGCGAGGGCGTGGCCGCGATGCTGGCCGATGCCGGGGTGCCGGCCGAGGCAGGCGTGGCCGGGCGGTTGGAGTTGCTGCGCCGGCTGGCCGTGGCGCGGTCCGAGCCGACCGTCGTGCTGCCCGTGCACACGTCCGCGACCTACTGGGGTCTTCACCCGGATTCTTCTTCCGGCACAACGGAAGTCGTCGGTGCGAGCCGAAGATCCGTTGCCGGGCAGGACGAAGCCGAGGATGTCCGGGCGGCGATCGCCGGCGGCACGGGCGGGTTGGTCGACAGCACGGGCGGAATCTCCGGCGCTACAACAGGATCGGCCGACGCCGGCGGCACAGCAGGATCGGCCGGCGCGGATGGCACTCGGAGCGGAGCGGGCGGCACCTCCGGCGGCACAACAGGATCGGTCGGTGGCGCGGGCGGGACTGCCGGCGGTGCGGAGGCCGAGCCGGCACCCGACCGGCTGGCGCTGGCGAAGGAGTTGGTGGCGGCGGACGGGCCGGCCGAGGCGGCGCGGGTGCTGGCGGCGTTGGCGGAGGCCGGGCCGGAGGAGTCGCCGGGAGTCCGGTTCGCGATCCGGGGCGCGTTGCTCGACCGCAGGTTCGCCGGCGGCCGGGTGGACGCCATCGGCGAGCACCTGCCGCAGGTGTACCCGGTGGTGACCCGGCTGTGCTTCGGCGACCGCATGGCGGACCTGCGGCTGGAGGACCGCCCGACGCTGGAGGCGGTGGGCGACCTGGTGCTGGACAACCGGACGTCCTCGGGTCTGGTGCGGGCGCTGGTGGAGGAGGCGGCGGCGGCGGGCAAGTCGGACCTGCTGCTGCCCGCGATCGGCGTGCGCGAACTGCGGCACCAGAGCGTGCGGGTGGGCCCGCCGCAGTGGTCGGGCATGTGGTGCCCCGCACCGGACGCGCACCGGCCGCCGCCCACGCCGACCCCGCTGCCCGCCGGGTTCCGCGTCACGGCCCTGCCCGCCGTGCTGGTGTGGCGGGATTTCCTGTTGAGCGTGCGGATCCTGGCGCTGCTCGGCGTCCTGCTGTTCATGATCGGGCTGATCGTGGGGGTGGCACAACGTGTCTGACCCCGCGGACCGCGTGTGGCGGGCGCACCGGCGCTGGTCGCTGGCCGCGAACCGGGCCAAGAGCGAACTGGACTGGTCGCGGCGGCTGACGCTGCTGCCGGCCGTGGTCGCGGCGTTCGCGGGTGCGGCGGCGGTGGGCACCGGGTGGTCGGTGCTGGCCGGGGTGAGCGCCGCCGCGACGGCCGTGGCCGCCGTCTTCGCCGCCCGGACCGGTGGTGCGGAGTTGCGCGGGGCGACCCGGCTGCGTGCGGTGTCCGAGGCGTTGAAGGCCGAGGTCTACATGTACCTCGCGCGCGCCGGGCGGTACCGGGGCGACGACCGGGACGTCGAACTGGACCGCCGCTCGGCCGAACTCCTCGCCGACGACGAGGGCATCGGCGTGCGGGTGGCGCGGCAGCGGCCGGACGCGAGCCCGCTGCCCGCCGTGCACGACGCGAAGTCCTATGTGGACATTCGGCTGACCGGCCAGCTGGACGGCTACTACCGGCCCAGGGCCGCCCGGCTGGCGGGCTGGGCGACCAGGTTCCACTACGCCCAGTTCACGCTGACCGTGCTCGGCGGCACCCTGGCCGGGGTGGCGGCGGCGGGCGACACGCAGGTGGCCGGCTGGATCGGCGCGCTCACCACCGCCGCCACCGCCGTGGCCGCGCACAGCGCCGCCGCCCGCCACGAATACCTGGCCCTGACCTACGACCGGACCGCGCAACACCTGGAGGCCCTGCGCGACCGCTGGTCGTCGGGACGGCTCGGCGACGACGTCGTCACCGAGTGCGAGAAGTTGCTGGCCGTGCAGAACGACGCGTGGCTGGCGCAGTGGAACACGGCGGAAGGCGGGGTCTGAACCGGTGTCGGAGAAGGTGTTCATCAGTCACAGCTCCAGCGGGCGGACGTACCCGGACGGGTCGCCGACCCGCGCCGCGCTGCTCCGCGACCTGCTGTCGGAGGAGCTGCGGCAGCGGAACTACGACGTGTTCCTGGACCGCGCGGACATCCCGCCGGGCCAGGAGTGGCGGGACGAGGTGCTCACGGCGCTGGACGCGTGCCGGTTCTTCGTGGTGCTGCTGGACAGGTCGGCGCTGGAGTCCCACCAGGTGCTCCGGGAGACGCACGTCGCGATCAGCAAACGCCTGCTGCGCCAGTCGACCCAGGTGATACCGGTGTTCCTGGACGACGTGCGCAGCCAGGACGTCCGGAACCGGGGTTTCACCGACATCGACCTGCTCCAGGCGATCCGGCTGGACGCAGCCGGCACCGCCGAACAGGACGCGGCGGCGCTCGCGTTGAAGGTGCTCCTGCTGTTCCCGGAACTGCCCCCGACGCGACACCCGGCGGACGAGCGGTGGATCGAGTTGCTCGGCGACCAACTCGTCAACGCGACCACCCGGGCGCGTGGCCGGGGCGCGGAGAAGCTGGAGATCTCGGCACACCTGTGCGCGGCGGCGCAGTCGGCCACCGGTGACCTGCTGCTCGCCCGACACCTGCTCGACCACCACGAGAAGAAGCACGTCGTGGCCGCCGTGAGCGAGTTGCGGTGGGCCATGCCGCCCGCGCGCTGAGCGGTCTACGGGATACGCGCATCACGGAGGCAATCGTGCCGCTCGCCAAGGATGCTGACGCAATGGTGCGGGCCGAGGCGGCCGTCGCGCTCGGCCGGCGGCGACTCGGCGGCCC
>CBHFOL010000005.1:0-69832 GCA_965995405.1 uncultured Saccharothrix sp.
CGCCAGCAAAGACTCGTGGGTGCGCGTCGTAAATTTCGCCAACGCGCCGGACGGGGCGCTGGTCGCCGTGCACTCGGGCAAGGACACCACCGGGCTGGACGAGACCGTCGCGGCGATCGTCGGCGAAGGCAACCGGGCGTTCCCGGTGGTGGCGGAGTTCGGCCTGCCCGGTGACGTCGACACCCTGTTCGAGGGCCTGACGAACGGTCTGCGGGAACACTCCGACCGGGAGGAACTCGACATCCTGGTCAACAACGCGGGTGTGCTCGCCACGATGCCGCCGGAGATGGTCACCCCGGCGGACTTCGACCGGATGATGGCGGTCAACGCGAAAGCACCGTTCTTCCTCGTGCAACGCGCGCTGCCGCTCATCCCCAGGGGTGGCCGCATCATCAACATCTCGACCGGCCTGACGAGGTTCGCCAACCCGCAGGAGATCCCGCACGCGATGGCCAAGGCCGCGCTGGAGATGATCACGCTGCACTTCGCCCGGCACCTCGGGCTGCGCGGGATCACCGTGAACACCGTGGCCCCCGCCGTGGTCGACAACGGCGACCCGTTCCTCCAGGCACCCGCGCTGCGGCAACTGCTGGCCGGGCTCTCGGTCTTCGAGCAGATCGGGGAACCGGAGCACATCGCCGACATCGTGGCCTTCATCGCCTCCGCCGACGCCCGCTGGATCACCGGCGCGTGGATCGACGCGACCGGCGGCACCCTGCTCGGTCAGAGCCTCTGACCACCGGTCCCACCAAAGGAAATCCCCACACGGAAACGGAGTCGATGATCACGATGTCAACGAAGGGCAGGCTGCGGAGCGGGGCGCTGCTCCTCTGCGTGGCCACCGCCGCCACCCTGCTGTCCGGCGCACCGGCCGCCATCGCCGCCCCTGCGCACCAGCCGTCCGGTTCCGGCGGGAAGGTGTTCGCCTGGGGCAACGACGAGTACGGCGAGGTCTCCCGGATCCCGCCGGAACTGGCCGGCGGCGTGACCGCGCTGACGGCAGGCAGCTACCACAACGGTTTCGCGCTCAAGCGGGGCGAGTTGTACGTGTGGGGCAACGACGACTACGGCCAGGTCTCGCAGATCCCGCCGGAGTTGCGGGACGGCGGGGTCGACGCGGTCGCGGCCGGTGGCGCGACCGGCTACGCGCTCAAGGACGGCAGGCTGTATGCCTGGGGCTACAACGAATCCGGTGAGGTCTCCAAGATTCCGCAGACCCTCAAGGACGGCGGCGTGACGGCGGTCGCCGGGGGCTACGGCACCGGGTACGCCATCAAGCACGGCAAGGTCTACGCGTGGGGTGACGACGAGTTCGGCCAGGTGTCGAACATCCCGCAGACGCTCCGCAACGGCGGCGTCAGCGTCGTCGCCGCGGGCACCAAGAACGGCTACGCCATCAAGAACGGCAAGGTCTACGTCTGGGGCAGCGACGAGACCGGCCAGGTGTCGAAGCTCCCCCGGGAGCTGGGCAACGGCGTCACCGCCGTCACGGGCGGCTACGGCACCGGCTACGCCATCAGGCACGGCAAGCTGTACGCGTGGGGTGACGACCGGTACGGCCAGATCTCCAAGCTCCCGCAGACCCTCCGGGACGGCGGCGTCACGGCCGTCGCGGCGGGCTTCGACAACGGCTACGCGGTCAAGCACGGCAAGGCATACGCCTGGGGTTACGACGACTTCGGGCAGGTGTCGAACGTCCCACGCGAGTTGGGCAGCTGCGTGGTCGTCATCGCGGCCGGCGGTTTCACGGGCTACGCGCTGCGCGGGTCGGCCTCCTGATCAGGTGAAGGGGCCTACCGCGCGGGCCCCTTCACCTCCCAGCCATTCACCGAGTTTCCCCGATCCACCGGAAGGGCCGAAGCATGCGTACGTTGATCGTGGAGCCCGATGCCTCCGCCGAGTCGCTCGGCCGGACCCTGGAACGGCACGGGCACGAGGTGCAGATAGCCCCCACCGGCGAGCGGGCGAGGCCGCTGTTCCGGTGGGCCGACCTGATCCTGCTCGAACTGGAGCTGCCGGACATCGACGGGGTGATGATCTGCCGGGAGATCCGCTCGGAACGCGACGCCGCCGTCATCATCACGTCGAACCGGTCCACCGAGGTGGACAAGGTGCTGGGCCTCCAGGCCGGCTCGGACGACTACCTCGTCAAGCCGTACGGCCTGCGTGAGCTGCTGGCCCGGATCGACGCGGTGATGCGGCGGGTGCGGCAGACGCCGGAGCAGCCTCGGCCGATCGTGCGCGGTCCGCTCCGGATCGACCCCATCGGGCACGAGGTGCACGTGGGCGCGCGCCGGGTGCACGTCACCCGCAAGGAGTTCAAACTGCTGCACCTGCTCGCCTCGGCACCCGACGCGGTGCTGTCGCGCGAACAGATCATGTCCGAGGTGTGGGAGGACGACTGGACTGCCAGCCGCACCATCGACACCCACGTGAGCATGTTGCGCCGCAAGCTCGGCTCCGGCGACTGGATCGTCACCGTCCGGGGCGTGGGTTTCCGGCTCGGCTCGGTCAGCGGCCCCACTCCCCTGCACAAGGAACAGCGCCGGCTGACCCTGCTCGACTCGGGGGAACTGTCGGCCGGCAACGCAAGCTGACCGGATCACGGCCGCGCGATGCCGTCGAGCCGCCGCCACTGGTCGTCGCTCAGCCGGAGGTCCGCCGCGGCGACGTTCTCCTCCAGGTGGGCGATGGAGCCGGTGCCCGGGATCGGCACCATGACCGGAGACCGGTGCAGCAGCCACGCGAGCGCGACCTGGGCCGGGGTGGCGTCGAGTTCGGCCGCCACGGCGGCGATCTCGCCCGTCGGCCGGGACGCGGCGGGGTGGACGGGCCGCCACGGCAGGAAGGCGATACCCGCTTCGATGCAGGCGTCGAGCACGTCCTCGTAGTCGCGGGCGACCATGCTGTAGCGGTTCTGCACGCTCGCGATCTCCACGACCCGACGTGCCTCCGCCAGCTGGTCTACGGTCACCTCGGACAGTCCGATGTGGACGATCTTGCCCGCCTCCTGCTGTTCGCGCAGGGCACCCACCTGGTCGGCCAGCGGCACCTCCGGGTCGACGCGGTGGAGCTGGAGCAGCTCGATCCGGTCCAGCCGGAGCCGGCGCAGTCCCTCGTCCACCTGACGCTTCAGGAACTCCGGCCGCCCGCAGAGCGCCGCCTCGCGGTGCCCGTCCGGTGGTGCGACGCCGACCTTGGTCGCGATGAGCAGGTCGTCGGGATACGGGTGCAGCGCCTCGGCGAGCAGTTCCTCGTTGGCACCCCAGCTGTAGAGGTGCGCGGTGTCGATGAGCGTGACGCCCAGCTCGACGGCGCGCCGGGCGACGGCGACGGCGCGTTCCCGGTCCGGCCCGGGTGCGACGGGCAGATGCATGGCCCCGAACCCGAGCCGCCGAACCTCACGCTCCCCTCCGATGCGGAAGGTGCTCGCTGTCATGTGCGGATCCGGCCCCTCAGTCGAAATCGAGTCTCGGGCAACACTACCGTGAGGTGCCCGCCCGGAACCGGGGCACGATCTCGCGCGCCACGTATTCATCCACATTTCCACGGCGCAGCGGCGTTTCCACAACGGCGATGCCGGACAGCTCGGCGGCCCGCCGCAGCACGTCGCGCGATTCCCGCTCGACACCCGCGCCGATGACCAGGACCGCGATGTCCCCGGAGGCCAACGCGTCGGCGGCGGCCTGGTCCGTGGTCGCGCCGACCGCCTCGATGCCGCGAGCGCGGGTCGCCGCGACCATCGCCGCGACGACCGCGCCTTCCCGCCCGACGACCAGCGCACTCCTGGCCGGCCCGTTCCCGCGCGTCACCAATCGTCGCCCATGGGCGCGCTGCCGGGGGCTTTGCCGGGCTCCCACAGGCGTCCCTCGGCGTAGCCCAGCGCCGCCAGTTCGAAGCGCAGGGCGACGTGCGAGGCGATGGTGTTGGCGTCCCGCCAGAAGCGCTGCAACGGCCGCCCCACACCGAGATTGGATGTCCCGCCTTCGGCCGTCAGCCGGTTGACGGCGGTCTTGAGGATGTCCACCGCGAGGGAGATGTCACGGGTGTTGCGGAGGATGTCCTCGTCGGTGACGTCCGCGCCCCGGTCGGCGACGTCGGCACAGCGTTCGAGCAGCAGCCGCGCGGCGTCGATCTCACCCGACGTGCGGGCGTAGGTCGTCGCGAGCACGCTCGCGCTCGGCGCGGCGGGATTCCACGCGGCGGCCTTGCCTTTGGCGTAGGCGAGCCACACCGCAAGCGCACCATCGGCAGCGCCGAGCAAAGGGGCGGCGAACGACAGCAGGTTCACCGCTTCCAGCGGAACCCGGTGGCACGCCGCCGTCGAATCGGTCGCACGGCCGGCCAGGATGTCGTCCCGCGCGAAACTGCGCGCCGCCGGCACGAACACGTCCTTCACGCCCACGTTGTGGCTGCCGGTCGCCTGCATCCCGATGCTGTCCCACGAGTCGTCGGACTGGACCTCGGACCGCGCGACCGCGAACACGCGCGCGTTGCCGCTGTCCTTCTCCACCGCGCACAGCAAAACCCAGTCCGCGTAGTCGATGCCGCTGATGTACGGCCACCGCCCGGACACCGTCCAGCCACCGTCCGCTTCGACCGCCTCGCCGAAGCCGGCGAGCGAGCCGACGATCAGCGGATCCGGCCCGTGCGCCCAGACCTCGCGGTACCCCTCGGCGGGCAGGAACGCGATCATCCGGCCGAGGTGGGCGGCGAGCGACGCGCACCACGCCGTGGCCGGGCAGACCTCGCCCACCGCGCCGACGGCCCGGATCAGCTCGCGGAACGTGCCCTGGGAGCCGCCGGACCCGCTCGGCACGAAATAGCGGGCGAACCCCGCGTCGAGCATCGCGCGGACGACCTCCGGATCGAGCTTGCGCCGTTCCTCCACGTGGCGCACGGCCGCGCTCGCGGCCAGGTCCTCGACGTTCAGCATCGTGTCTGCGCCCCAATTCCCCCACCTCGGGCGCACGCGGATCGCACACCCGGCACGGCCGCGCGCTATTCGTGGCAGACAGCGCGCGGCCGGTTCTTCACCACCGCGAGCATGGCGGACACTCCCCCACGGGCGTCAAGGCGCGCCCGCACATTTATCGATAACCTGACACTAAGTTGTGGACAACCTGACGATTCCCCGATTGTTCCCGCACCTCGGGTGCGCCATGCTTTTGTCAGGCATTCCTGCCGGTACCCGGGCGGGATTTCACCGGTCTCCGCGAGTCGTCGGAAGGCACTGGCATGAAGGGCATCATCCTGGCAGGCGGTCGGGCCACCCGGCTGCACCCGCTCACCCTCAGCGTCTCGAAGCAGTTGCTGCCCGTGCACGACAAGCCGATGATCTACTACCCGCTGTCGGTGCTGATGCTCGCCGGGATCCGGGAGATCCTGATCATCTCGACGCCGCACGACCTCGGGGGCTTCCGCGCCCTGCTCGGCGACGGGAACGAACTCGGGCTGGACATCACCTACGCCGCCCAGGAGGAGCCGCGCGGGATCGCGGAGGCGTTCCTCATCGGCGCGGACCACATCGGGTCCGACGACGTCGCGCTCATCCTCGGCGACAACGTCTTCCACGGCCCCGGCTTCGGCGAAGTGTTGCAGCACAACGCGGCCGACGTCAAAGGGTGTGTCCTGTTCGGATACCGGGTGCCGGACCCGGAGCGCTACGGCGTGGCCGAGGCCGACGACCGGGGACGCGTCCTCTCGATCGAGGAGAAGCCGGCCCGGCCGGTGTCGAACCTCGCCGTGACGGGCCTCTACTTCTACGACAACGACGTGGTCGGGATCGCCCGGTCGATCCGGCCCTCCGCGCGCGGCGAACTGGAGATCACCGACGTCAACCTGGTCTACGCGGACCGCGGCGCGGCGACCCTGGTCGACCTCGGCCGCGGCTTCACCTGGCTGGACACCGGCACGCACGACTCGCTGACCGACGCGAGCCACTACATGCAGCTCATGGAGCAGCGGCAGGGAATCCGCGTCGCGTGCATCGAGGAAGTCGCGCTGAACATGGGCTACATCGACGCGGACGCCTGCCACCGGCTGGGCAGCCGACTCGCGAATTCCGACTACGGCCGGTACGTCATGGCGATTTCCGCGTCGGCGCGCCGGTCGCCCGCCGAGAACCGGCTCGCGGGGAACCAGTGAGCACCGAATTGGAGAAAGGTCGACATGGCTTACCTGTCCGTCGATGACGGCTACCTGAACATCCTCAACTGGTTCGGCACCGACACGCCGTACAACAACGAGCGCATTGTCGAGGCCATGCGCGACATCGTGGACAACGCCCACGAGTTCCCCGGCTGGGTGTCGTCGTCGGTGCACTCCGGCCAGGACGTGCCCGGCACGGCCAACCTGATCCAGATGCGTTCCCGGGACGCCATCGAGGCGCGGTACAAGCGCGAGAAGATGGTGGAGCAGACGATGCCGGCGTTCTACCGGTGGACGACCTGGTTCAAGTCGATCAAGGCCGAGGTCGTGTTCACCCAGACGCACCCCGACCTCGGCGGGGTGGTCGAGATCTCGGCCGAGCGCGACGACTTCACGGTGCTGACGCTGTTCGCGGCCGACCCGGAGAACCAGGCCCTGCTGGTCGAGACGCTCGCGCAGCCCGACGAGTGGCTGAAGACCGTGCCGGGCTTCCGTTCGCACAGCATCCTGCGCGGCATCGACGGGACCCACGTGGCGATGTACGCCCAGTGGGCCGACAAGGACTCCTACGACGCGTTCCACGTGCTGCCGGAGAGCGAGCGCCCCGCCGTGGTGCGCGAGCGGCGGGCGCTGGGCCAGGCCCTGGTCAACTCGCACGAGCCGCACACGTACACCGTCGTGCACTCGCGCTCGGCCGCCGGCACCGCCCCGAAGGACGCGCGATGAAGGTACTCTTCCTCACCGGACCGAGCCCGGCCACGATGTTCTGGGCCCCGCCGCTGGCCACCGCGCTGCGCAACGTCGGCCACACCGTGGTCCTGGCCACGACCGGGGAGACGACGCCGATCGCCCAGCAGATGGCGATCCCGTTCGTGACGGTCACCGACCGCACCCTGGAGAGCCTGCTGTCCACCGACCGGGACGGCAACGAGCTCCCCTGGCCGGTCACCGTCGACGAGCAGATCCGGTTCCACGGCGCGTGGATGGCCCGCCTGGCCGCCGCGAGCTACGACCGGCTGCGCGAGCTGAGCGACCACTGGCGGCCGGACGTGATCGTCGGCGGCAGCCAGTCCTACGCCGCCGGGCTGCTCGCCGCCCGCCTCGGCGTGCCGCACGTGCGCCACACGTGGGACGCGCTGGAGATCCCGGAGGCGAACCCCTACGCGGACGAGGAGCTGGCCCCGGAGCTCAAGGAGCTCGGGCTGGCCGCGTTGCCGCACCCCGATCTGGTGCTCGACGTGACCCCGCCCAGCATCAGCCCGGCCCCGCACGCGCCGGGCACCGTGCACGCGCGCTGGATCGGGACCAACCTGGCCCGGCGGATCGACCCGTGGATGCTGGCGCGCGGGGAACGGCTGCGCATCTGCGTCACGGCGGGCACCAGGGTCGCCGCCGCCGAGAGCCAGGAGTTCCTGATCGGCCTGGCCCGCGACCTGGGCGACCTGGACGCCGACCTGGTGGTCGCCGCGCCCGAGGACGTCGCCCCGGCGGTGCGGGAAGCGCTGCCGGACCTGCCGGTGGGCTGGATGCCGCTGGAGGTGCTGGTGCCGAACTGCGACCTGATCGTGCACCACGGCGGCGGCTCCACCGCGATGAACGCCATGGCGGCGGGCACGCCCCAGCTCGTGCTCTCCGAATGGCCGCTGTACAAGGCGCTGTGGCAGCGGCTGGCGGACCACGGGTCGGCCATCGTGCTCAGCGGTGCGGAGGAGCACGCGACCGAACGCGTGGCGAAGGCGTGCGAGCAACTGCTCGGCGACCGGACGTTCGCCTTGCGGGCGAAGGCCATGGCCGACGAGATCGCCGCGCTGCCCGGGCCGGCCGATCACGTGCGCCGGATCGACGGCCTCGTCTCACGGTGAACACGGCTCCGGCCGGGGCGCGCCGTGCACCCCGGCCGGAACCAACCGCTTATCCGCGCCGGACACCGACGTAGAGACCGGGACCCGACCACTCGGGCCGCAGGTACTCCACGTCGAACCCGGCGTGGTCGAAGGCGGCCTCGTACTGCGCCCGCTCGAACAGCGCCAGCTCGTGCCGTTCCACGACGTGGCGGGCCCCGTTCGCCGGATCGGCGACCACCCAGTGGACCTCCATGCGGCTCCGGTCGCCGAGATCGACCGTGTGCGAGACGCGTGAGATGGTCCGGTCGCCGACCGTCACGGTGTCCCCGGCGACGTACCGGTCGAGGAGCTCGCCAGGTGTCCACCAGGCTTCGACCAGCAGCACGCCACCGGGCTCCAGATGACGGGCGAAGCACGCGATCGTCCGCCGCAGCCCCGCTTCGTGCTCGGTGTACCCGATCGAGCTGTACATGCACGTCACGGCACTGAAGCGGCGGCCGAGGGAGAAGTCGCGCATGTCGCCCCGGTGGAGCGCGACGCCTGGCAGCAACGGGCGCGCGACCGCCAGCATGGCCTCGGACAGCTCCACGCCTTCGACATGCGCGAACTCGTGGACGAAGTGCTCCAGGTGCGACCCACTCCCGCAGGCGACGTCGAGCAAGGAGGACGCCTGCGGCATCCGCTCGCGGACCAGTGCGGCCAGTTGCGCCGCCTCGGCCGCGTAGTCCTTGCCCTTCCGCTCGCGGTAGAAATCGTGGTAGACGCTCGCGGTATCGGCTTCGTACAAGATCTCCCCCCTCGGACGACGGCTGTCGGCAGCCGGCCTAGAACGCGACCTGGTACGGGTTCTTGGCACGGGCCTCGCGGAGCGGCAGCGCCCACCAGGTGATCTGGTCGAGCAGCACCTTGGCCGCGGTGCTCGCGCCCTCGGCGTCGGTCGGCAGGCCGTCCTCGCCGAACGCGCCGGAGTAGATGCCGAAGCTGACGTAGTCCCGCATGGTGACCGCGTGCATCTCGGCGAACACCGGACGGAGGGCCTCCACGGCGCGCTGGCCGCTGACCGTGCCGCCGTAGGAGACGAACCCGACCGGCTTGCCACGCCACTGCGTGTAGTGCCAGTCGATCAGGCTCTTGATCGACGCCGGGAAGCTGTGGTTGTACTCCGGCGTGACGACCACGAACGCGTCGGCGGCTTCGAGCGCCGCGGTGACCGGCGCTAATTCGGCCGGCGGCTCGTCGGTGATGACCAGCGGCGGCGGGTAGTCGGCCAGGTCGACGACGGTGAGCTTGAACTGGTCGTGCCTGCCCACCTCGTCGTTGAACCACTTGGCCACCATCTCCCCCGCGCGGCCGGGCCGCACGCTGCCGATGATGACGGCGAGGTTGATCGGGGTGTCGCTCATGAACTGCCTTCCTTGTCCGCTACTTCGGTTGTGCTCTGGATCATCCGGCTGAACGGCCGCTGCCACGCGGTCGCCGGTAGCGCTGGTACGAGGCCGCGAAATCGGTGAGCTGTTCCACCACCCGCGCCGGGGCGGGCATCGCGGCCATCTCCCGGGCGACCTCCTCGCTCGCCCGGCGGTAGGCGGAGTTCACCAGCACGTCCTCGACGGCAGGCTTGAGCGTGGCCGGAACGGCCCGGTCCATGTCGACAATGGCACCGGCACCGCGGCCCACGACCGTTCTGGCGTTGGCGACCGCCGGGCCGGCAGCGGCCGGCAGCACCAACTGAGGAACCCCCACAGCAAATGACGCGTACATCGTACCGAGACCACCGTGGTGGATCACGGCATCGCTGACACCGAGCAAGGCCCGCATCGGCACCCAGTCGACCAGCGTCACGTGCCCCGGCAACGGGTCCGGCAGGGCGGGCAGGTCCGCGCCCGCCGTGGCGACGATCAGGTCGATCCCGAGGTCGACCGTGCCGAGCACGACCTCGCGCAACAGGCCGCCGTCGCCGAACCAGCGGGTGAACGAGCCGAGCGTGGCCACGACCCGGGGCCGCGAACCGCGCCGCAGCAACCATTCGGGCAGCTGCGCGCCGCCCGTGTAGGCCGTGAAACGCATGGGCAGCACCGAACGGCGGCCTCCGGGCGGGCCGGGCGGGCCGAAGGCGTCCAGCGACGGCGGGCTCACGTCGATCTCGACGTCGCGGACCTCCTTGACCAGATCCGGGACACCGCGCCGTTCCGCCTCAGCCGCGAAGCCGGCCAGCGCGGGCGGCGGCGTGGGCAGCGGGGTGCCGAGCCCGTGCATGACCGCCGGCACGCCCAGCACCCGCGCGGTGACCAGACCGGCGACCGTGGGCGGCGTGTACACCACGAGGTCGGGCTGCCACGCCTGCGCCGTCTCCAACAGGCCGTCGATCATCGCGGTGCTGGTGTCGGCGAACACCTGCCCGACGAACCGGGCCATCTGCTCGCCGCCGACCTCCATCCCGGAGCCGCCCTCGGCGAGCATGTCGGCCAGCTTCTCGTAGGTCCGGCGCGCCTCGCCGGCGTCGGTGGCGACGGCGAGGAGCCCGGCGTCCGCCGCGGTCTTCAGCGCCGGACCGCTGACCGCGGCCAGCACGTCGTGGCCGGCCGACTGGGCGGCCTGCGCCAGCGAGACCCACGGCAGCGTGTGGGACGCCCCCGGGAGGGTGGTGAACAGGAAGCGCATGCGGTTCTCCTTTCGGTCCGTCGGGACCGGTTCAGGTGGTCGTCGCGCCGACGACGGCGTTCGGGTCGCTCAGCCGGCGGTCCAGTTCCACGCACCGCCCGTAGTCGGGGAGCACGCCGAGCCGGCGCGCCTCGGCGAGGGTGATCGCCGTCCGGTCGCGCTCGGCCATGACCAGCTCGACGTCGTCGGGAATGGGCAGGCCGAGTTCCGGGTCGAGGACCGACAGGGCGCGTTCGTCCCCGGACACGTACGGCTTGGAGATCATGTAGGAGATGACCGTGTCGGCGGTGAGGGCGACGAAACCGTTGGCCACGCCCACGGGCAGGTAGATGGAGCGGAACGACCGCTGGTCCATCACGACGGTGTCGCTCCTGCCGAACGTCGGCGAGCCGACGCGGATGTCGGTCACCATGTAGAGCGCCTCGCCGGCCGCGCAGTACGCGTACTTCGCCATCCCCGGCGGGGTGACCGTGTAGTGCATACCCCGCACGACACCGCGTTGCGAGTGGCTGTGGATCGTCTGTGCCACCCGGAAAAGCGCACCGCCGTGCGCGGCTTCGAAGGTCGCCAGCTCGAACGGCGTCGCGACCAGCCCGCGATCGTCGAAGTAGACGTCCGAGCGGAACTCGAACGCCCCTTCGACGGCCAGCCCGCGCACCTCCATCAGAGGGCCGCCAGCACTTCGCGCACGGCCGAGACGACCTTGTCCTGCACGTCCTCGGGCAGCGACGGGTACATCGGCAGCGAGAAGATCTCGCCGGCCAGCCGCTCGGTGACCGGCAGCGACCCCTTTTCCCAACCGAGGTGGGCGAAGCCGGTCATGGTGTGCACCGGCCACGGGTAGCTGATGTTCAGGTGGATGTCGTAGCCCTTGAGCCGTTCGATGATCTCATCGCGGCGCGGGTGGCGGACGACGTACACGTAGTACACGTGCTCGTTGCCCTCGTTCACCTTGGGCAGCACCAAGTCCGTGTCGCCGAGCCCCTCCTGGTACCGGGCGGCCACGGCCCGGCGGCCGGCCACGTACTCGTCCAGGCGGCGGAGCTTGCGGCGCAGGATCTCGGCTTGGACCTCGTCCAGCCGGCTGTTGTGGCCGGGCGTCTCGACGACGTAGTACCGCTCCTCCATGCCGTAGTAGCGCAGCCGCCGCAGGTTCGCGTCGACGGTCGTGTCGGAGGTGACGGTCGCGCCGCCGTCGCCGTACGCGCCGAGCACTTTGGTGGGGTAGAAGGAGAACGCGGCGGCGTCGCCGAACGAACCGGCCAACCTGCCGTTCCGGCGGGCACCGTGCGCCTGGGCGCAGTCTTCGAGGACGACGAGGTTGTGCGCTTCGGCGATCGCGGTCAGCGCCCCGATGTCCACGCACTGCCCGTACAGGTGCACGGGCAGCAGGCAGCGGGTCCGCTCGGTGATCGCGGCCTCCACTTTGGACACGTCCATCAACTGGTCGTGCTCGTTGACGTCCACGAATACCGGCGTGGCACCGACCGCGTCGATGGCCACCACCGTGGGCGCGGCGGTGTTCGACACGGTGATGACCTCGTCGCCCGGCTTGACACCGATGGCCTGGAGGCCGAGCTTGATCGCGTTGGTGCCGTTGTCCACGCCGACGCAGTGCGCCACGCCGTGCCAGGCGGCGAACTCCTCCTCGAACGAGGTCACGCTGGGGCCGAGCACCAGCCGGCCGGAGCCGAACACGGTCTCGACCGCGTCGAGCAGGTCCGCGCGCTCCTTCTCGTACTCGCCCAGGTAGTCCCAAACTCGGGTCGGCATCTGCGGTCCTTTCGGTCTCACCGGGATCACGGCGTGCTGGTCGGTTCGGGCTGCCCCAGGAAGGCCGCGACGGTGCGGTCGACGCCTGCCCGCAACGGCACCCGCGCCGACCAGCCGGTCGCGGACCCGAACGGAGCGGGGTTGATGAACACGTTGAGGAAGTCGGTGACGACGGCGGCACCCGGCGGCGGCACGGTGACGACCGGGACCTCCGGCTTGCCGGTGGCGGCGGCCACGGCTTCGGCGACCGTGCGGAACACGTCGCCGAGCCGGTCGGCGCGGCCGGTGCCGATCATCCAGTGCCGCCCGACGAGGCCGTGGGGACGGTCGAGCGCGGCGACGAAGGCCCGGCCGACGTCCTCCACGTAGGTGATGTCGCGGACGACGCTCCCGTCGTGCCACATGGTCAACTGCTCGCCCGCCAACGCCTTGCGGATCATGGTCGAGACCACGCCGGCGTCCGGCGCGCCGGACAGTGGGCTCTGGCCGAAGACCGTGGCCAGCCGGAGGCTGATCCCCCGGACGGCACCGCTCCGGGATGCCGCCATGAGGATGTGCTCCGCTTCGAGGTTCTGGCGGTCGTACTCGGTGTCGGGGTAGTCGGGCTCGGTGCCGTCCATCGGGTGGTCGGGCGTGCGCCCGATCTGCGTGCACGCGCCCGCGAACACCACGAGCGGTGGCGGGCCGGCGGCGCTCGGCCGTTCCGCGAGGACCCGGACGAGCGAGCGCATGATGCCGACGTTCACCGGTTCGGTGGCGGCCGGGTCCTCCTCGGGCAGCCGCCAGTCTCCGGTGTGCTTTGCCAGGTGGAACACGACATCCGCGTCGGCGACGGCCTCGGCGACGTTGTCCTCGTCGGTGAGGTCGGCCGACACGGCCTCGGCACTGGCCATGCCGCCGGGCACCGCACAGTTCCGCCGGGCCACCAGGCGCAGTGAAACGGGGCGCTGGGCCAGCAGTCCGGACACGACCGATCCGACGTAGCCCGAAGCGCCGAGCACGGCGATCCTCACCGGCCCGCCCCCTCACCGGCGTTGGCGGACACCCGAGTGGCCAGCGTTGCCATGCAGGCCAACAACGTCCGCGCCTGCATGGCGACGTAATGGCTGTGCCGCACCAGTTCCGTGAGCTGGTGCAGGGTCATCCAGCGGAAGCCGGGATGCTCGATCTGCTCGTCAACCTGGACGATCATGTAGCGGTTGCGGGTCTGATAGAACCGGCCGCCCTCCTCCGACAGCATCGTGTCGTACAGCACGCGGTCCGCCGGCGCGTCCAACACGGTGTCGTAGAACGCCGGGCGCGCGATGTCTCCGTGGTCCAGGTTCGCGGGCGTGCACTGCACGGTCGGCGCGATCTCGGCGACGTCGGCGAAACCGGGCTCGACGCGCAGGCCGACGAGCACGTGCAGCACACCGTCGAAGCTCGCGACGACGAACGCGGCGAGCCCGACGTGCTTGGCCGCGACCATCGGCTGGTCCCACCGCCCCACCTCACGTCCGCCCGCCTCCACCCGCACGCCGATGACGTCGAAGAACCGGCGGGTGTCGTGCGAGATGACGTCGGTGCCGTAACGCCAGTGCGGCAACCGGTTGAGCGGCGCGTCCCGCACCTCGATGTCGGTCACCGTGCGGACGTCGGTGATCCAGCTGAGCAGCTCGGCCGTGTCGTGCACGCTGCGCCGGTCGCCGCTCCAGGACCTGATCAGCGAGAGCACCGGCTCGGCGCGGTCGAGCGCCATCGTGGCCGGCATCAGGTCCAGGAACGGCAGGCACGACAGCACCGAGCGGGCGTCCATGTTGACCAGGTCGTCGATCTGGAGCAGTTCGTGGATCTCCTGGATGGTCAGCCAGTGGAAGCCGTCCAGCACCGGCACGGCCCCCGCGACCTCGATGACCACGTTCCGGTTGCGCTTGAGCAGGAACCAGCTGCCCTGCTCGGACTGCCGGACGTCGGCGATCACCCGGTGCCGGCCGCGCTCGCGGAAGTAGTCCAGGTACGGGACCGGGTTGCCGCCGTGCACGCGGGTGTAGTTGCTGCGGGTGGCCTGCACGGTCGGCGACACCTGGATGCCGTTGATGTTGCCCGGCTCGGCTTTCAGCTGCATCAGGTAGTGCGGCACCCCGTCGAACTGCTTGACCAGGATGCCCAGGATGCCGATCTCGGGTTGCCGGATGATCGGCTGCTGCCACTGCCGGGTGCCGGTCGGGCCGGCGATGGCGACGTCGACGCCCTGGACGGTGTAGAACTTCCCGCTGACGTGCCCGATCGCGCCCGAGTCGGGGTCGGCGCTCCACCGGTCGAGCTGGTCGAGCGGGATCCGCTCGGCGCGCGTGTACATCGAGTCCCGGGCCGCGTCGAGCGCGGTGAAGAACTCGGCGAGACGGGTGGTGTCGTAGTGCCCGTTGGGGGTGCGTGCCGGCGTGCTCACGTCGAGACTTCCGGTGCGCCGAACCAGCGGGCGAGTGCGTCGGCCAGGTCGTCGGAGTGGCCGGGTGTCGCCCAGGCGATGTAGCCGTCGGGCCGCGCGAGCAGCGCGTCGGTGCCGTCGAACGGGCTGCCAGCGGCCGTGACGACGTCGACCCGGCCGGCCCAGCGGGCGGCGGCGGAACGCAGCGGGCCGTCGTCCGCGAAGTCGAACAGCACGCCCCGGCCGCCGTGCAGCGCCTCGGCTGTCGTGGTGCCGCCGGCCAGGTCGGCGGGCGGTATCCGGCGGCCCAGCAACGGATGGGCGCCGCCGCCCACGTCGTAGGTGATGTCGAGCCCGCTGACCATGCCCGCGAGCTGTCGGCCGACGTCCTCGAAGCGCATGAGCTCGGCGAAGACACCGCGCAGCGGGTCGACCTCGGGCCCGCTGAGGTACAGGTGCCCCTGCGCCGACGTGTTCATCAGCACCCGGACGCCGACCGGGTGACGTTCGCCGTGGTAGGTGTCGAGCAGGCCGTCCGGTGCCCGTCCCCGCACCGTGGCGGCGAGCTTCCAGCCCAGGTTCGCGGCGTCCTGCACGCCGACGCTCATGCCCTGGCCGCCGGCCGGCAGGTGGATGTGCGCGGCGTCGCCGGCCAGCAGCACCCGTCCGCGCCGGTACTCGGTCGCCTGCCTGGCCGCGTCGCCGAAGACGCTCACCCACTCGGGCGTGCCGGCGGAGATGTCCTCGCCGGTGAGCCGCTTCCACACGTCGGCGATCTCGGCGAACGTCACCGGCTCGGCGCGGTCGGTCGGGGTCGCGCCCAGTTCACAGGCGATGATCCGATCGACGCCGGGGCCGAGCGGTGCGTTCATGACCATGCCGCCGGACACCCGCAGGCCGGTGAAGCGCGGCGGCAGGTCGCACCCCCGCACGTCGGCGAGGTACATCTCGCGGGTGGAGGCGGTGCCCTCGAAGGCGAACCCGCCGAGTCGGCGGACGGTGCTCTGGCCGCCGTCACACCCGACCAGCCACGCCGACCGCAGTGTGGTGCGCCCGTGGGGGCCGTCGACCTCGATCTCCACGTGGTCGCCGTGGTCCGTCAGCGCGACGACCTCGTGGCCGCGCCGGAACCGCACGCCCAGCTCGTCCGCCCAGTCCCCCAGCACCTGCTCGACCCGGGACTGCGGGATGCCGCGCACGCCGAAGTCCGCCCCCGGCAGCACACCGAAATCCAGCGGCAGTCCGCCGAAGTGCCCCATCGGGCTGCTCTCGACGGCACCGAATCTCGGCAGCAGGCCACGCTGGTCGAACACCTCGGCCGCCCGGGTGGTGAAGCCGAGACCGCGCGACTGCCCGGTGGGCGCGGCGAGGCGTTCGACGACGAGGACGTCGACCCCGGCCGTGCGCAGCTCACCGGCCAGCATCAGGCCGGTCGGGCCGGCACCGACGACTATGACGTCGCTGTCCATAACTCTCCCCCATGGTTACGTCGGAAAACTGCGGCCCCGCACCGCGACGGCGCGGTCCCGGATATCCGGCGGCCGACTACGCGGGCTCGACCTCCGTCGCGGGCGAGGGCGGCTGGACGCGGGACTTCCGGCTCGTGGCGAACCTGCGCTGCATCGGCCGCTCCACCAACCTGTAGAGCAACGTGGACAGCACGACGCCCAGCGCGAGGACACCGAGGACGAACCCGGTCGACGTCAACCAGGTCGGCTGGTACTCCCAGCCGAGCAGGTAGACCACCGTGACGATCCCGAAGAAGTGCAGGAGGTAGAAGGCGTAGGAGATGTTCCCGAGCCACACCATGACCGGCTTCGCCAGCCACGACCGGCCGCCACGGACGTCCGCCGTCGCCACGGCCGGGATCAGCAGCGCGATCGGGATGACGGTGGCCGCGACGATCGCGTAGTTCTTCGGGACGTTCAGCGCCACCACGTACCCGGCCAGGAACACCAGCCCGGTCAACCAGGCCGGGACCCGGATCCACCGCCCGGACAACACGATCCGGGCCATCAGCATCCCGATGACGAACTCCGCCAGCCGGCTGACCGGCAGCACGTAGATGAACCAGTACTCCCAGCTGCCCAGGCCCTCGTAGGCGATCTCCCCGGCCGGCAGCAGCCGCGCCACCTGCGGGACGCAGAACACCACGGCCGCCATCGCGACCACCCAGAACCAGAGTCGTTCCGGCCGGATCCGGCGGATTCCGGCCAGTACCAACGGGAAACTGAGGTAGAACAGCGCCTCCACCGACAGCGACCAACTCACCAGGTTGAACGAGAAGGCCAGGCTGAGGTCGGGCAGCCAGGCGTGCACCAGCAACAGCTGCGGCAGCAGGCCGGGCAACTGCTCGCCGACCGGCAGGAAACCGAAGTTCTGGCCCAGCCACACCATGAACGCCGTCGCGATCAGCAACGCGACGAAGTGGTTGGGGTAGATCTTGAAGAACCGCCGCCGCCAGAACTTGGGCGCGGTGTCGGTCGCGCGGGCCGACCAGGTCAGCACGAACCCGCTCAGCACGAAGAAGACCGAGACACCGACGTAGCCGCCCAGGCTGGTGAAAGTCCGGATCGAGTCGCCGACCTGACCCTGGGGCAGGGAGGTCGGCAGCAGGAACACGTGCGACAGGAACACCATGAACGCCGCGATCCAACGCAGACCGGTAAGCGAATCGAGCTGCGCCGGCATACCGACAGCGGAGCCGGCTCGTTCCAGTCGACCGGTGGACATGATCTACCCACCTCCCCTCGGAATCGGTCGGACCACCGTCCGGTGATCCGGAAACCGGGTGGCCCACCTGGTCGGCGGCACACCCGGGCCGTTCGCTGATTGTGAAGAGGATCAGCCGACGATCTCGAATTCGGGCAGTGCGAACACCAGCTTGCCGCCGCCCGCGAGGTATTCCCGCTCACGCTCGATGAAACCGTCGCGGTAGATCCACGGCAGGACGAGCAACTGGTCGGGCTGCTGCGCCTTGGCCGCTTCCTCCGACACGATCGGGATCTTGGTGCCGGGCGTGAAACAGCCGTGCTTCTCGGCGTTGACCTCGCCGATGACCGGCAGGTCGTCCTCGGTGATGCCGCAGTACTGGAGCACCACGTTGCCCTTGGTCGAAGCGCCGTAGCCGAGGGTCAGCTTGCCGGCGGCCTTGGAGGCGTCCAGGAACTCCCGCAGCTCGTCCCGGTGGCGCGCGATGCGCTCGCCGAACGCGTCGAACGGGACCATCGTGTCGAGCTTGGCCTCGGTCTCCTTGGCCCGCAGCTTCGCCAGCCCCGCCTCGTCGGCCGGGCGGGTGCTGGTGTCCCTGGCCAGCACCGTGCACAGGCTGCCGCCGTAGACGTCGACCACCTTGGCGGACAGCACCTTGAGCCCGGCCCGCTCGGCCATGTACTCGATCTGCCGCAGCGCGTAGAACTCCAGGTGCTCGTGGCAGATGTTGTCGTAGCAGTTGGTGTCGAGCATGCTCGGCAGGTAGCTGTGCTCCATCATCCAGACGCCGTCGTCGGCCAGCACTTCCCGGACGTCCTTCATGAACGCGATCGGGTCGGACAGGTCGTAGAACATGGCGATGGAGGTGACGATCCTGGCCCGGCGGTCGCCGAGCCGCCGCCGGAACGCCTCGGCGGAGAAGAAGTCCACGATCAGCTCGGCGTCCGCCGGGTAGCGGGCGCGGAACTTCTCCGCGGACGGGTCGCACCCGACGAGCTGCCGGCCGTCCTCGGGGTAGTGGCGGAGCAGGGTGGCGTCGTTGCTGCCGATGTCCAGGACGAGGTCGCCCGGCCCGACGTCCACCAGCGAGGACACTTCGCGGACCTTGGTCTCCAGGTGGTTGACCATGAAGGGCCGGATGCTCGACCGGTAGCCGTACCGCTCGCCGTACATCAGCGCCATGTCGGCGTCGTGCCGCAGCTGGACCAGGCCGCACCCGCCCGGCGAGCACTTGACGAGTTCGAGCGGCGCGACCAGGTCGGGTTCCTCGCGGGTCAGCGGGAAAACGCCGGTGAGGGCCTGCTCGGCCAGGTCGAGGATCGTCAGCAGTTCCCGATTACCACAAATGCGGCAGGCATTTATGGTTTCGTACTTCAGCATTCGTCCCCCAACTTCGCGCGTTCGGGCCGGGTCGGTCGGGCGTGCCGCACCACCGCACTTTTTCGCGCGGACATCAGGCGATCACCCGAATGCGAAGCTAACACCGGTCCGGCTTTTTTCACGGAGACTGGAGGATAAGTTCACAAAGCCCTGACGTGGCCGGCGGCGCGCGGGCGGGCGGCGCGGTGGTCAGCGGGCCCAGCGGATGGGCTCGGGTGGGTCGTAGCGGCACGTCGAGCCGGTGGACACGCTCTGCCGCAGGTGCTCGGCGAGCGCCGGGTGCCGTTCGTCCAGTCGGCGCAGGCTGTTGCGGATCCGTTCGGTGACGGCCTTGCGCGTCCGCTCCGCCGCATCCCCGAGCCGCCGCGACCGGCCGTGCAACCCGGTCGCCCGGCGGATCTCGGCCAGCAACGCCTCACGCTCCCGGTCGAGTTCGGCGGCACGCTCGTCGGCTCCCCGACCGAGCGCCGCGTCGATCCGCTCGTCCAACTGCGTCAACCGCTTGCGGTAGGCCGATTTCGCGCGCTCGTCCAGCATCGGGTCGGAGCCGAGCCGGCGCGCGCTCCGCCCCGGACCGTCGTCGGCCACGAACAGCAGGTCCGCCGCCGGCACGTCCGTTCCCGGCCGACCGAGCAGCACGTGCAGGTCGCGCAACCCCTTGGCATCCGGCATGTGCACGGTCACGCCCTCGTAGGTCAGCCACCACACCTGCCCGTCGAACCGGAAGGTGTCACCCGACGGACCAACCCCGGCCGGCTGACCGGCCTCGTCACGAACAGCCAGAAGATGGGCAACCCCAAGGCTTTCCGCATCACGTACCACCGCCTCACCAAGCGCGGCAGCACGTTCGGCGTCACCGGGCCGACCTCGGGCAACCAACACCTCGGCAAGGTGCCGACGTGCGCGCACCGACCACGGACCGGCGTCCAGCCGATCAGCCGCGCCCTCCGCAGCCGTGAATCCTTCGACCGCGGCGTCCAGATCCCCGTCGGCCGCATCGAGCAACGCCGTCCAGAACACGACCGGACCGTCGATCGAGGACCCGAACATCGTCAGCCACTGCCCGGCCAACGGCACGAGCTCGGCCCGCACCGACGCCCGCGCCTCCCGATCACCGCCCGAAGCCGCCAGGTGGGCCCGCAGCCGCAACCACAACGGCTCGTACCACCGGGACACCGGCTCGCTCGCGCCACCGACCCGCCCGGCCAGCCGCTCGGCCTCCGCAACGTCTCCCCGCTCCACCGCACCCACGGCCAACAGCAGCTCAGGACACGGGTGGTCACGCCCCTCGGCGGACCGCACCAACTCGTCGGCCACGTCGAACCGCCCCCGCGCCAGCGCCAACGTCCACCGCTGCTGGAACCGCAGCATCGCGAGGTCGCCGTGCGCGTCCGCGTCGGCACGGTTGTCCCGCTCGATCTCCTCCGCCTCCGCGAGGCACGCCTCCGCTTCCTCGAACCGCCCCGCCAGGGTGGCGAACGCCGTCCGCGTCCACAGCGCGGTCGAAGACGAATCCGCCCCGGGTTCCGGCTCGATCCGCCCGGCCGGATCCCCCAGCTCCAACAACGTCACCGCCCGCAGCAACGTCGCCAGCTGCACGACCGCGTGGTCGGACACCCGTTGTGCCGCCGCCCCGAGCTCTTCCGCGATCGCCAGCCGCTCCACGGCGGTGCCGAGCGACCAGATCGTGTCGTGCCGGGCCATCAGCCCTTCCACCAGCGCCACGTCGTCGCCCGCCGCACGGGCGAGCTCGACCGCCCGCGCGGTCAGCTCCCGTTCCCGCTCGACGTCCGAGCCGGAGCCGGCACCGTCGAACAGGGCCGCGTGCGCCTCGTTGACCAGGTCGGTGGCCAGCCGCACCACCTCGGGCGGATGGGCGAGCCAGACCGACGTCCGCAACCGCAACGCGGCCCGAACCAGCAACAAGTGGTCACCGCAGTCACGCGCAACCGCCGCCACGTCCTGGAACGTGCGCAGCGCGGCGGCCTCCTCCCCCACGTGGTGCTGCGCGGAGCCGAGATCGAGCGCCACGGCGGCCCACTCCCGTGCGTCGTCCCGCGAGATGAGCCGCAACGCCCGCGCAAGGTGGACACTCGCCTCACCGGACGCCAGCCGCCCCCACGCGTCCTCGGCCGCCGCCCGGAGCAGCGCAACGGCCACGGACGGGTCCACCTCGGACGCCCCGAGGTACGCGTGATGCGCGGTCTCACCCGGAGCGGCACGAGCCGCACTGGCCGGCAGTGCCTCGAAAGCCCGCACCGCAGCCGCGTGCCAACGACGGGCATCGGCCACGGCCAGGTTCTCGTACAGCGTTTCCCGCACCAGGTCGTGCACGAACGCCAGCCGCCCCTGCTCGGACCGCACGACGACCAGCCGCGCCGACACCGCCCCACCGAGCAGCCCATCCACCTCACGCCGCGGCCGACCGGTCATCTCGGCAAGCACGTCCCGGTCGAACTCCGGACCGAGAACAGCCGCAGCCGCAAGCAGTTCCACCACTTCGCAGGGCAGCAGGCCAAGCCGGCGCTCGACCGCGTCCCGCACCCCCGGCGCGACCGCGTCCACCGAGTTGGTGCTCTGCCACAGCCGTGCCATCTGCTCCACGAAGAACGGATTGCCACCGGTCCTCCGATGCACCTCGGCAACCAGCCCCCGCGAAGGCTCACGGCCCGCCGTACGGGCGAGCAACGCGTGCACGTCACCGGGTCCCAACTCGGTCAACGTCACCGGCGTCGCCTTGGGCAGCAGCGGCAGCATCAACGGCCCGAGTGGATGCCCGCCGCTCTCCACCTCCATGTCCCGGTAGACCCCGATCACCAGCAGCTGCTCGAACCAGGCGTGCCGGGTGACGAACTCCAGCAGCCGCACCGACGGCGGGTCGGCCCAGTGCAGGTCGTCCAGGACCACCACCAGCGGACGCCGGCGCGCGGCCGTGACCAGCAGCGTGGTCACCGCGTCGTGCAGCCCGAACCCGTCGCCGGCCGGCGTGCCGCCCTCACCGAGCAGCGCGGCGATCTCGCCGTCGGCGGTGTCCACGGCGTCGGCCCACGCCTCGGGCGTCATCGTCCGGCGCAGGCCGCGCAGGACCTGGATCCACGGCCAGTAGCTCGGCGCGCCCTCCCGGTCCCAGCACGTGCCGGTGGCGACCAGCGCGCCACGGCGTTCGGCGGCGGCAGCGGCCTCGGCCACCAGCACCGTCTTCCCGATGCCCGCCTCGCCGGTCACGAAGACCAGTCCGCCGTGGCTGTCGAGCGTGCGGGTCACGGCGGTGTCCAGGATCGCCGCCTGTCGGTCCCGGCCGAACAGCGCTGTCACGGCGGGCCTCCCCTCACGCCGGTATGGCCGCCATTTCGAGTATTCCGGCCGCCATGGCCGGTGTGGCGCCCTACAGATCGGAGGCCAAGGCTACCGAGGGGACAGGGGGAGCTCGATTGCGCACCGACACGGGGGAACGGTCGGAGAACGGACGCCGGCCGGCCATCGAGGCCAGGGGGCTGGTCAAGGTGTTCGGGGAGACACGTGCCCTGGACGGTCTCGACCTGGTCGTGCCGGCGGGCGGGGTCTACGGCGTCCTCGGCCCGAACGGCGCGGGCAAGACGACCGCGCTGCGCATCCTGTCGACGCTCCTGTCGCCCGACGAGGGCAGCGCGCGGGTGCTCGGCCACGACGTCGGCACCGACGCCGACGCGGTACGCGGCCGGATCAGCCTGACCGGCCAGTTCACCTCGGTGGACGAGGAGCTGACCGGCCGGGAGAACCTGACCCTGCTGGGCCGCCTGCTGGGCTACCGGCACGCGGCGGCCCGGCAGCGCGCCGGCCGGCTGCTCGGCGCGCTCGACCTGGCCGACGCGGGCGACCGCCAGGCCAAGCACTACTCGGGCGGGATGCGGCGGCGGCTCGACATCGCCGCGGGCATCGTGGTGACGCCGGACGTGATGTTCCTGGACGAGCCGACGACCGGGCTCGACCCGCGCAGCCGGAACCAGGTGTGGAACATCGTCCGCGCGCTGGTCGCCAGGGGCACGACGGTCGTGCTCACCACGCAGTACCTGGACGAGGCCGACCAGCTGGCCGACCGGATCGCGGTCATCGACCACGGCCGGGTCATCGCCGAGGGCACCCCCGGCGAGCTGAAGGCGTCGGTCGGCTCCGGGATCCTCCGGGTCCGGGTGCTGGACCCGGCCCAGCGGTTCGACGCGGTGCGGGTGCTGACGAAGGCGCTCGACGTCGAGGTACAGCTGGAATCGGACCCGTCCGCGCTCACCGCCCGGGTCGACGACAGCGAGCGCAGCGTCCACGCGCTCGGCGAGCTGATGCGGGCGGGCATGACGCCGACCGAGTTCGCGCTCGGCCAGCCCAGCCTGGACGAGGTCTTCCTGGCGCTGACCGGTCACCCGGCCGAGACCGCCCCGGACGCCGACGCCGCCGGCAAGGACGCCGCGTGACGCCGCCCGGGGCCACCCGCTCCGCAGACGCAGAAAGGACCCGGACGGATGACGACTGACCTCCCGACCGGCGGCACCGCGCAGACCACGACCACCCGCGACGAGCCGATCGACTACGACATGCTCGCCGCGCTGGACGAGGGCCGGCGACCCGGTCCGACCAGCCGGTTCTCGGCCTCGATGAGCCATCTCTACCGGGCGATGCTGCGGGTCAAGCACAGCCCGGCGCAGATCATCGACGTCACGCTGTTCCCGCTGATCATGCTGCTGATGTTCACGTTCCTGTTCGGCGGCGCGCTCGCCGACGGCGGCACCGGGGAGTACCTCCAGTTCTTCCTGCCGGGCGTGCTGGTGACGACGGTGCTCATGATCACCATGTACGTGGGGATGGGCCTGTCCAGCGACTCCGAGAAGGGCGTGTTCGACCGGTTCCGCTCGCTGCCGATGTGGCGGCCGGCGGCCATCATCGGCCCGCTGCTCGCCGACGCCTTCCGCTACACGATGGCGTCGATCATGATGCTGACGTTCGGCTTCATCCTCGGCTACCGGGCCGAGGGCGGGCTCGGCGGTGTCGTGCTCGCGGTGCTGCTGCTGATCGTGTTCGCGTTCTGCATGTCCTGGCTGTGGACCCTGGTGGGTCTGGTGATGCGCAGCGAGCGGGCCGTGACGGCGGTCAGCATGATGGTGCTGATGCCGTTGACGTTCGCGAGCAACGTCTACGTCAACCCCGCCACCATGCCGGACTGGCTCGAAGCCTTCGTCGGCGCCAACCCGATCAGCCACGTGGTGACCGTGGTCCGCGGCCTGACCAGCGGCGCGGGCGTCACCGCCGGCCAGGTCGGCCTGGTGCTCGCCGAGGCGGCGGTCCTGCTGCTGGTCTTCGGCCCGCTCACCATGCGCAAGTACCGGAGGATGAACTGACCGGCGACGGTGGCCCGGACCGCCGTCACCGGTCCGGGCCGCCGTCCGGCCGGCTACTTCGGTGCGTTGCGCCGGCGCGCGATGACGAACAGCTCCTCCAGGTCGTACTCGGCCCGGCCGGGCGTGCCGTAGCGGGTGAGCTTGCCCTGGCTGGCCCACTTGCGGATGGTGGCCTTCTCCACGCCCAGCGCGAGCGCGGCCAGTTCGGTCGGCACCGTGCGGCGCCCGGTCCGCGCCGTACCGCGACGGTCGCTCATGCCACACCGCCCAACAGCAGCCATTGGTGCGTCGGCCAGTCGTGCCCCGCCTCGCAGCGCGCGCTGACCGGACCGCCGCCGCTCCGGGTGGCCCAGACCGGGCGGCCACACGCGGACCGCGAGCACTTGCCGAGATCCCAGCGCATCCCGTTGTCCACAGTGGACACCCGACGGGCGTCCGCGGCGATCGCCTGGATCTCCTCGGCGAAGTCGTCGGACGCCGGGTGCATGGCCAGCCAGTCGAGGTGTGTCGACAGGAACGCCGCCAGCACCGGCACTTCGCGTCGGCGCGGAGCGGACACCCTCCGTTCGCTCGCCACCAGTCCGGACCACGACGCCAGCACCGCCAGCATCCGGGACCGGACCCGGAGCGCGCCCTCGTGCAGGTTCAAACCCCTCGACCGGGCGCCACGCACCTGATCGTCCAGGACGTATCGCCGCCCGCCACCCAGAACCGCTTCGCACGCGTCGTACAGGCCGGGTAATGCGGCCAGGTCTTCGGCCACGTTCGTGCTCATTGGTACTCCAATCCCACCCGCCCGAGAAACGGCGGGCGCACACGCCGTGGTCGCGCCCCCGAAAATCGGACCGGCTTTACCGATGCGGATTGATCGATGTGCATGTGGACCGTCGCGGTCAACCGGGGCGGCCGACATCGGCCGAACCCGATCAATGACCACCGACGGTCCGACGCAGGTGCGCCCCAGAGCCGGGAAAAGGTTCCCGGCGTTACCCGTCACCCGCCGTAGCGAATCGGTCCACCAACATCGGACCAGTCCACGCGCGCAATGTACATCTCCCCCACCAGATACCCCCCGGTACACTTCACCGCGTCAAGCCCGCACCCGTTAACCGGGCAGGCCAAGACCTATCCCTGCGATATCACCAGTTCTACCAGACCCAAAATCGAAGAAAATTACCAGCACCAAAATGTGATGCACATCACATCACTTTCCGGTATTCACCGGTCGCCCAGAGTGCAATCGCAGGACCTTCCCACCAATACCCCGGCCGGATCATCCGAAATATTCAATCCAGATCGATCCGATCCTCGCCGGACCCGCCCTGTCCTGCGCCGACTCTCCTCGTCCAGTCGCACGTGGCACACCCCCAGCACGTAATAGCGGCCGGTCGATCCGGTATGCCGAAATCCCCGGGGGACACACCAATGTCCGGGAACCCGAGGACGACGGCCGGCCAGATCACGTCCGGACCGGTTTCTGCACACCCTTGCGGTCAATTCGATCTTGCACTCGACAGTTGTCGCCGCGCCACCACACGCGACCCACCCTTGAACCTCAGGCCCCGGTCGGACCACCGACCGGCCTCGACCGGTCAGCCCGTGCGGTTAATCCCCAGTGTGCACGAACTCCGGATCACCGATCCCGGACGCCGACCGCCTTGATCAGGCCGTCGACCCTCGCCATCCCACGAATACGCCAAACACCCCATGCCGTCACACTATAGGCGGAACCTGCGTCCCGAAAGAGGTTCGGCCTTGTTCGTTCGATCTCGGACGTCACACCCGCCGACTGGTACGAACGTCCCGGTCCCACCACCCGGCAGCACGTCGGAATCACCATCTTTCAATGCCCCGAGCGGTCGAAGCCGCGAGCCCGAGAACCGTCTCGACCTACGTCGAAAGTGGTATCCGCGCCGCCGGCCGGCCCCACCCGTCGACGGAGGGACCGACCACCGCCACCGGCACGTGACAGCGCCTCCTAGGCTGGCCGCATGATTTTCTACACGGATGCCGAGAGCCGGGCGCTGCGCACGGCCGTCTTCGGAGTGATGGTGCTGGTGTCCCACGCCGACCCCGGTCCCGTGATCCAGGAGCGCTACGCCGGCCTCCGCGCCCTGACGAACCTCTCCCCGGAACTGCGCAACGTCCTGCACGCGTCCCGAGTGGACCTCTCGACGGTCCCGGAAACCGAGCTGGAGAGCCAGGTCCTGGACGCACTCCGGACGTCCATGGAGATCCTCACCGCCAAGTCTCCCACCGAAGCCGCCGGCTTCCCCGACGCCGTGGAGGCGATCTGCCACGAGGTGGCGGCCGCCGACGGCCAGGTCGCCGAAGTGGAAACCGCCGTCATCGCCAAGGTGCGAGCCGCACTGGGCAGCTGACGCGCCCGCCGGACGCGGGTCGGCACCCGGACCTCCGGACAGTGCACCGACCCGCGCCCGGTCCACGCCGTCCTCGCCACGCCGTTCGTCGGTGCGGGGTCAGACCTGCCCCGCCGCGTCCCGGTCCTTCCGCTGCTGCATGAGCTGCGGGATCGCCTCGCGCAGGAAGGCGAAGAAGCGCTCGGTCTGCGCCAGGCGGACGCCGACCTCGGTCTGTGTGCCGAAGATCTCCGTGCCTTCGTGTGCGATGTCCTCGAAGCGCCGGTACACGGTGTCACTGCTGGTCAGAGCCTCGAACCAGGCCACCTGGTGGACGCTGTAGTGGTCGCGCCGCTGCCCGGGGTCGCGTTCGCGGACCGCCATGCCGGTGCGCAGGAGGTACTTCATCGCGCCGGAGATGGCAGACGGGCCGACGCCGAGCTGTCGCGGCCCGGCTCGGCCCGGCCGGCACGTCCCCCGAGCTGCGGTCCGCGACGGCGCCGGCGTGGCGGCTGCACCGCGGCGTGCTGATCGCCTGGGCGGTCGGCGTCACCCTGGCGCGCCCGTCGCCTACGCCGGGCTCGGCCTGTGCTTCCTCCTGGAGTTCGCCGTGGCCTACGGCGGCGCGAGCGAGAGCCTCATGCGGATCTCGCCGTTCACGCAGACCCCGGCGCTGCCGAGCGCGGACTTCGCTCGTCCCGCTGCTCTGGCTCGCCGTCGTCGTGGCAGGTCTGGTCGCGGTCGGGGCGGCCGGTCTCCGTCGCCGTGACCTCGACTGACGGACGCGATTCGGCCGTCGTGGCAACCGGATCAGGCCCGCCGGAGTGTCCACAATGGATTTGCGGTGGGCGTCCCGAGCCGGAACGCCCACCGCTGCCGGTCAGACTCCCGCGACTTCCTGGATCCAGGACCGGTACCGGGTGATGTTGGTGTAGTCGGTGACCGACTGCCGGTCGCTGGTCGACGCCACCCCGACCTGGTGGCCGTTGGCGAACATCGGGCCGCCCGAGTCGCCGCCGGCGGTGATCCCGTTGCCGCGCACCGCCTGCACCGAGACGCCGCCGAAGTAGTCGGTCGAGTCGGTGGAGGTCACCCGCACGTCGGCGTACTTCAGGCGGCGCGACTGGCAGTTGATCTCCGAGCCGCACCGGCTGGTCGCACCCCAGCCGTAGACCTGCACGGTCTGGCCGGCCGACACGTCCTCCTCGGTGCCCAGCGGCGCATAGGTGGCATCGACGCTCCGGTCGAGCTGGATCAGGGCCAGGTCGCCATCCGGGCTGATGGACGCCTCTCCCCCGTCGGCCACGACGCCGCCGGCGGACTGGTCCAGGCTGCCGATCCGGAACGAGTAGCTGTAGCCGGCCTCGGCGCAGTGCCGGGCGGTCAGGATCCACGTGGGGGCGATGATCGTGGCCGAGCACGCCTGTTGCCCGTCCACGAACATCCGGGCCGCCCACGGGGCGTTGGTGGCGTACCCGCCGCCGATGATGTACGGCTGCACTTCCGATCCCGCAGCCGAGGCGAACGGGGCGGCCGTGACCGACGCGAGCAGGGTGCACGCCAGGGCCAGGCCGAGACGACCGGGTTTCATAGATCACTCGATTCCGCGACGGTGTGCCGCTCAGGGAGGAATCAGGACCGGATCAGCGTCACCCGGCCGGGCGGCCCGGGACATCCTTCGAAAGTCGGGAGCCATTCCCGCCGGCGCGGTGTTGTGAATGAACTTGTGAATGCCGGAGCCGACCGCCCGGGATGTCTGGAACGTCCCCCGGTGACCAACCTGCGACAAATGCCGCACAAATTCCCGCCGGTACCGATTATTCGACCGAAACCCGGCCTGTGCAGGAAAGACGCAATTCCCGCGAATCGGATCGGGCCGGGCCGGCGCGGATCAGGACCCGGGCCGGCAGCGGCGAAACCGCGCGGCCGGTCGGCGTCGTCACCCCGATCTATGCTGGACGCGGACAGGGAGGTACCGCCGTGTGCTCGTATGTCCTCGTCGCCGAGGATGACCCCAAGCAGGCCGAGCTGGTTCTGCGGTACCTGCGCCGTGAAGGGCACTCGGTGCACGTGGTGCACGACGGCCGCTCCGCCATCGACGAGGTGCGCTGCCGTCGCCCTGACCTGCTGATTCTCGACGTGATGATGCCCGTGGTCGACGGTCTGGACGTGTGCCGGGTGCTGCGCCGGGAGTCGGACGTCCCGGTGCTGATGGTGACCGCGCGGTCCACCGGCGAGGACAAGCTGATCGGCTTCGACCTCGGTGCCGACGACTACCTCACCAAGCCGTACGACCCGAGGGAGCTGATGGCCCGGGTGCGGTCGCTGCTCCGCCGTGCGCAGCCCGCCGGCCAGTCGCCCGCGCTGCCGATCCGGGTCGGCGATCTCGTACTCGACCCCGTCCGGCACGAGGTGCGGGCGGGTGACCGCCGGGTGGACTGCACGCCGGTGGAATTCCGGATCCTGGCGACGCTGGCGGCCAGTCCCGAGCGGGTGTTCAGCCGTGCGCAACTGCTCGAACAAACGTACGGGGTGGACGGTTTCATCACCGAGCGGACCGTGGACGTGCACGTGATGAACCTGCGCAAGAAGATCGAGGACAATCCGCGCAAACCGGCCTATCTGCTCACCGTGTACGGCGTCGGTTACAAGATGACCGATGGCCGCTGATTCCCCGTGGCGGCACAGCCTGAAGGTCCGGCTGCTCGCCGGCACGATCCTGGTGGCGGTCTGCTCGATCACCGCGACCGCCTGGCTGTCCGTGCAGGGCACGACCGGGTCCATCCAGCAGGAGCGCGGCCAGGAACTGGCCACCGCCGCCCAGATCCACGACACGCTGCTCGGCTACGCCGCGACCCATCCGTACTGGGACACGGCGGGGCCGGTGATCGCCAAGCTGCGCGACGAGACCGGCCTGCGCATCGACGTGACCTCCGGCGACCGCACCCCGATCGCCGGTTCCGGGACCGGATCCGCCCTGCCCGCCAAGGCTTCGGCCGTGGTCGACCCGCTGGCCGTGGACGTCACGCTGCAACCGGGGGTCGGCGCGGACCGGATCGACGCGCGTGCCGTCGGCCCGTTCCTGCTGCCCGCCGACGAGCGGGCCGCGCTGCGGAGTTCCATCGAGGCCGTCGCGGCCTGCCTGCGGACGTCGGGCTATTCGGCGGAGGTCACCGACACGCCGGGTGGCCGGCCGGTCATCCGGACGACCGCCTCGGGCGAGGTGAACTGTGATCAGAACACACCGGTCGTCCTGACCGGGCAACCGTTCCAGGACCAGCTCGTGACGCCGACGCCGACCGAGCAGAAGGCGTTGGGGCAGCTGGAAGTCCTGGTGAACACCTGCCTGTCCGGCAAGGGGCGGCCCACGACCACGCTCGGGCTCACCATCGCCGACAAGATCGTGCCGACGGGTGTCACCGGCAACCACCAGGAGACGGCCGACTGCATCGGCACCGCCCGGCGTGAACAACTCCGCCCTTACGTGGCACCGGCTGCGCTGCTGTTCATCAGCTCCCCGAGTGGACAGCCCGCAGCTGTCGGATTGTCCTCCGCCGGCACGTTCCGGATCGTGGGCGCGGCCGTGCTGGTGCTGGTGCTCACGGTCGTGGTGAGCATCCTGTTGGCCGGCCGGGTCGTCCGCCCGCTGCGGACGCTCACCGTTGCGGCACAACGGATGCGTGCCGGGGACAGCTCGGCGCGGGCGACCGTGAAGTCCCGGTGGGAGATCGCCGAACTGGCCGGTGCGTTCAACCAGATGTCCGAACACCTGGCCCGCACGGAACGTCAGCGCAAGGAGCTGGTCAGCGACGTCTCGCACGAGTTGCGGACGCCACTGGGCAACATCCGGGGCTGGCTGGTGGCCGCCCAGGACGGGGTCGCCGACCTGGACCCGGCGCTGGTGGCCTCCCTGCTGGAGGAAACCCTGCTGCTCCAACACCTCGTCGACGACCTCCAGGAACTCGCGCTGGCCGACGCCGGCGAACTCCGGCTGCACCCGGAGCCGATGAACGCCGGCGACCTGCTCGACCAGGTCGCCGCCGCGCACGGTGCCGGGCTGACCGTGGCGAAGACCGGAGACCTGGACCTGTACGCCGATCCGGTCCGGCTGCGGCAGGCCGTCGGCAACCTGGTGGTCAACGCCGTGCGGCACACCCCGGCTGAAGGGCGGATCACCCTGCGCGGCCGGGAAGACGGCGACCACGTCGTGATCGAGGTCAGTGACACCGGCAGCGGAATCGCCCCCGAGCACCTGCCGCACGTGTTCGACCGCTTCTGGCGTGCGGAGCGGTCCCGCAACCGGCAGACCGGGGGCAGTGGACTGGGGTTGGCGATCGTCCGCCATCTGGTTGAGGCACACGGCGGCACGGTGTCCGTGGCGAGCGAACCGGGTGTGGGCACGACGTTCACGCTGAGGCTGACGAAAGATCCTTCATAGCGTCCCAACAAGTTCTTCACAATCGGCGAACACGCTGGTCGTATGAAGTTCATCCCCGCAGCCGTCCTCATCGCGCTCGCCCTGGCCGGCTGCTCCACGGCGGAGCCCCCGCAGGAGAAGGTCGCGTCGCTGGCGACGACCGACGCGAGCGGCACGGCGTCGGCCGCGCCCACCTCGCCGGCCGGCTCGGAACGGCCGAGATACCGGCTGGACATGACCAACGCCGACATGGACCAGATGCGTCGGCCGTGGACGCAGTGCATGGCCGAGCACGGCTCTCCCCTGCCGACCGGCCCGGGTATCACCGATCCCGGTGGGAGCAGCGGCAAGCCGAACGATCCCGCCTGGGCCGCCTGCCTGCCGAAGTACCCGCTGCCGCCGTGGCAGTACGACCGCAACAACCCGGAGTCGATGGACTTCATGCACAAGATGGTGCAGTGCCTGCGCCAGAAGGGCGTCAAGGACGTCAGCGAGGTGCCGCCGGACGCCGGTTCGGAGCGGAACATGCTGTCGCTCGGCGGCGAGGGCAACGACCAGGAGTCGATCGCACAGGGCATGGCGATGATCCCGGTGTGCGAGAAGGAACTCACCGCCGGCAGGGCGAAGTGAGGAAGTGGCTGCCGGCGGGGCTGATCGCGCTGGTGGTCCTCGGCGTCGGCGGTGTCGCCGGCTACCGGTGGCTCACCGAACCCGCACCGGCCACCGCGTCCAGTGGCCCGGCCGCCCCGCAGACGGTCGCGGTGGCGAAGGCGGATCTGGCGAACACGACCACGATCAACGGCACGCTCGGCCACGGTGCACCGACCACGTTCACCGGCCGCAAGGCGGGCACCGTCACCTGGCTGCCCGCCGTCGGCACCGTCGTGGAGCAGGGCCAGCAACTATACACAGTGGACACTCAGCCGGTGATGCTGTTCTTCGGCGACACCCCGTTGTACCGCAAGGTGGATGCCACTTCGACGCCGGGACCGGACGTCAAGGAGATCATCGAGAACCTGCGCGCGCTGGGGTACCGGTCCCCCGGTGAAAAGATCAACACGGACGCCGTCAAGCGCTGGCAGAAGGCGAGCGGGCTGGAGGAGACCGGCGCGATCGACGTCGGTGACGTGGTGGTGCTGCCCGGCAAGGTCCGCGTCGACTCGGTGCGCGCCCAGCCGGGCGTCCCGGCGGCGGCCGAACTGATGGGCCTGACCGGCGTGGACAAGGCGGTGACCGCGCAGATCCCGCCGACGCAGGTCGATCTGGTCAAGCAGGGCACCAAGGTCACGCTGGTGATGCCCGACGGCAAGCAGACCACGGGCACCACCACGACCATCACGGCCGCGACGCAGAACGCCGACCCGGCGGCACCGAAGATGACGGTGACCATCACCGTCGACGACCAGGCGGCAGCGGGCAGTCTGGACTCCGGCCCGGTGCAGGTCCGGGTGACCACCGAGACCAAGCAGGGTGTGTTGGCGGTGCCGGTGAACGCCCTGATCGCCTTGCAGGAAGGCGGTTACGCGCTCCAGGTCGTCGCCGACGGCAGGACCACGCTGTTGGCGGTGCAGACCGGCATGTTCGCCAACGGTCTGGTGGAGGTCAGCGGCACGGGCCTGGTCGAAGGTATGCAGGTGGTGACCACGTCATGACGCCCGTCCTCGAAATCCGCAACGCCGTCAAGACCTATCCCGGCGGAGTGCGCGCACTGGACGATGTCTCGCTGACCATCGAATCCGGCGAACTGCTGGCCATCGTCGGCCCGTCCGGCTCCGGCAAGTCCACGATGCTGCACCTGATGGGCACCCTCGACCTGCCCAGCAGCGGCACCGTGCGTATCTCCGGCCACGACGTCGCCACGCTCTCCGACCGCCGGCTCTCCGCGCTGCGCGGGCAGCAGATCGGCTTTGTGTTCCAACAGTTCCACCTCACCGAGGGCCTGTCGGCGGCGGAGAACGTCGCCACCGGTCTGCTCTACGCAGGTGTGCCACGCCGCAAACGACGGCCACTCGCCGTGGAGGCGCTCGAACGGGTCGGGCTCGGACACCGCGTCGGCCACCTGCCCAACCAGCTGTCGGGCGGCGAGCGGCAGCGGGTAGCCATCGCGCGGGCGCTGGTCAACGAGCCTTCGCTGGTGCTGGCCGACGAACCGACCGGCGCGCTGGACACCGCCAACGGTCAGGCCGTGCTGGACCTGTTGGCGAAGTTGAACAACGCCGGCACGACCATCGCGGTCATCACGCACGACCGGGAGATCGCCGCCGCGCTGCCGCGCCGGGTCGAGATCCTGGACGGTCGCATCCGGTCCGACACGGTGCAGGGGGTGCTCGCGTGAAGCCGGTGCGTCTCGGGCCGGTCGACCTGCTGCTGCTCGGTCTGATCGGGGTGCGCACCAAGCCGATGCGCGCGGTGCTGTCGGCGCTGGGCATCTCCATCGGGATCGCCACCATGATCGTGGTCGTCGGGATCCCCGCCTCCAGCCGGCAGGCGCTCGACAACGAGCTGTCCGCGTTGGGCACCAACCTGTTGCGCGCCGAGGCCGTGGTCGACCCGCTGACCCAGACCCTGCCTCCAGTGCCGGAGTCGGCCGCCGCGATGGCCGCCCGGATCGGACCGGTTGAGCTGGCCAGTGCGGTGGCCAACACGCACAGCTCGGTCCGCCGTTCCGACCGGATCCCGGCCACCGAGGACTCCGGGCTGACCGTGCTCGCGAGCCGGCCCGACCTGCTCCCCGCCATCGGCGCGAAGGTCGGTTCCGGCAGCTTCCTGACCCAGGCCACCGGTTCCTTCCCGGCCGCCGTGCTCGGTGACAAGGCGGCCACCAGGCTGGGCATCACCGAACTGCGGCCGGGTGAGCCGAAACCCCAGGTGTGGATCGGCGACCAGTGGTTCGTCGTGGTCGGCATCCTGGACGCGATCCCGCTCGCACCGGACGTGGAACGCTCCGTGCTCGTCGGGTGGGACGCGGCCCGTGCCCGGCTGGGCTTCGACGGTCACCCCACGGTGGTGTTCCTCCGGTCGCAGGAGGCCGCGATCGAGAACGTCCGCTCGGTGCTGGCCGCGACGGTGTTCGCGGAGAACCCGGCCCGCATCCAGGTCAGCCGGCCGTCGGACGCGTTGGCGGCGAAGCGGATTACCGAGACCACCTTCTCCGGGCTGTTCCTCGGGCTCGCCGGGGTGGCTCTGCTGGTGGGCGGGGTCGGGGTGGCCAACACGATGGTCATCTCGGTGCTGGAACGCAAACGCGAGATCGGCCTGCGCCGGGCACTGGGCGGCAACCGACGTCAGGTCCGGGGGCAGTTCCTCGCCGAGTCGATGGCGCTGTGCCTGCTCGGCGGCCTGTCCGGCGCGTTCCTCGGTGTCCTGGGCACGGCCGGCTACGCGATGTCCCGCGACTGGCCGACCGTGATCCCGGCCACGGCCGTGCTCAGCGGTGTCGGCGCGGCCTTGCTGATCGGTGTGCTGGCGGGCGTCTACCCGGCGATCCGGGCTTCACGCCTGACACCGACCGAGGCGCTGGCGGCTCCCTGATCCCGACCGATACTCGGCGCGGCGAGGCAATCCACCGCATTTTACCGTGGCGACAAGCGTTTCCCGGGCGGGAAGGCGATCCGGCAGCACGGATAGGGTGGAGTCATGCCGGACACCCACGCGTCAGCGGTCGGCGACTGGGTGCCGCCCGGCCCGCGCGACACGAGCAGTCCCGTCCGGTTCCTGTGGTGGCTGGCCCGATCGCAGGCACGACGAGTCGTCGCGGGTGCCGCACTGGGCAGTACCTGGATGGTCTGCCTCGCCGTGCCCCCGTGGGTGCTGTCCCGCGCGATCGATGACGGGCTCGTCGCGGGCGACACCGCCGCGCTCGTCACGTGGGCGGCGGTGCTGCTCGTGGTGGGGGTGCTCAACGCGGTGCTGGCGATATCCCGACACCGCACCATGACCAGGGTCCGCATGGACGCGTCGTTCCGTACGGTGCGCGCGGTGGTGCGGCACACCGCGCACCTGGGCTCCGCGCTGTCCCGGCGGGTCGGCACGGGCGAGGTCGTCACGATCGGCATCGCCGACGTGCAGACGGTCGCGCAGACGATGACGGTCGCCGGACCGGGTGTCGGCGCGGTCGTGGCCTACGTGGCGGTGGCGGTGGTGCTGTTCACGATCTCGCCGCTGCCGGCGCTGATCGTGCTCGCCGGCGTGCCGCTGCTGGCGGTCACCATCGGGCCGCTGCTGCGGCGCATCGAGCACATCGGCACCGGGTACCGCCTGCACCAGGGCCGGCTGACGACCCGGCTGGTGGACGTCCTGGCCGGGCTGCGCGTGCTCAACGGACTGGGCGGCAAGGAGATCGCGGCCGGGCGCTACCGGCGGCAGTCGCGGGAACTGGTGGCGCGCGGCTACCACGTCGGCGGCCCGGCGAGCTGGGTGACCGCGCTGGCGAGCGGGCTTCCCGCGCTGTTCCTGGCCGTGGTGGTGTGGATCGCGGCGCGGATGGCGGCGCTGGGCCAGATCACCATCGGCGACCTGGTCGCGGTGTACGGCTACGTCGCCGTGCTGGTCGTGCCGGTGTCGTTCTTCATCGAGGGCGGCGGCGACATCGCGCGGGCGCTGGTGGCCGCGCGGCGCATCGTCGGCCTGCTCAACCTGCGACCCGACCACGACGGCGCGGGCGAGCCGGTCGGGGACGGGCCGCTGGCCGACCCGGCGTCCGGGGTCCTGGTGCGGCCCGGCCTGTTCACCGCGCTGGTGAGCGCACGTCCCGAGGAGGCGATCGCGGTCGTGGAGCGGCTCGGGCGGTTCACCGACACCGATGCCACGTGGGCGGGCACGCGTCTCGACGTGCTGGCACCGGACCGGCTGCGCGAGCGGCTGCTCGTGGCGGACAACGACGCCGAGCTGTTCGCGGGCACGGTGCGGGAGATCGTCGCGGGACGGCACGCGCCCGACGACGACCGGATCCACGCGGCCGTGCGCACCGCCGTGGCCGAGGACGTCGTGGAGGCGCTGCCCGGCGGGTTGGACGCGCCGATCACACCCGGCGGCGGCAACCTGTCCGGCGGCCAGCGGCAGCGGCTCCGCCTGGCACGCGCGGTCTACGCCGAACCGGAGGTGCTGCTGGCCGTGGAGCCGACGTCGGCGGTCGACGCGCACACCGAGGCCGCCGTGATCAGCCGGCTGCGGGAGGCGCGGCGCGGTCTCGCCACGGTGGTCACCACGACCTCGCCGCTGGTGCTGGACCACGCCGACGAGGTCGTGTTCCTCACCGACGGCCGCGCCACGGCGTCCGGCACGCACGAACAGCTCCTGCGCGACCACCCCGGCTACCGCGACCTGGTGTCACGCGCGCAGGACGGACACCCGACAACCCGCTTGTGAGGGACGAATGAGCGCGACGCTGCCCGTGGCGGGCACCGCCCGGGTCCGGGCCGCGGTGTGGCGCGACCTCCGCGCCGACCGGGGTGCCGTGGCGGGACTGCTGCTGCTCAACGGCCTGGCCTCCGCAGCGGGCCTGGTCGGGCCGTGGCTGCTCGGCCGGATCGTGGACGAGGTCCGTTCGGGCACCGGTGACGTGCTGGGCACCGTGGATCGGCTGGCACTGGGCGTGTTGGCGTTCACCGTCGTGCAGGCGCTGCTGGCCCGGTGGGCGCTCGCGGTGGGCTACCGGTTCGGCGAGCGCACTTCGGGCCGGGTCCGCGAACGGTTCCTGGAACGCACACTCACGCTACCCCCGTCCGTCGTGGAACACGTGCCCACCGGAGACCTGATCGCCCGTGGCAGCACGGACGCCTCGGAGGTCGCCACGACGCTGCGCCGGGCCGTCCCCGAAGTCACCATCGCACTCGTCCAGGCCCTGTTCCTGATCGTCGCGGTGCTCCTGCTGGACCCGCTGCTCGGGCTCAGCGGACTGCTGTGCCTGGCCGGCGTCGTCGCCGCCCTGCGGTGGTACCTGCGGCGCGCCCGCCCGGCCTATCTCGCCGTGGCCGCGACCGGCGCGCGGCTGGCGGACGTCGTCACCAGCACCGCCAAGGGCGCACGCACGATCGAAGCGCTCGCGCTGGAGGCCCGACGCGCGGAAGCCGCCGACGCGGCAGTCGAAGACGCACGGGCAGCCCGCCTGCGGACGCTGTGGCTGCGCACGGTCCTCTTCCCGTCGTTCGACATCTCGTACGCCCTGCCGGTCGTCGGCGTCCTGCTGGTGGGCGGCACGCTCCACGCGGGCGGCCTGGTCAGCATCGGCGTGGTGGTGACGGCGACGGTGTACCTGACGCAGCTGGTGGGTCCGCTGGGCACGCTGACGCAGTGGGTCGAGCAACTGCAAGGCGCGGTGGCGTCCTACGCGCGGGTCGAAGGGCTGGCCGAGGTGCCGCGCGAGAAGCCACGGTCGGCCGCCGCACCCGAGGACGACCGCATCGAGGTCCACGCCGCCCGCTTCGCCTACGACGGCGGCCGGGACGTGCTGCGCGGCGTGAACCTGGTGGTGCGGCCCGGCGAGCGGCTGGCCGTCGTCGGCACGTCCGGAGCCGGGAAGTCCACGCTCGCCCGGCTGCTCGCCGGTCTCGACCGACCCACGGCGGGCTCGGTGACCGTGGGCGGGGTGCCGGTGGCGGACCTGCCGCCGGACCGGCTGCGCGCGCAGGTCGTGCTGGTCACCCAGGACCACCACGTCTTCCACGACACCATCCGGGACAACCTGCTGATGGTGAAACCGGACGCCACCGACGAAGAGCTGCACGGCGCGCTGGACGTCGTCGGCGCGCACTGGGTCGCCGACCTACCAGCCGGCCTGGACACGGGGGTCGGCACCGACGTCCGGCTCGACGGTGCCCGTGCCCAGCAGCTGTCGCTGGCACGGGTCGTGCTGGCGGACCCGCACACGCTGATCCTGGACGAGGCCACCGCACTGCTCGACCCCACGACGGCCCGGACGACGGAACGCTCCCTGGCCGCCGTCCTGAGGGGCCGCACGGTCATCGCGATCGCCCACCGGCTCCAGACCGCCCAGGACGCGGACCGGGTCGCGGTGCTGGAGGCCGGTGAACTGGTCGAGCTGGGCACCCACGACGACCTCGTCGCCGCAGGCGGCACCTATGGCAGGCTGTCGCGCTCCTGGCACGGCCACCACGACGAACCGTAACGCCCCCATCAGGACGCCGGCCGACGGACCGCCGAGATCAGCCTCCGGGTGTACTCGTGCTTCGGCGAGTCCAGAACCGTTGTGGTGTCACCGGATTCCACGATTTTCCCGCGATACAGCACCACCACCCGATCCGTCATCTGCCGCACCACCGACAGGTCGTGCGTGATGAACAACATGCTCATCCGCCCGGCCCGCCGGATGTCCCGGAGCAGCTCCAGCACCTGGGCCTGCGCGGACACGTCGAGCGCGGCCACCGGCTCGTCGCAGATCAGCAGTTCGGGACGCATCGCCACGGCCCGGCAGATCGCGACCCGCTGGCGCTCGCCACCGGACAACGCCGCCGGCAGGCGGTCCGCGTACACCGCCGGAAGCCCGACCTGCCCGAGCAGTTCGGCGATCTCCGCGGCGGAATCCACCACCCCGCCACGCCGTTCGAGCACCTCCGCGAGCGTCGCCCCGATCCGCATCGACGGGTTGAGCGACGAGTACGGGTCCTGGAACACCACCTGCACGAACCGGTGCACCTCACGCAACTGCGCGCGCGAGAGCTTGCGGCGGTTCGTAACGTCCATACCCGCCAACGTGATCGTGCCCGAGTCCGGCTTCACCAGACCCAGGATCGACCGGGCGATGGTCGTCTTTCCCGACCCGGTCTCACCCACCAGACCGACGGATTCCCCTTCACCCACCGAGAAACCGACCTTGTCCAACGCGACCGAAGCGCGCGTCCGGCCGAGCAACGGGGTGGTGCGGAACGTCTTGCCGACATCGGTCAGGGTCGCGATCACCCGACCGCCCGACACCGGAGCCGGCGGGGCCACCCGGTCCGGCTCGACCGCCGCACGGCTCAGCTCGGCGGCGATCTCCGGCAGCCGCACGCACGACGACGTGTGGTCCGCGCCGACCACCACGAGTTCCGGCCGCGCCGACACGCATTCCGGCGCACGCCAACCACAACGATCCGCGAACCCGCACCGCGCGGCCACCGCGTCGGCACGCGGGACGTTGCCCGGAATGGAAACCAGCCGGTCCACGTAGTGGTCCACCGGCGGTTCGGCGGCCAACAGGCCCGCGCTGTACGGGTGGGCCGGCGCGGCGGCGAGCTGTCCGGCCGGGGCCTGCTCGACCACCGACCCGGCGTACATGACCTGGATCCGGTCGCACACCGAGAACGCGACCCGCAGGTCGTGGGTGATCAGGACCAGCGCCATCCCCCGCCGCAGCTGCACCTCCTTGAGCAGCCGCAGGATCTCGTCCTGGGTGGTGACGTCCAGCGCGGTGGTCGGCTCGTCCGCGACCAGCAGCTCGGGGTCCCCGGCGAGCGCGGCGGCCAGCGCGACCCGCTGCCGCATCCCGCCGGACAGCTGGAACGGGTACCGGTCGGCCACCTCCGGGCCGAGCCCGACCTCGGCCAGCCGCCGCACGATCTCCGCCCGGTCGCCGCGCCGCGCGGGCAGCGACTCGGCGATGTGCGTGCCCGCCGTCTGCAACGGGTTGAGCATGGTGAACGGGTCCTGGAGCAGCAGGCTGATCCGCGAGCCGCGCAGCCGGCGCAGCTGCCGCTCGCTCGCGCCGACCAACTCGACACCGTCGTAGGCCACCGATCCGTGCGCGGTCAGCCCGGCGGGCAGCAACCCCACCATCGCCCGTGCGGTGAGGGACTTCCCGCTGCCGGACTCGCCGACGATGCCCAACGTCTGTCCACTCCGGACGGAAAGAGTCACGTCCCGCACCAGCGTCCGGCCGGCCACCGTGACGCCGAGCCGGTCCAGCGTGAGCAGGTCCGGCCGCGTCCCGGTCACGTCGCCGGCCACCTGTTCCGATCCGATCACTCGCGTACTCCCTTCCGGGAAAGGCGTTCCAGCGTCCAGTCGCCGAGCAGGGTCGCGCTCGCCGCGGTGAGGATGATCAGGGTGGCCGGTGCGACCGCGAGCCACGGGTTCTCGGCGATCAACGCCTGTCCCCCGGCCAGCAGGCTGCCCCAGTCCGGACTGCCCGCCGGGACGCCGAGCCCCAGGTAGCTCATCGCGGTGAACGCGATCAGCGTCGCCACGAAGTCGAGCAGGAGCGTGGCCACGACGGTCGGCAGCACGTTCGGCAGCACGTGGCGGAAGATGATCCGCCGGGCGGGCAGTCCCAGCGTCCTGGCCGCGTCCACGTAGGGCATCCGGACCTGGACCATCGCGGCACTGCGGCACAACCGGATCTCCGACGGCACGGACAGCAACAGCAGCAGTGCCGCCGTGGTCCAGTACCCGCCGCCCACCACGCCGACGACGACCACCGCGACCAGCAGGCTGGGCAGGGCGAACACCAGGTCGGCGAACCGGTTGGCGACCAGGTCGGCGGCCCCGCCGTAGTAGGCGGCGGCCAGCCCGATCGCGCCGCCGATCAGGGCGCAGCCCAGCGCGACCGCGGCCGGACCGACCAGGGCCGACCGGGCGCCCGCGAGCAGCTGGGAGAACACGTCCCGGCCGAGCTGGTCGGTGCCGAGCAGGTGCTCGCCGCTCGGACCGCTCACCCCGAGCAGCGGGTCCTGGGCCGATGGGTCGAGCGGCGCGAACAGCCCGCCGGTGACCCCGAAGAAGGCGACCAAGAGCAGGAAGGCACCGCTCACCAACGGCAGCACCGGCACCCGACGACGTTGCCGCACAACGCCGTCGGCGATGGCGAAGGCCATGCCCGTCACCTCCTCGCCGCGGCACGCGTCCGCGGATCGACGACCAGTGTGATGAGATCGACCAGCAGGTTGATCACCACCACGAACAGGGCGATGACGAGCGCGAGCCCCTGCACCACCGGGATGTCCTTCGCGGTGACCGACTGGATCATCAGCGAACCCATGCCGGGCAAGGAGAACACCGACTCGACGAGCACGGTGCCGGAGATCGCGACGATCAGCAGCAGCCCGGCCGTCGTGATCACCGGCAGGGCGGTGTTGCGCAACGCGTACCGCACCAGCGTCCGGGCCGGGCTCAGACCCCGGGCACGGGCGAACGTCACGTAGTCCTGCCGCATCACGTCCAGCACGGCGGCTCTCGTCTGCCGCACGATCAGCGCCGCCAGGCTCGTCGCCAGCGCGATGGCGGGCAAGGTCAAGTGGGACACCCGATCCACCAGGTCGTCGTTGCCCGCGCCGAACACCGGGAACACCGAGAACTGCACACCCAGCAGGTAGATCAGCAGGATGCCCACGGCGAAGGCGGGTGCGCTCATCGCCACGATCGCCGCGCCCGAGATGCCCCGGTCCGTGCGGCTGCCCTGGCGGATCCCGGCGATCATGCCCGCCGGGATCCCGATCACGACCACCATGAGCAACGCGAAGACCGCCAGCTGCAAGGTCACCGGCAGCCGGTCGCCGATCACGTCGGCCACGGCCGCGCCGGACTGCGTCGAACGGCCGAGATCGCCGTGCAGCAGCGCTTCCAGCCACGTCCGGTACCGGACGAAGAACGGGTCGTCCAGCCGGTACCGGGCGGTGAGCTCGGCGATCATGTCCGGTGTGGACGGACGGGTGCCGATCAGCGTGGAGATCATCGAGCCGGGGCTGAGTTCGAGCAGCGTGAACACCAGCAGGCTCACCGCGAACATGATCACCACCGCGCCGAACGACCGTTTCAGCACGAACAGCAGGATCCGCATCGGCGTCCCCTACGAGCTCTTCAGCGCGGTGGCCCAGGCGCCGTTGACCCACACGTCGAACAGGTTGAGCTGCCGGTCGAACGTGAACCCGCCGCCCAGCACCACGACCGTGTCCGGGTTGAACAGCGGCAGGTACGGGACGTCGTCGGCGATCGCCTTGAGCAGGGTCCGCGTCGCCTGCCAGCGGACCTGCCGGTCGGTCGACGTGGTCAGCTCCCCGTAGGCCGTCTCCGCCTGCGGTGTCGTCCAGTTGGCCAGGTTGAAGCCCTGCGGCCGGATGTTCTCCTGGCCGGTGACGCGGCCCAGCAGCGAGTCCGGATCGACTACCGCCGGGACGAGTTCCATGGTCTGCATACCCAGACCGTCGCCGTGGGCGTAGATCGTCGTCAGCCACTGGTTGACCGTGACCGTCTTCGGCGTGATCGTCACGCCGAGCGACTTCATGTTCTGCGCCAGGTTCTGCACCACGAGCTCGGACGACGGGCTGCCGGCGATGACGGGCACCTCAAGCGTGAAGCCGCCCGCGTGGGCGGACTTGTCGAGCTCCGCCTTGGCCTTGGCCAGGTCGAACTCGTGCTGCGGCAGGCTGTCCAGGAACTCCTTGGCGGCGTCGGGTGACGGCGCGACGCCGGCCAGCAGTCCCGGTGCGGACAGGCCCTTCAGCAGCGACGCGGACGTGCCGTAGCCGGCCGCCAGGACGCCCGGCCGGTCGAGCGAGTGGGCGATCGCCTTGCGGACGTGGACGTCGTCCAGCGGCGCGGTTCTGGTGTCCAGCGTGAGGAACGTCGTGTAGAGCGAAGCCAGCTTGTTCAGGCTGGTCTTGGGGACGGCGGACCACTGGTCCACGGTCTTGAGGTTGCCGACCACCGCGCCCTGGAGCGACCCGGAGCGCATCGCGAGCTGCGCGGAGTTGTCCTGCGGGATGAACGTGAAGTGGATCTTGTCCACCCGTGGTGCGTCACCCCGGTACTGCGGGTTCCGGGACAGCGTCACGCGTTCCGGGCTGTGCTCGGTGACCTGGTACGGACCGGTGCCGACGGGGATCGCGGCGGCCGTGCCGAGATCCTTCTCGTGCGCTCGGCCGAACTCGGCCTGCTGGACGAACCCGACCACGGCGATCCGCCCCCGGGCGTTGGGCACGGGGTGCTTCAGCTTGACGGTGACCTGGAGCGGGCCGGACTCCGACACGCTCTCGATCCAGTCGACGTTGCCCGCGGTCTGCGCGCCCGCCTTGGCGTCCGAGGCGTGCTGAAGGCTCCACACGACGTCGGCGGCGGTCAGCGGCTTCCCGTCGGAGAACTTCACGCCGTCGCGCAGGGTGTAGACGAGGGTGAGCGGGTCGGGTTCGGCCACCCCGGACGCCAGACCGGGCGTGACCTCGCCGGTCGCGGAGACCAGTTCCAGCTTCTCCGTGACCGGTGCCATGACCTGCATCGTGTTGCCGTTGAAGTCTTTCACGACGTCCAGCGAGATCGGCGCGGCGGGCAGGGCGAAGGTGAAGCTCGCCGCCTTCCCGTCACCCGACCCGGTCGCCTGCTGCCCGGTGCACGCGGCCGTCACCAGCACCACGGCGGTACCGAATACGCCCAGACCCATGCGGCGCCTGCGCGCGTTGGCACTTGTGCTCATCACCACTCCTCGGTCGTCCCACTGTCCGTTGTGGACACTCGCGACACCCTGTGAAACCCCGACGGGCACCCCACCCTGTCTCCTGCCGTGGTGGATGTAGATGCTCGTTGGTGACCGGCTTCACAGGCGACCGACAGATGTTCACCGTCCACGGCCGAGAAGGCGACGGACGTCGTGTCCGATGAACAACGACCGGGGAGCGACCGGTCGGGACCGGCGGCGACGGGCCGGTGTCACAGCGGGTAGGTGACCTCGGTGAGCCGTTCCGACGCCTGCCACAGGCGCTGTTGCAGCTCGACGTCGTGCGCGCGGGCGCTCGCTTCGACCCGCTCCGGGTAGCCGCGGATCTCGAAGAGGCCGCCGGGCCCGTAGTAGTCGCCGCTGTCGGCCGCGGGGTCGGTCGCCGCACGGAGCGTGGGCAGCGCGCCCATCGCCGGTGTCCGGCCGAACAGTCGGGCGATCAGCAGGTTCGGCACGCGGAACCAGGCGGTGGAGTTGCGGAACACCTCGGTGGCCGCGCCGCCGGGGTGGGCGGCCAGTGCCGCGGTGTGCGCGTCGCGGGCGCGCAGCCTCCGGTGGAGCTCGTGGGTGAACAGCAGGTTGGCGAGCTTGGACCGGGCGTAGCTGCTGCGGCCACCCGTCTGCGGGTCGGCGGGGTCGATCACCCCCAGGCGGTGGCCGATGCTGCTGACCGTCACGACCCGGGCTCCCGGCACGGCCAGCAGCCGGTCCAGCAGCAGGCCGGTGAGCGCGAAGTGGCCGAGGTGGTTGATCCCGAACTGCACCTCGAAGCCGTCCCGGGTGCGGCCGGTCAACCCGGTCACGCCGGCGTTGTTGACCAGCAGGTCCAGCTTCCGGTGCCGGCGGCCGATCTCGTCGGCCGCCGCGCGCACCGACGCGAGGTCCAGGGGCACCACGTCCACCGCGGCACCCGGCGCGGCGCGGACGATCCGCCCGGCCGCGTCGTCCGCCCGACGCCGGTCGCGGCAGGCCAGCACGACGGTCGCGCCGTGCTCGGCCAGCGCCCTCGCCGTCTCGAACCCGATACCGGTGTTGGCTCCGGTGACCACCGCGACCCGGCCCCGCTGGTCGGGGATGTCGATTTCACTCCACACGGGCAGACTCCTAACCTGAACGACTGGTTCATGTTCTATTGTGAACCACGGGTTCAGGTTCTCCGCAAGAGTTTTCGGGAAGGCGGCGATCGGGATGGCCGGACAGCCGGGTCTGCGAGCGGACGCGGCACGCAACCGCACCGCGATCCTCACGGCCGCGCGGGCACTCGTCACCGCACGCGGCCCGGACGTCGGCATGGACGACATCGCGGCGGCGGCCGGCGTCGCGGTGGGCACCGTCTACCGCCACTTCCCCACCAAGCAACACCTGGTCGGGGCCATCACGGCGGAACTGGCGGCGGTGATCACCGGGATCCTGGACTCCGCCCTGGCCCGGATCGACGCCGGCCGTTCGCGCGCCCTGGACGAGGTGGTCGCCCTGCTGCACCGCGTCGTGGTGGACATGGGACAGGAGCGCCTGCTGCGCGAAGCCGTGGCGGACCTGGGATCCGAAGCGCTGCACGACATCCAGCGCGACGCGACCCGCGCACTGGCCGGGATGATCGCCGCCGCGCACGCCGAGGGCACCCTCCACCCCGACGTCACGGTGGACGACGTCACGCTGCTGCTGGCGTCCTCACCGGACGCGCGCACCCCGGAACCCGCCCGGCTGAGGTGGGTGGAACTCGCCCACCGCGCACTGGCCCGCGACCACCCCCGCCGCTCCGACCCGCTCGGGCCAGGTCCGTCGGAGCGAATCGCGGAGTGAACTGCCGGTCCACCATGATCAAGGACCACTACGGGAACCCGATGTCTCCGCCACGGAGGGTGACGGATCCGTCGGCCCGGCGCTACTGTGCGACCCTGTCGCTGGGGGCACGACACGCTGGAGCACAGCACGCGGCACAGCAGGGGAGCGGATGCGGTTTCGGGTGCTCGGCCCGGTCCAGATCCGGGATGGCGACGAGTGGGCGACCGTCGGTGCCCACCAGCAACGATGTGTGCTGGCGCTGCTGCTGATCGAGGAGGGACGGCCGGTCGCCGCCGACCGGCTCGCCGACGAACTGTGGCGCGAGCGTCCGCCGAAGACCGCGCTGAACACCATCCAGGTGTACGTCGCCCGGCTGCGCCGGCTGATCGGCGACGACGCCCAGGCGGTGCTGGTCACCACGGCCGGCGGCTACCGACTCGCGGTCGAGGCCGAGGACGTCGACGCCAGGGTGTTCCGGAACCTCGTCCAGTCCGGCCAACGCGAACTCGCCGAGGGCAAACCCGAGCTCGCCGCGGAGACCCTCGGCACGGCCCTCGCGCTGTGGCACGGACCGGCGTTCACCGACGTGCAGGGCGACACCCCGGCGGCCGAGGCCGCACGCCTGGACCAGATCAGGCTGACCGCCCTGGAAGCCCGGCTGGACGCGGACCTCCGGCTGGGCCGGCACGCGCAGGTCGTGGACGAGTTGCAGGGCTGGGTCACCCTGCACCCGTTGCGCGAGCAGCTGCTCGGCCACCTCATGCTGGCGCTGTACCGGTGCGGACGCCGGGCGGAGGCCCTGGACGCCTACCAGCGTGGCCGCACCCGGCTGGTCGCCGAGCTCGGACTGGAACCCGGCCCCGCGCTGCGCAACCTGGAACACGCCGTGCTGTCCGACGATCCGGGTCTCGCCCCCGAACGCGACACGGCGCGGTTGCCACTCGTGGGGCCGGCCCAACTACCCGCGGACGCGGCGGGCTTCACCGGGCGTGACGTCGAACTGCGCACCCTCGACCACCTGCTCACCGACATCGGGAACCCGCCCACCGCGCTGCCGGTCTCGGTCGTCACGGGGACACCCGGCGTCGGCAAGACCGCGTTGGCGCTGCACTGGGCGCACCGGGTGCGCGCCCGGTTCGACGGCGGACAGCTCTACGCCGACCTGCGCGGGTACGCCGCCGGGCCGCCGGCCCGACCGATCGCGGTGCTGACGCGCTTCCTGCGCGCTCTTGGTGTCCGCGCCGAGGAGATCCCCACCGATGTGGACGAGGCCGCCGCCCTCTACCGCAGTCTCCTGGTCGACCGGCGGGTGCTGGTGGTGCTGGACGACGCACGTGACCAGGACCAGGTTCGTCCGCTGCTGCCGGGATCCGACGACTGCGTCGTGCTGGTCACCAGCCGCACCCCGCTGTCCGGGCTGGTCGCCGGTGTCGGCGCGCGGAGCCTGCCGCTGGACGTGCTCGCCGCACCCGAGGCCGAAGCCCTGTTGCGCACCGTGCTCGGTCCCACCCGCACCGGCCCCGTCGCGGAGCTCGCCCGCCTGTGCGCACGATTACCCCTGGCGCTGCGGATCGCCGCCGCGTACCTCAGCGCACGCCCCACTCTGTCGATCAGCCGCTACGTCGGACAGCTGCGCGGTGACCGCCTGGCCGCCCTCCGCACGCCGGACGAGACGCAGTCGGCGGTGCGCGCCGCGTTCGACCGGTCGTACCGACGTCTCGGCGACGACGCGCGCGGGCTGTTCCGCCTGCTGGGCGCGGTTCCGGCGGTGGACTTCACGGTTCCGGCGGCAGCGGCCGTCATCGCGGTCACCGAAGCGGACGCCGACCGCCTGTTCGCCGAACTCACCGCGGCGCACCTGCTGGACGAGCACCGCCCCGGTCGGTACCGCAGTCACGACCTGCTCCGCGCGTACGCACACGAACTCGCCGACCGCGAAGACGACGTCGAGGCGGCGACGGACCGCCTGCAAGCCTGGTACCTGCACACCGTCGACCAGGCCGCGACCGCGCTGTACCCGCAGATCCGCCGCCTCACCCTGCCCCCGGCGAACACCGGGGCCGCCCGATCGACCTTCGAGAGCCACACGGACGCCGGGGCCTGGCTGGACGCGGACCGGTCCAACCTGCTGGCCGTGGTGACCCACGCCGCCCGACATCGCCCGGTCGCCACGGCCGGGCTGCTGGCCGACGCACTGCGCGGCTACTTCTGGCTGCGCATGAACACCATGGACTGGCACACGATCGCCGAAGCCGCGTTGGACATCGCCAAAGCCCTCGACGACACCCGGGGCACCATCCTGGCGCTGCTGAGCCTGGCCGACGTCCACTTCCGCCAGGGCCGGCACGAACAGGCCGAACAGCATTCGATCGCCGCGTTGGCGTTGGCCACCCGCACCGCCTGGCTCGAAGGACAGGCCGCCGCACGCGGGAACCTGGGCAACCTGGCCGTGGAATCCGGGCACCTCACCGATGCCGTCGAGCACCACCGCGCGGCGCTCGCCCTCAACCAACGCACCGGGCGGCTGACCAGTCAGGTCAACAACCTGGGCAACCTCGGGGCGGCGCTCTGGCACCAGGGGGACCTGCGACAGGCGCTCAGCCTCTTCACCGCAGCCATGGAACTGGGCGGGCAACTCGGGTCCGCCCACGGACGGGCGGTCGCGCTGACCAATCTCGCCTGCGTCCACCACGACCTGGGTCTCCCGGACCAGTCGATCCGACACCTGACCACCGCGCTGGACCTGCACCGGGAGACCGGCGACCGGGGCGAGGAAGCCGAGACACGAGCGAAACTCGCCGAGGTGTACGCGGACACCGGCCTCTACGACGAGGCGCTCGAACAAGCCCACCTGGCCCGGGCGCTGGCCCGTGACGCACGGGACCGCCAACGGGAGGTGGACTCCCTGACCGCGTTCGGCACCACCCTCCACCTCCTCCACCACGACGCCGACGCCACCGCCCACTACCTGGAGGCGGTGGCGCTGGCCCGTGACATGTCCTACCGGTTCGGCGAGGCCAAGGCACTGATCGGACTGGCCAACGCCCGCCACGACGCCGACGACGCCCGCGCCGCGCTGGCCCTCACCCGGCGACACGGCTACGGCCTCCTGGAGGGACACGCGCTGCTGGCACTGGCGACCACCGACCCGGAACCGACCAGCGCCGTCGAGAACACATCCCTGGCCAACACCCGCTTCGCCGAAACCGGCCACCGCGCCGGGCAGGCACGCGCCCGCCGCATACTCGCCGGCCTGCGCCGCCGCCGACGACGCAAGACCTGAACCACGCCGTGCCCGGGTCTAGACAGTCGTGCCGGGCGTGATGGTGCGCAGGAACAGGACCTGGTCGACCTGGTCGAGCAGGCCGTCGTCCATCGGGATGTAGCGGAAGTTCGGGCTGCTGCGCGTCACGCGACCCTGCTGGAAGGTCCGCAGCTCCGCCGCGGACAGGAGGTGGTTCCCGGCCGGCAGACCGCGGTGGAGGACGCCTTCGACGGTGTCCGCCTCCGGCTCCGGGATGCCGTGCCCGGCGGCGTCGCCGAACGCGCAGGCGATGACGCGGTAGTCGTCGCCGAGCCGGTCGGCGAGGTGCGCGCCGGCGGGCTGCCAGCGCAGCGTCGTCGGCCCGAACGGGATCCGGGTCAGTCCGGTCCGCAGGTGCTGGTTGTGGGCGAACACCAGGGTCGGGCCGCGGTCGGCGATCGCCTGGAGGTTCTCGGCCATCATCGTGTCGCGGATGGCGGCGAGGGTCTGCCAGCGGCGGTCGGTGTCGCGCGCCATGGCCTGGTGGTAGGCGAGCAGGCCGGCGGCGGTGCGGCCGGCGAGCAGGGCGTCCGCGAGGTCGTCGGGGTCGGTCTCGGCACGCAGGCGGGGGAACTCACCGGTCAGCGCCCACCGCAGGTCGTCGGTGATCGCACGCAGCTCGCGGACCCGGGGCTCGACGCCGATCGAACGGGCGGGTTCCATCGCCGCGGCCGGTTCTTCCCAGGGCTCGTCGGGGCCGAGCAGCCGGTCGATGCCGTCCCACGCCGGCAGGTCGATCCCGCCGCCGGCGTGGGTGCGCAGGAAGTCGTGCAGCACCCGGAGTGCCGCACGGGGGCTGGGTGCCCCGTCCATCTCGACCGGGGCGTCGAAGCCCGCGAACCGCAACTGCCCGGCCTGCGAGCGGTGCCGGTTCTGCTCGCGCATCCAGCGGACCAGTATCCGGTTGGCGGGGAATTCGCCCCATCCGTGGCTGAAGCCGCCGGCCATGATGTCGTCCTCGACCCCGTCGCCGCCCCGGACGTAGTCGTCGACGGCGCGACCGTGCCACGCGCTGGATTCCAGCGCGATCGAGGTGAAGCCCGCCTGTTCGACCAGGGCGGCGAAGAGGTCGTTCCGGAGGCGGGCGAACTCGTCCTCGCCGTGCATGGGCTCGCCGAACCCGAGCAGCCGTGGTGGTCGGGGCAACCAGGCAATCTGTGCGGCGATGGCGTCGCCGAGCGTCCGGCGGTCGTCGCTGCCGGCACTGATCAGAGGGGTAAGGGTGCCGCTGGTCATTACGTGGTCCTTCCAGTCTGCGGACGGCGCAGTCAGGGCGCGTTGACCACCTCAACCGTATCGTTGAACAAACGGGCGAGACTTGGGCACCGAAACACACTGTCAGGAGCGGCAAAAGCTTCAACCGGACGACAAAGCCGACGGCGGTGTCAGCCGGCCGCGACGCGGTGGTGGATGTCGGTGACGGCCTTGCGCGCGGACAGGAACGCGCCGTCCTGCCAGGAGATCCAGTGGCTGAGCCAGTCGCCGGCGAAGTGGACCCGGCCGGCGGGGCGGGTGAGCAGCCGGTACTCGGGCGAGTCCTGGGACGGCCACGTCACCCAGCCGCCCTCGATGAACGGGGTCCGTGCCCACGCCGCCGAGAACGACGACCGCACGTCCCGCCGGTACCCGTCGCCGTAGACCTTCGCGCCCTGCGCCAGTGCCCGGCCGACCCGGTCCTCGGGCGTCATCCGGTCGTAGGACGCAGCCGCGTCGTCGATGTTGTAGTACCCGAGGACCACGCCCCGCTCGGTGTGCGCGCCGTGGGTCGGGAACCAGATCTGGTAGATGTCCAGGTCGGTCCGGGTGACCCCGCCGTAGATCCGCAGGTCCTGCTCCCACCAGCGGCGGCCGTACTCCAGCCCGAGCTTGCCGACCGGGTTCGCCTTCGGCGTGGCCAGTGCCGCGGTCACGGCCGGACCGAGGTTGTGCGGGATCCGGGCCAGGATGTGCGGCGGCAGCGCCGCGACGCAGAAGTCACCCCGCTCCACCCGCACCACACCGTGCGGGTCCCGGTAGCCGATCTCCACCCCGTCGTCGCGATTCGTGATCGACCGGACCTCGCACCGGTACCGGATCCGCTGCGGGCCGACGGCCGCCGCCAGAGCCGCCGGGATCCGGTCGGTGCCGCCGACCACCTGGTACATCATCATCGCGTACTCGAAGTCGAGTTCGAACTTGAAGAACGGTCTGAGGCCGCGCGCGAACACCCGTGAGAGCGCCTCCGGCGGCCCCAGCGCCGTCCCCTGCTCGGTGCCCGCGCCGGGCAGCACCGAGTAGCCCCGGCGGCTGCCACCCCGGTAGGCGAATCCGTCGGCCCGGCCACCGATGCCGCCGAAGGACTCCAGGAACGACAGCAACCGCTCCTTGTCCACAGCCGACAGCTCGCCGTCCAGTGCGCCCCGGTCGGTGGCCTTGGCCAGTAACTCCGAGATATAGCCGAAAGTGTCGGCCTTGGCCGCCCGCATCGTGATCGGGTGGTCCGCCACCTGCTCGTCGTAGATGTGCGCGTTGGCGTTCTGGCCCGCGAAGGGCTCGATCGGCACACCCAACTCCCGGCAGTAGTCCAGGGTGACCATGGACTGCGCCAGCCGGGCCGCGCCCGCGTTGAAGTACTGCCCGGAGGAGAACTGCGCGGTCTGCACCCGCCCGTCCAGGTCCCGCGCACGGTCCCCGCCGCGCACCGTCCACACCCGGCCGCCCGGACGTCCACTCGCCTCCAGGATCACGCAGTCGTAACCGGCTCTGCCCAATTCGTACGCCGTGGCCAACCCCGCGATACCCGCGCCCAGGACCACCACCCGACGCCCCCGCTTGCGCGGATCCAGATCCCCCTCGCGCGGCGGGACGAACGGCGTGGCATCGGCCTCGGGCACCAGACCCAGCGCACCCATCGTGTGGAACACCGCGCCCGCGCCACCGGCCATGCCGACAGCCTCCAGGAAACGCCGACGTGTCAAAGCGGTCATCTGCTCTCCCAACCTCGGATGCCGCCGGCCGTGGCGGTGACGTCAGGGCCGGCGGAGCGTCACAGCGACTCGTTCACGGCAGGCCTGCGAAACACGGGGATCCGACCACGACGCACGGTCACCGTCCACGACCGGCCGATCCCCCTGGCACGTTCAGCCACCAGAACTGCCCACACGGGCAGACTTCGCGCCCCGGCCCCACTCCAGTCCTTTATGGACTGTTGGGCCGGCCGGACGGAGGAGTCGGGCCGAGCCGAAAGGGCTCTGGTGTCACGACTTTCGGTGTAGCCGGCATGGGTCCGGAGTCGGTTCCGGCGGCCGGTGTCGATCAGCACACTGGGGCACCGTCCATTCAGGAGGTATGCCTTGTCGCGTCCCGGGAAACTGTCCCTCCGACGCGAACTGATGGTCACCGTGCACTACCCGGCCACCGACACGGCCCGGTATCCCGTTGCGGGGTGGGCGACTCCGGGCCTCACGCCGTTCCTCGACTGGCCGGGCGCGCAACGCATTCACACGTGGGGGCACCCGTGGATCGGCGGTTCGGCGGGCGTCCCGTTGTGCTGTACTCGCCGGGCGGCGGCACGGTGCGCATCTTCGGCACGCTGCACGTGCCATGGACGGCGTGCTGACCCACAGCAGGCCCTCGCCCGACCTGTCCGGCGAGGTCGCGCAACAGGTCGGCACGATCGACCCGGCCCGTTCACTGCTCGCACAACGTACCTACATCGGCACGTACTTCGACCTGGCGTTCGACGACGATGACCAGATGGTGATCGCGCTCACCGACGAACTCCAGGCCGCGCTCGCCGTCGCCGACGACGCCCGGCTGCGCGAGGTGGCCGTCCCGTGGTCGCGGACCGAGGAGTTCGGGGAACAGGCCGATCCGGACGACCTCGCGGGCGTGCTGACCGAACTCGCGGCCCTCGCCCGGGAGGCGACGGCGGCGGACGAACGGCTGTACTGCTGGACGTGCCTCTGAAGTCCGCCGGCATCGGCCTGTCCTGACGCGACACAGGTTCGAGGAAGCCGTGCGCGGGTTCTCAGCCGTCCGCCGGAACGCGCTCACCGCGGACGGCTTCCTCGACCGCCTCGGCGATCCGCCGCTCCGTGACGGCCTTGCGCCGGCGGACCCGCAGCCGGAGCACCACGAACAGCCCCGCCGCCACGACGAGCAGGACCAGCAGGCTCCACGGCACGGCCCACGCACCCGCGGTGGCCGTCACCTCGGCCGGACCGGGCCCGCCGGCGTCGCCCTCGACCCGGGGAGTGAGCCGGACCGACGCCTCCAGCCGGACGAGCGGTGCCACGTCGGCCACCGGCACGGTGAAGTCCAGGTGGGCCCCCGGCAGCAGTTCCGGCACGGTGAGCGTCTGCTCCCGGCCGCCGAGCCCGAACAGGCCCTGGACGGCGATCTTCTGCTCGGCGCTCAGGCGGATGTTCCCGGTGTTGGTGACCCGGAAGCCGACCGTGGCCGAGCCGAGGCCGAACGGGTTGACCGTGCCGTCGTAGTCGACAGACAGATCGCCGATCGCCAGCGCGGGCTTGGCTTCACCGGTGACCCGCAGGTGGATTCGACTGCACAGCCTGCGGTCCACGTTCACCCCGCCGGAGTTCTCCGGCGCGGCCAGCGAGGTGACGATGCCGCCGCTGTGGTCGCCGGGCCCGGCGTCGGCGGGCACCGTGACGGTGAACCGGACCTCCACGGCCGCCTTGGCCGGGACCTCGATCCGGGACTGGGCAGGTTTCACCCACGCACCCACCCCGGTGGCCGGCTCGCCGCGCGGCAGCAGGTCGAGTTGACCGCTCGCGGTGGTGAACCCGTCGGCGGCGTAGACCAGCAGGGTGATCGGCCGGTCGCCGTGGTTGGCGATGGCGATGGCGTCCTGGATGGTGCCGCCCGGGTCGGCCGTGTAGCTGTAGTTGGGTCGGCCGTCGCCGTGGTCGGCGCTCGCGGCCGGGCGCACCCCCCAGGTCACCGAGTCCTGTGCGCGGGCGGCATCAGGCACCGTGACCCAGGCGAGCACGGCGGCGACCAGGACGAGCAGCAGGCGGGACATCGGGATCTCCAGAGGGGACAACGGGATCGACGGGGTGGTGGGGCGGCGCCGGGCACCGCCCCACCAGGGGTGACGGACCGGCTCAGCCCAGAGCGGTCAGGGTGAGGGTCGCGCGGTAGGTGCCGTCGACCACGGTGACGGGCAGCCGCAGGTCGAGGTTCGCCCGCAGGACCGACGACCCGCCCGCGTGGCCGACCGGGGCGCTGCCCAGGGTGGCCGACCCGGCCAGACCGTTGCCGGAGACGAAGCCGGAGGCGACCGCCGCGCCCGGGACGGCCCCGCCGCCGTTCTCGCCGAGGAACGGCGACCAGCCGAGGTACTTGCCGCCGAAGGTCTTCCCGGCCGAGGTGAAGTCGCCGACCTGGCCGGACAGCGACCACTGCGGCCCGTTGATCCGGGTGTCGGTCACCCGCACCGGGTTGAGCGAGCCGGTGGCGGCGAAGTGGTCGCCGGACTCCACCGCGGTGCCGAGGTCGACCACGCCGTTGCCGCCGTCGATGCTCCACACCAGCTCACCCGGCGCACGCTCGGGCACGGTCACCTTGACGCGCTGCTCGCCGTCGCCCGCAGGGGGTTCGACGCCCGCCTCGGTGACGTGCTTGACGCCGCCGCGCTTGGTGATGGTGAAGGTGTCGAACAGGTCGCCGACCTGCTCGGGCTGCGGCGAGGTGGCCGTCTTCTCCACCACGTAGGACCGGTAGGTGACGGTGTCCCCGTTGACCGAGATCACCTGGTAGGTGGTCACGCCCTGGCCGCGCTTGACCTGGGTCGCGCCGTTGCGGGTCCACACGTTGTCGTCGGCCGGGGCGAGGGTGTAGTGCTTCGCGCCGGAGTTGCTGACCGCGTACACCGGGCCGGTGGTGATGCCGGGGGTGCCGGTGGCGTCGGAGTTCTTGAAGCCGCGGGCGTAGGTGTGGTCGTGGCCCATCAGTACCAGGTCGATGTTGCGGTTCTCGAACACCGGAACCCAGTTGGCGCGCAGCTCGGGCTCGTCACGGCCCGTCGAGGTGCTGTAGACCGGCTGGTGGAAGGTCACCACGGACCACTTGTTCGGGTTCGCGGCCAGGATGTGGTCCAGCCACGCCGCCTGGAACTCGATCCACAGCGTGGCGGCGTCCGGGCAGTCGGCCGCGCAGGACGGCAGCGTCGACGGCGTCAGGTAGCCGGTGCTCTGGGTGGCGTTGAGCGTGATGAAGCGGACGTCCTGGAAGTCGCTGAAGTAGACCGTCTCCTTGGCGACGTCCGCCCAGTGGGCGAAGTAGGCCGCGGTCTGGCGGGCGGCGTCGGTGTCGCCCTTGGCACGGTCGGCCAGCGCGCCGATGGTGGCCGGGCTCGGGTGGTTCGCCGGGTACTCGAAGTTCATCTTCCAGTTCCGCAGCGCGCCGTCGCCCTTGTACTCGTGGTTGCCGGGCGCGGCGAGGACCTGGGTGGTGGCGGCGCTTTCGCCCATGCCGCCGAACCAGCTGGTCCACTGCTCCTGGGTGCTGGAGTCGATCAGGTCGCCCGCGTGCACGCTGCCCGCCGAGTTCGGCGCCTTGGCGTTGGCGGCGGCGACGACGGCGGGCCAGGTGGAGTCGAGGCCGATCTGGGCGTCGCCGTAGTAGAGGAACTCGAAGGGCTTGGCGCCCTTGGCCGCGGACCGGAACGGCCGCCAGCGGCTCCACTCGCTGCCGCTGCCGACCCGGTACTCGTAGCCGGTGTCGGCGGTCAGGCCGGTGGCGGTGGCCGAGTAGTGGGTGTAGTCGACACCGGCGAGGTTGCTGGTGTCCACGGCGGTGGCCGCGATGTCCACCGGCGTGCCGCCCACGGTCCGGAGCTGGACGGTCCCGCCGCCCGCGTCGGTGCTGCGCCAGGTGAAGCTCTGCGACTCGGTCGGCGTCGCGGTCGGGGTGAGGATGAGCCTGCTGACGTTCGGCGTGTCGGCCGAAGCGGGGCCGGCGAATGCGAGCGCCCCCGCCACGACGGACCCGACGACGACGGCGGCCAGTGCGGAGCGCGAGGGTCTGCGTACACCGCGTTTCGGCTGATGGGAAGACATGCTGCGGAGTGCTCCTTTGCTCGGGGTGGTGCGCGCCGACGCTCGCACAGCAACCCCTACGAGTTGAGGAACGCTCATGAACCACGGAAATACCGTCCATGAACAGATGTGCATAGGTGCGGATATGCACTGCCGGGACCTGCGCAGACGACGGCATTCACGTTCACCGAGCGCAACTGGTACGGACCATTTCGGTCACCTTCCCGGGCGAGCGACGAATTCACGCCGCGCCGCGAGTCTCATCCGGCGGAACACTGTGGCCGAGTGGAGGAGCAGCCGTGAAGAACGATGTCTGGCCGATGGTGCACGCGGAGCGTGCGGCGCTGATCGAGGACCTCGCACACCTCGACGACGAACAGTGGGAGGAGCCGTCGCTGTGTGCCGGGTGGACCGTGCACGACGTGGTCGCCCACCTGGTCGACACGGCCCGGACGACACGCATCGGCTTCGTGGTCGGCATGGTCCGGGCGCGGTTCGACTTCGACCGCCAGAACGCCCGCGGCTTGGCGCGCGAACGCGGTGCCTCACCACAGGAGACGCTGGAGCGGCTGCGCCAGGTGGCGACGCGGACGTCGACCCCGCCGGCGCACCTCGACACCCGGCTCATCGAGGAGGTCGTCCACGGCGAGGACATCCGTCGACCCCTGGGCCTCACCCGTGCCTACCCGCAGGAGGCCGTCATCAGGTCGCTCCGCCTACAGGCCCGCACCCCGGCGTCCTTCGGCGGGGCCAAGGAACTGACGGCCGGCGTCCGACTGACGGCGACGGACGCCGACCTGTCGATCGGAGCCGGCCCGGAAGTGACCGGAACCGCGCTCTCGCTGCTCCTGGCCATCTCCGGGCGACGGGTGGCGTTGGACGACCTTCACGGGCCGGGACTCACCGTGCTGACATCGGCTTGCGCGCCTCGATGAGGAAGCGACGGGAGTAGGCGACGAACGGACCCTCGGCCTGAATCCGCTCGTGGAGCGACACCAGCCGGTCGCGGTACCTCTCGACGGTGAAGTCCGGGACGAACCAGATCACCTTGCGCAGGAAGTAGACCATCGCGCCGACGTCGAAGAACTCCATCCTCAACTCGGCGGTCCGCAGATCCACGACCTCCAGCCCGGCCGCTTCGGCCTCGACCCTGGCCAGTTCCGGCTCACGGCCGCTATGCCCCAACGGGCGGGGGCCGAGGAAGAAGTCGTACACCTCGTGGCCGCTGTCCGGGCCGACCTGCTGCGAGAAGTAGGTGCCGCCCGGCGTCAGGACGCGGGCGATCTCGTCCCAGTACGCGGTCACCGGGTGGCGGCTGGTGACCAGGTCGAAGACGCCGTCGGCGAACGGCAGCGGCGGCCGGTCCTCGTCGGCGACCACGACGACACCCTTGCCCCGCAGGTTCTCCTGCGCCCGCGCGATGTTCGGCGGCCACGACTCCGTCGCGACCATGGTCCTGGCGGCCCGCTGCGGGACCCCGGCCAGGACCTCGCCGCCGCCGGTCTGGACGTCCAGGCTCACCGCCGCACGACCGACCCGCTCCCCCAGCAGCCGCTGATAGCCCCACGGCGGGCGTTCCTCGGTGGCCCGGCCGTCGAGCCAGGAGAAGTCCCAGCCGCTGACGTCGACGGCGACGGCTTCCGCGACCAGTTCGTCGAAACTCTTGTCCACGATCCGAGATGATCACACGGTGGTCCGCCGAACCTCCGGTTCAACACCGGCAGGCCGCCACCGCCACGAAAGTTTCCGGCCGCCTATGCTGGGCAGGGACCCCGACCCAGGGAGCAGCCGATGATCACGCCCCCAGGCGACGACCCGACCGTGGTGGACGCGGAGATCGTCGTGCCGCCCGCCTTCACCCCGGACTCCCCCGCCTTCACCCCGGACTACTCCGACACCGGCGTGCCCAGCTTCGACTACGTCCGGGACCGCATCGAGAACCGCGCCAACACGGCGGCCGGCTCGATCGAGCTGGCAGGTGTAGGCGACACCGGCCCCGACCTGCGGTCACTCGACCAGCAGCAGGCCGAACGCGAGGAAGCCGCCCGCGCCAAGCTCGCCGAGATCCGTCGCGCCATGGGCAAGGACTGACCGACACCCGCCACGGCCCGTGGGCGTGGTACTGGGGCCTGCTCGTCCCGTGATCCGGCCCCGGTCAGTGCGCCGGCGCGGAATTCTGGTGCGGCTCGGCGGGCGTCGCGTCGACGAGGACGTTGTCCCGCCCCCAGTGGCCCAACGGCTGCAACGCCCGGTTGAGCGAGGTGCCGCGTTCGGTCAGCGAGTACTCGACGTGGGGCGGCACCTCGTCGTACACCCGCCGGAGCACGATGGCGTCCTGCTCCAGTTCCCGCAGGTGGGAGGCGAGCACCTTCTCCGTGATGCCGGGCAGGAGCCGGCGCAGCTCACCGAAGCGGCGCGGCCGGCTGTCCAGCTCCCACAGGATCAGCACCTTCCACTTGCCACCGATCACGTCCATCGCCGCGTCGATCCCGCAGTGGTAGACGCCCTGCCGCCGCACCCGTGCCATGCCCCCGCCTCTCCCCACCTGGTTCCTCACCCCAGGGTAAGCACCCACTTCAAAGTGCGTACTTGATCATGTTCGCGGCCCGGGCGAGGCTCGGGACATGGCCGAGAACAAGACCGAAACCGCGAAGAACCCCGTCACGCTGCTCGGACTCGGCGCGATGGGCACCGCGCTCGCCGATGCCTGGCTGGCCGCCGGACACCGGCTGACGGTGTGGAACCGCACCCCCGGCCGGGCCGAACGGCTCGCCGCCGAGGGCGCGACGGTCACCGGGACCGCCGCCGAGGCGGTGGCCGCGAGCCGCCTCGTGGTGGCCGTCCTGCTGGACGACGCCTCGGTGCGCGAAACCCTGGCCGACGTCGACCTCACCGGCAAGGACCTGGTCAACCTGACCACCACCACACCCGCCCAGGCCCGTGCCCTCGCCGAGTGGGCGAACGCCCGGGGTGCCCGGTTCCTGGACGGCGGGATCATGGCGGTCCCGCCGATGATCGGCTCGGCGGACTCCGGTGCGTACGTCTTCTACAGCGGTTCCCACGCCCTCTTCGACACCCACCAGGCCGCCCTGGCCGTGCCGGCCGGCACCAGGTACGTCGGCACGGACCCGGGATTCGCGGCGCTCCACGACGTGGCGCTGCTCAGTGCGATGACCGGGATGTTCGCCGGGGTCGCGCACGCGTTCGCCCTGATCCGCAAGGAGGACGTCGAGCCGACGGCATTCGCCCCGCTGCTCGCCGACTGGCTCGTCGCCATGGCGTCGGTCGTGCACGTGCAGGCCGACCAGCTCAAGAGCGGTGACTACACGAGGAACGTCGTCTCCAACCTCGCCATGCAGGTCGCGGCGAGCACGACGCTGGTGCGCACCGCCGAGGAACAGCGGGTCAGCGACGAACTGCTGGCCCCGTACCTGAAGCTGATGGAACGGCGGCTCGCCGACGGACACGGCGACGAGGACAACACCGGCGTGATCGACCTGCTCGCCCGGTGACTCCTGGCGCGGGCAAGGACGGCCGAACCCCTTGCCCGCAAACGGTTGCGGAGAACCGACAGGCCGCGGGGCCTCACCGGTCGGAGGCGACCTCGTCACCGAGGACGGCGACGGCCAGCCCGTCCAGGTCGAGCAGCCCGGGCCCCTGACCGACCCCGACCAAGCCGACCCCGACCAGCCGTCCCCCGCCCGGACGGATCCGCACGTCGACGCGGCCATCGGACACGGTGACCTCCGGCGCGTCCGGCACCGGCGTCAGACCGACCACCGCGAGCAGCGCAGCGAGGGCCGCCGGCTCGGGCACCTCGAACGTGACGGTACGCAGCCGTGGCCCACCCGGCGGTCCGGGTGGCATCGGCGTCGCCCACTCGATCAGGAACGGCAGGTAGTCGTGGACGGCGTACGGGCCGAGGGCGCAGGTGCGCCACGCGAGCCACTCCCCGGTCGGGGTGACGCGCGAGCCGTCCTCGACCCGGCCGACGTCGTACCCCGCCGCGCGGAGCGCCGTGCGGGCCGCGTCCATGTCATCCACAGCCACGGCCCACGACAGCGGACCGGGGTTGTCGCGCACCCGCCGGGCGGTCTCGCTCGTGCCGTCGGCGTGCGCCGCGATGAGCTCCACGTACGCCGGCTCGGGGCCGCGGAGCAGGGCGTTGTGGGTACCGCCCGGATGCTCCCCGCCCCGGGTCGGGGCCAGCCCGGCCCGCGCCCACCGCGCCGACGAGGCGTCGACGTCGGCGACCGCGACGAGGAGGTGGTCGACTCGCGCCACGGCTCAGGCCCCCGGCTCGACGATGACCTTGCCGACGACGCCGCGCTGTTCGAGCAGGGTCAGCGCCTCGTCGGCCCGGGACAGCGGGAACGTCGAGTCGATCGTCGGGACCAGCCGGCCGTCGCCGACGAGGTCGAGGAGTGCGTGGAGGTCCTCCCGCTCCCAGCCGTTCGAGCCCATGATGTCGAGCTCGAACGTCCAGATGTAGCGCAGGTCGGTCTTCGGGTCGTACCCCGCCGTGGCACCGCAGGTGAGGATCCGGCCGCCCTTGTGCAGGCAGCGCAGCGACGGCACCCAGGTGTCCCCGCCGGTGAAGTTGACGACGACGTCCACACCGCCGTCACCCCAGACGCGCGGCTTGCCGTAGCGCTCGTGGACGGCCCGCACCAGGTCGTCCGTCGCGTAGTTGATGCCGTGGTCCGCGCCGATCTCCTTGAGGCGCACCAACTTCTCCTCCGTCGACGCGGCGACGACGACCTCGGACCCGGACAGCCGGGCCAGCTGCACGCAGCACGTCCCGACCCCGCCGGACGCGCCGAGGATGAGGACCTTCTCGCCTTCGGCCACCCGGCCGCGGGTCATCATCATCCGGTACGCGGTGCCGTAGGCGACGGGAAGCGCGGCGGCTGCGGCGTACGTGACGTTCTCCGGGAGTGCGATGAGCGTGTGCGCCCCGACCTCGCAGTACTCGGCGAGCCCGCCGTCGAGCATCTCGCCGATGAGCTTGTTCGCCGTCCGGTCGAGCGGGTCGACCAGGACGCGGTCGCCGACCTGCCAACCCTCGACGCCCGGTCCGACCGCGACGATCTCGCCGGCCAGGTCGATGCCCATGATGACCGGGATCGGCACCTTGATGCCCGGCATGCCCCGCATGGTGAAGATGTCGTGGTAGTTCAGGGCGCACGCCTTGACGGCGATGACGACGGTGCCTTCGTGCGGCGTCGGGTCGGGCCAGGACCGCTCGTAGGCGAGGCAGTCGACGGTGCCGTGGGAGTGCAGGACGAATGCCTTCACAGTTCGTTCTCCTTGCTCGGTGTTCAGGAATCAGCCGACGGTCGTGGAATACGTGCCGCGCCCCACGGCGGTCAGCCGGCCTTGGGCGTCGAAGACGTCGACGTCGGCCACGGCGACGGTGCGGCCGGCCCGCCGGACGGTCGCCCGTGCGACGAGCCGGCTCCCGGTGCTCGGACGGAGGTAGTCGACGCGGAAGTTGACGGTGGGCACGCCGCCGCCCGTCGCGAGGATGACGGCGAAGTCGCCCGCCGTGTCGATGAGCGCGGCGACCGGGCCGCCGTGGAACCAGCCGTCGCCGCCACCGCGCTCAAGCTCGGGCCGCAGCGGCATCGTCAGGACGACGGACTTGGTCTCGGTGTCGATCGATTCGCAGGTGAGCCCGAGGAAGGCGGCGAAGGGCGAGGCGTCGAGCCACCCCTGCAACGTCTCGGTGGTGAGCTCTGTCTGCGGCACGGCTTCCTCCACATCCGGTCGGGCGACGGACTCAGACGGACCAGCCACCGGTTGCCTCCAGGTCGTGTGCGAGCCGCTGGAGAGCCGCCCGGTCGGTCTTGTTCGTCCCCGCCATCGGCAGTTCGCCGCGCACGCAGACGCGTCGCGGGTGCAGGTAGGGCGCGGCGTTGGCGAGCGCGAACGCCTTGATGTACTCGGCGGTCGGCTGTGCCCCGGCGACGGGGACGACGAAGGCGACCGGGATCTGGCCGCGTTCGGCGTCGGGCAGGGGGACGACGACGGCCTGGTGGAGGTCCGGGTGCCGTTCGAGCAGGCGCTCGACCTCGCCCGGGTAGATGTTCTCCCCGCCGCACACGAACATGTCGTCCGCCCGGCCGTGGAAGTAGTAGAAGCCCTCGGGGTCACGGCGCATGACGTCGCCGCTCACGTACCAGCCGCCGTCGAGGACCTGCGCGCTCCGTTCGGCGAGGTTGTGGTAGCCGCCCATGACGGCCGGATTCCGCATGGCGAGCACGCCTTCGTCCTCGGACGCGCCGTCGACCAGCTTCACCTCGCCCCCGGCGACGGGGTAGCCGAGGGCGAGCCCGGGTGTCGGGATCCCGTCGGGATGCGGTCCGAAGATCGCCGGTCCGGCCTCGGTCGTGCCGTAGGACAGGGTGATCGCGCAGTCGGGCAGCAGCGCCCGGGTCCGGTCGAGCAGCTCGTCCGTCGTCGGTGCCGAGCCGAGGCTCAGGGCACGCACGGAGGTGAGGTCGCCCCGGCCGGCCTCGGCCTCGCGGAGCGCACGCACCCACATCGTCGGGACGGCGCTCACCGCGCTCACCGCGTACCGCGCGATCGCGTCCACGTAGTCGGTGGCCCGGAAGCTCGGCTGGAGGACGACGGTGTCGCCACCGAGGAAGGCGAGTCCGCTGACGACGATGCCGTTCATGTGGAACAGCGGCTGCGCGAGGATCTGCGTCCGCGGCGGCGCGATCCGTGCCGAGCCGAGCGCGTCGAGTGCCCAGAGTTGGCCGGTGTGGGTGAGCGGCACGCCCTTCGGCACACCGCTCGACCCGGACGTGTACAGCAGCTCCGCCTCCGCGTCCGCCGGGAGGGCGACGGTCGCGAAGTCGCGCGGCGGTGCGACGGCGGCGAAGCCCGCCGGCCCGGCGTCGTCGAAGGAGACGGCCTCGCAGCCGTCTGGGGTGAGCGGGAGCCGGTCTGCGTCGACAAAAGTCAGGGCGAGTTCGGCGTCCGCGGCGATGTAGGCGAGGGTTTCCGCGGGGAGCTTGATGTTGAGCGGGACCGCGACGAGGCCGGCGCGCATGATCCCGAAGTACGCCGCGAGGTACTCGAAGCGGTTGAGCGAGAGGATGCCGATCCGGGTGCCGACCGCCAGACCGCGACCGGCGAGGTACGCCGCGACTCCGCCGGACGCGCGGGCGAGGTCCGCGTAGGTGTGCTCGTTCGGGCTCCCGGGGAGCCGGAGGTCCACGACGGCGACGGTCTCGTCGTCGGCACGGGTGATGGCGATGTCGCCGAGGTTCTGCGGGACGGGCACGTCGGGCCTTTCGAGGATCGTTGTGGCGAGTGGGAAAGCGAACTCGGCCGTGGACCCGCCCGCGTGCGGCGACGGGATCGGCACTGGTCGGCGCGAACCCCGGGGCCGGGAAGCGACTCCGGTCGCGGTCCGGCCGGTTGCCGACGGGTGCGCGCGGTGTCTGTACAGTCGGTTGTCCGCAAGCACTTCCAGTGCGACACGGGCACCCCGGCGCGGAACACGGGGTCGACGGGCCGCCGACGCCCGTCCAGGCGGACACCGTCGCCCGTGCACTCGGAAGCACACCGGACGACAGGGCCGAGGGAGGAACGGGAACGATGAGCGGCGCGGGTAACGAGGGTCCGCCCGCAGGCACCCCCGCACTGTCCCGTCCCGAGCGCGGGGAGGGCCAGGGCGTCGCCGAATGGGTCTTCGGCTCGATCAAGGACGACGTCCTCACCGGCCGGCTCCGCCCGGACGACGTCCTCGTGGAAGGCACCCTCGCCACCCACTTCGGCGTGAGCCGGGGCCCGGCCCGGGAAGCGCTCCAGCGACTGCGCCGCACCGGTCTGGTCCGGGCCGTCCCCCGGCTCGGCTACATCGTCACCGGTGTCGGCCTGCGCGACTACGACGAGGTCTTCCAGATCCGGATCGCGCTCGAACCGCTCGCGACCGAACTCGCCACGGCACGGGTCACCCGCGGGCTCGCGGACTGGCGGAGGCTGGACGACCTCGCCCAGCAGTCGCTCCCGTTCGTCACCGACACGACCCCGGGCCGGGGACCGCGGATGGCGCGGCTCAACCACGAGTTCCACCACGAGATCGCCGTCATGTCCGGCAACCGGCGGCTCGCGACCGCCGTCGACGGGGTCCTGGACGAGCTTGAGCGCGTGCTCATCCTCGTCGCCTACGATCTCAGCGCGCTGGCCGAGATGACCGACGACCACACCTCACTCCTTCGCGCGATCAGGGGCGGCGACCCGGCCGCGGCCGGCGACCTCATGCGCACCCAGCTCTCGCACGCCTACAAGCTCATGCGGAACCTCGCGGTCAGCGACGGCATCGGCGGGCCCGTCCACACCCCGTGAGGGACGCCCCGCGCGCACGTCGTGGACGACCACGCCGTCCTTGACGACGAGCCGGACCCGACGAAGGTCGGCGATGTCGCGGTGCGGGCTTCCCGCGCAGACGAGGAGGTCGGCGAGCGCACCCGGGGCGAGGACGCCGAGTTCGCCGGCGCGGCCGAGTGCGTCGGCTCCGACGCTCGTCGCGGCGGTGAGGGCCTGCGCGGGCGTCATGCCGGCCCCGACCATCGCGGCGAGCTCGTCGGGGAGGGCCGCGAAGCCGCCCAGGGTCGGCGAAGTGTCGGTGCCCGCGCCGATCCGCACGCCGGCGGCGAGCGCCAGCCGGAAGCTCTCGACGTGCCGCCGGGCCCGGACGGGGACGGCCCGCATCGACGGGATGTCGCGATAGCGCTCCCAGTCGGCCATGATCCGCTGCATCGCCACGAGCGTCGGCACCAGGACGATGCCACGTTCGGCCATCGCCGCCGCCGTCTCCTCGTCCAGGTCGCACCCGTGCTCGATGGTGTCGACACCGGCCCGGACCGCCATCCGGGTCGCCTCCAGGATCGACGCGTGGCACGCGACCCGCAGGCCGCACCGGTGGGCCTCGTCCACGATCGCGTCCAGCTCGACCTGGGTCAGCTCGACCACGTCCAGCGGGCCGTTCGTGGTCACCTTGATCAGGTCGGCGCCGGCTTTGAGCTGCTCGCGGACGGCTTTGCGGCACTCGTCGGGGCCGTCGGCCTCGCGGCCCATCCCGGTGAGCGGCGGCTCGGAGCCGTGCCCGCCGGTCATGCAGACCATCTCGTTCGCCGCGAACACGCGCGATCCGGGGCCGACCCCGCTCGCGACCGCGTCCCGGACCGACGTCGCGAAACCCGAAGGGCCGCCGACGTCCCGCAGCGTCGTCGTCCCGTTGTGCAGGGCGGAGACGACCCGCTGGGCCGCCGCGAAACCCATCCCCGCCGCCGACAGCCGCGGCGTCGTCACCCAGTCGGCGAGATGGACGTGCAGGTCGATCAGTCCGGGTAGGACGGTCGTGCCCGGCAGGTCGACGACCTCGACGTCACCACCGGGTAGCGGGGCCCCGGGCGGCAGGACGGCCGCGATCCGGCCGTCCTCGATGAGCAGGGTGTGGTCCGGCAGAACGCTCCCGGTGTCGCCGGGGAACAGGTCTGCGCTGGTGATGGCGATGCGCGGCATTCGGGTTCCAGGGCTCCTCAGGCGGCGTTCGGGGCGGGGGCGGGCACGTCGTCGGGCTTGCCGTCGAGCGACAACCGGGAGGTCTCGGGGACGACGAACACGACCATGAGCAGGACGACGAGCGCCACGGCCGTGATGTAGAACGCCGGCGCGATGCTCTGGCCCGTGCCCGACACGAGCGCCTGGCTGACGAACGCCGCCGTGCCGCCGAAGAGTGTGTACGCGAGGGTCTGGCTCAGGGCGCTGCCCGTGTAGCGGACCTTGGTCGGGAAGATCTCCACCATGACCGCGCCGCCGGTTCCGACGATGAGGGCGGGCCCGACGATGAGGATGGCGAGACCGCCGAGCGCGCCCGCGGTGGTCCCGGTCGAGACGAGGAGGTAGCCCGGAATGCTGAGGACCACGAGCGCCGCGCTGCCGGCGATGAGGAGTGGCCGCCGGCCGACCCGGTCGCTGATCCCGGCGAACAGCGGGATGAGCAGCGTCAGGACGACGGTCGCGGCGCTGCTGGTGACCAGGGCGTTCGTCGGGGTGAGTTTTGCGGTCTCGGCCAGGAACGTCGGCATGTAGGTGAGGAGGCTGTACACCGACAGCGACATGAGCGCGGCGACGGAGAAGACCGAGACCAACTGCCGGGGGTAGTTGCGGAAGACGCTGCGGACCGGCGCTTTCTCGACCGACTCGGTGCGCTCGACCTCGCGGAAGGCGGGAGTCTCGTCCAGCTTGTTGCGGATGTAGAACCCGACGAGCGCCAGTACGCCGCCGACCAGGAAGGGGATGCGCCAGCCGTAGCTCTCGAAGGCGTCCTTGGACATCGACAACCGCAGCACGAGCAGGAAGAGGGCGGCGATCGCGCCGGGCAGGATCGTCGCCGCGCTGTTGATCCCGAGGAGGAAGCCGCGCCGGCGCGCCGGGGACGACTCCAGCAGGAACGAGAGCGAGCCGACCCACTCGCCGGTCGCCGCGAAGCCCTGGACGATCCGGCAGAGCAGCAGGAGGAGCGGGGCGAGGAGGCCGACCTGGGCGTAGGTCGGCAGGACGCCGACGGCGAAGGTCGACGCGCCCATGAGCAGGATGACGGCCGTGAGGACCTTGCGCCGCCCGACCCGGTCGCCGAGCGAGCCCCAGAACGGGCTGGCGAGCGGTCGGACGAGGAAGCTCACGCCGTAGATCGCGAAGGTGGCCAGGAGGGCGGCGCCGTGGTCGCCCGCGGGGAAGAAGATCGTCGCGAGCGTCGAGGCGACGTAGGCGTAGACGAGGTAGTCGAACCACTCTACGAGGTTGCCGACCGTGGTCGCCGCGAGGACACGGCGGACGGTGCCGCGCTCGGTCGGCGACGTGTGGGGCTGTGGGGCCATCTGCGGACTCCTTCGGGACGGCGCGAGCCACGCTGCTCGACAGGCCGAGACCGTAGAATCAGTCACTGATCTAGTCAAGAGATAGGTCAGCACCTCCCCACCGCCGTGGGCAGCGGTCAGCGAACGTCGGCCGCCAGGTCGACCTCCTTCGACGCGCCGACCAGTGCCCGCATCGTCCGCCCGATCGCCGGGACCTTGAGCAGGCCGTTCGTCGTGACCGCCCGGACGACCCGGACCGCCGCCGGATCGAGCGGCCGGACGACCAGCCTCGGGTCGGACCGGGCCGCGGCGAGCAGCATGTCCGGCAGCAGCGCGACGCCCAGGCCGGCCGCCGCCAGTCCCTGGAGCGCCGCGTAGTCGTCGGTCTCGAACGCGATGTCCGGCTCGAACCCGACCGCGCGGCACGCGTCGACCAGGTGCCCGCGGCAGTCCGGGCAGCCCGCGATCCACCGCTCCGCGCGGAGGTCCGCGAGGTCGATCCGGTCCCGGCCCGCCGTCGGGTGCCCCACGGGCACGGCGACGTTGACCGCCTCGCGCAGCAGCACGACCGAGGTCTCGTCGCCGGCGGCGTCGTCCACAGCCGCCCCGATCGGCTCGTAGTGGTAGACGATCGAGATGTCGACCTCCCCGGCCCGCACCATCGCCAGCGCCGCGGCCGGCTCCGCCTCCGTCAGGGTGTACGAGATGCCGGGATGCGCCGCCGACACCTCGGCGAGCGCCCGGGGCAGGATCATGGCGGCCCCGCTCGAAAAGCACGCGAGCCGCACCCGGCCGGACCGCAGGTCCGCCACCGCCTCCACCTCGGCGGTCGCCCGCGCGACCAGGTCCAGGATCCGGGCCCCGTGCCGGACGAGCACCGTCCCGGCCTCGGTGAGCACCGCGCCCGACCGCGAGCGGACGACGACCGGCGTCCGCAGGTGTCGTTCCAGGGCTTGGATCTGCTGGCTCGCCGCCGGCTGCGAGTAGCCGAGTTCGCGGGCCGCGCCGGTCAGCGAGCCGGTCCGGGCGATCGCGTCGAGCAGCCGGAGGTGCCTCAGTTCGAGCATGACCCGAGCATAAGCCAACCTTATGGAGATGCCTCCGATCCTGCCGTTGACCAATGCCGCCGATCGGCCGAACCTTGGAGGTCGGAGCGAGTCGGAGGGCAGGACATGCAGCGGACCAACCGCGCGGCCGTGGACGACCACCGTCCGGAGACCCCGAGCGATCGGGACTGGGTGGCGGAGTCGATCGGCCGGATCGACGCGGACGCGAACCGCAGTGCCGACACCCACCTCCAGGTCTTCCCCGTGCCCGACGACCAGGGCGTGGACATCTACCTCAAGGACGAGTCCGCACATCCGACCGGGTCGCTCAAGCACCGGCTGGCCCGCTCGCTCGTGCTGTACGGACTGGCCAACGGCGACATCGCCGAGGGAACCACGCTGGTCGACGCCACGAGCGGATCCACCGCCATCTCGGAGGCCTACTTCGCCCGGCTGCTGGGCCTGGCGTTCACCGCCGTGGTCCCCCGGGGCACCAGCCAGGCCAAGCTCGACCTGATCGAGCGCTCCGGAGGACGCTGCCTGCTGGTCGAGCACGCGGGGGACGTCTACGCGGAGGCCGACCGGCTCGGCTCGCTGCCCGGCCACCACTACCTGGACCAGTTCGGCCGGGCCTCGCTGGTGACCGACTGGCGGGGCAACAACACGATCGCCTCCTCGATCTTCGAACAGCTGACGCACGAGCGCCATCCGGTCCCGCGCTGGATCGTGGTCGGCGCGGGCACCGGCGGTACCAGCGCGACCATCGGCCGCTACTGCCGCTACCGGCAGTTCGCGACCCGGCTCGCGGTGGTCGATCCGGAGGGTTCGGTCTTCCGGCGGGCCTGGCGCGACGGCGACCGGACGATCACCGGACCCGGCTCGCGGATCGAGGGGATCGGCCGGCCACGGGTCGAGCCGTCGTTCGTGCCGGGAGTGATCGACGACGTGCGGACCGTCCCGGACGTCACCAGCATCGCCGCCACGCGGCTCATCGAGGAGTACACCGGCCGGCGCGTCGGCCCGTCGACCGGCACGAACCTGGCGGGCGTCCTGGAGATCGCCGCGGACATGCGCGAGCGGGGCGAGCAGGGCAGCATCGTCACGCTCATCTGCGACGGCGGCGACCGCTACACCACGACGTACTGGGACGACTCGTGGGTCCGCGCCCAGGGCTGGAAGATCGGCCCCGAACTCGACCGGCTGCGGGCCCTGGTGGAGCGCGGCTGACCGAATCGCGCACGGCGCTCTCCTTATATATAGGGCCGCGCGCGAACGGGGAGCTTCGACGGCGGCGCAACCGGCTCCACGGGTGATCGTCCCGGCCCCGGTTGGCCCAGCGTCGGGGCCCGGTGCGGCACGAGCCGTGAGCGGGTCGGGACCGTTCGGGTGCCATGTCCCGCACCCACCCGTCGCCGATGATCTCCTGTGGCACAGTGACCTACCGAACGTCCGGGTCACGAGTGGGGGGACACCATGCCGGATCTCATCGCCCGAGTGCGCGCCCTCGTTCCCCTCCTCCGGTCCAACGCCGCGCGCTGCACCGCCGAGCGCCGCGTCCCGCGCGAGAACCTCGACGCACTGCGCGAGACGGGCATCTACCGCGTGGGTCTGCCCAGGCACTTCGGCGGCCTTGAGTGCGACATGCGCACGAAGCTCGCGGCCCTGACCGAGGTCGCCCGGGGCTGCGCCTCCACCGCCTGGGTCTCGACCATCTACCTGGACTCCGCCTTCCTGCTCACCAAGTTCCCGGACGAGGTGCAGGACGAGGTCTTCGCCGACCCCGAGGCCTTCCACTGCACGACCCTGGCCCTGCCCGGACGGGCGGTGGCGGTCGACGGCGGGTACACGGTGTCCGGCCGCTGGCCGTTCAACAGCGGTTGCCTGGACGCGTCGTACATGCTCCAACCGGCCGTCGTAGAGGGCGGCGAACTGACCAACTTCCTCATCCCCGCGCGTGAGCTGACCATCGAGGACGACTGGTACGTCAGCGGCATGGAGGGCACCGGCAGCAACACCGTGTCCGGCCAGGACGTCTTCGTCCCGCACCGACACGCGATCCACACGGCGCGATTACTCGACCAGGACTACCGCAGCAACCGCACCGCGAACTCCCCCTACTTCCGCCACCCTCCGGTCCCCTACCTGCTCACCAGCGCCGTCGCGTCCTTCCTCGGCTTGGCGGAGACCGCGTACGAGCTGTACCTGGAACGTCTCCCCCGCCGCGGCCCGGTCGCCTACACGGGCTACGCCCACCACCGCGACGCCGCGACCACCCACCACCAGGTC
>CBHFOL010000006.1:0-67280 GCA_965995405.1 uncultured Saccharothrix sp.
GCGTGGCGCGCGCGCCCCCGGGGGGGGGGGGGCCCCGGGCGGCCCCCCCGGCGGGGCGGCCGGCCCCCCCCCGCGACCGTGCCGTCGTGGACCGGTTCTGGCTGCCTGGATCCTTGGGGCCGGGTCAGGTCGCCTGGTCCTTCGGGCCGGCTACTTGGTCTTGAACAGCTTGACCTTCAGCGACGTGCCGGACTGCGTCAGCACTCGCAGACCGACGCCCACGGCGGGCAGCTTGACGCCCGTGGTGGGTGTCTGCGGGTACCAGAACTGCTTGGTGTCGTCGAAGACCGGCTTTGCCGACTGACCGCGCACGTACGACGGCTTGCCGTTGACGTGCAGGGTGAACGAGTCGGACTTCTGGAGGCCGAACGGTGCGTCGTAGCCCGAGACGGTAGGTGCCCAGGCCGCGCCTTCGAGGTTGTAGATCGGCGCGGGGTTCGCGTCGATCGGGAGGATCAGACCTTCACCGGGGTGCTCGGTGGTGTTGTTGTCCAGGTAGGCGGTGTCCCAGAGCGACACGAGCAGGCCGTCCTGGTAGGGGAAGTGCTCCACCCACTTCGGCTTGTTCGGGTAGCTGTACCGGTAGGGGCCGGTGCGGTTGTACTTGCCGTAGGACTCGTAGGTGCGGTTCGACGCGATGTAGAACTGGTCGAACGACTTGGTCTCGGTGCCCGCCGTGCTCCGGAAACCCTTGAGCGCCCAGCCGGTTCCGGTCTCCGCGCCGTCCTCCAGGATGGGCGCGCCGTCCGCCGTCACCGTGATCGCGTCGGCGAAGAAGCCCTGGAGGGCCAGGCCGCCGTCGGTGCGGTAGGCGAACCGGAGCTTGGTGTTCTTGCCCGCGTAGGCGTTCAGCGGGACCTTGACGTCCACCCAGCGGCCCGCCGACGTGCCGCTGATCGCGGGCGCGTCACCGGAGTCGCGGACGAACGGGCGGCCGTCGACGGTGCCGTCCAGCTGGGTCCAGCTGCCGTCGGCGTTGGCGGCCTCGACGTACAGGTAGTCGAAGTCCTCCTCGATGTCGAACCGTGCCTTGAGGGTCAGCTCGGCACTCGTCTTGCCGGTCAGGTCCAGCGGCCGGACGAGGGTGTTGTCCAGGTCGTTGCCCTTTTCGCTCCACCACATCTTGGAACCCGCGAACGGGTTGCCGTAGTCGAACGTCCTGGACACGTCGGGCAGCACCACCACGAGGCCCTGTGCCTTGGCCGAGTTGTACTCGTGCGGGCCGAGGTCGAACGTGCGTTCCTGGCCCGCGACCGCGACCTCGTAGTCCAGCCAGCCGAGCTGGAGCTTGTCCCACGCGGACAGTTCGTTGGCCCGCAGGCCCGGCGCCTCGTTCAGCTCGCCGACCCGGTTCTGGGCCATCAGCGACCACCAGTTGACACCGTTGGTGCCGGTGTTGGTGGTGTCGTAGTGGTCGGGCAGGCCGAGGTCGTGGCCGTACTCGTGGGCGAACACGCTGACGCCGCCGTTCTCCGGCTGCATCGTGTAGTCGCCGACCCACAGTCCGGTGTCGCCGATGGGCGAGCCGCCGAGCTTGTTGGTTCCCGGACCGGTGTTGTAGTTCTTGAAGGCGTAGCCCCGGTGGCTCCAGATGGCGTCCTCACCCTGCCACGGGTCGCGGTCGGCCTGGTCGCCGCCCGAGTGGACGATCTGGAAGTGGTCGAGGTAGCCGTCCGGCTCGTTGAACTCGCCGTCGCCGTCGTAGTCGTAGCGGTCCCAGGTGTCGAACTCGGCGAGTTCGGCCCGGATGTCCTCGGTGCTGCGACCGGCGGCCTTCTGGTCGGCGTACCACTGGGTCACCGCGTCCCGGACCAGGTCGTAGCTGTTGTTGCACAGGTTGCCGGCGCACGGGTAGCCGTCGGAACGGCCGTAGCGCGCCTCGTTGTAGCGGACCTTGACCCAGTTGGTCACCGTGCCGCTGACGCTGTAGCGGCCCGAGGACTGCTTGTCGTAGTAGTTGGCGACCGAGTTGGCGTCCGGTGCCGTGGAGAAGTACAGGTCCTGGAAGTACTGGCGGCTGAAGTCCGGCTGCCAGATGGTGGCGTTGTCGACCGACCGGTCCGGCTGCGGGATCTCGTTGTGCAGCGGGCCGTCGAACCGCTTCGGGCCGGCGATGTTCGGCGCGGTGTCCTGGTCGGGGTAGTTGGGGTGGCGCTCGTTGCCGAACTCGGCGAGGACGACGAAGATCTTGTCGACCTTCTCCCGTTCGAGTTCGACGTACTGGTCGACCTTGACCTTCTGGCCGGCCTTTTCCTTGCGGCCGACCTTGACCACCGTGCTCGCGCCGCGCTTCTCGGTGGTCGCCTCGCCGGTCAGCACCTTGGCCAGCGCGTCCTGCCGCAGCGCCCGCCGCTTTTCCTCCAGCGGGTGCGGCAGGTCGTCGACCTGGAGCTGTACGGGCTCGGCGGTCGTGTCGGGTGCGGCGGTCGCGGCCGTGGGCACGGCCGTGATGCCCGCCGTCATCAGCGCGATGGTGGCTGCGCCGACTAGCAGTCTTCGCACGAAGATCCCCCTCAACAGATAGGTGAAAGACGTTCGTGCGGGGACGTTATGTCGCAACACGGTCCGCGCGGCACAGCCGGAAGTCGGGAGCGGAATGGCCGAACGGCGTGCGCCCGTTGGCGGTGCGGGTGGGGCGGATCGGTGGTGCGCACAGGGTTTTGTCCGCGTTGGGCGGTTGGCGGGGGTGGTGCGGACGCTGTGGTGGCGCCTGCCGGTGTCCGAAGTCGGACGGGGTCTGAAACCGGACCGGGGTCGGTGGTCCGGTCCGGCTCGGGTGGCCGGCTGTTGTACCCGAGCCTCGCCGATCGTGCTCCGACAAGTCACCTGGGCGGATCGTCCGTCGGCGGGTCGAGTCGGGAGATCGCGCGTGGAGGGGTGAGCGCCGCTCGGGTCGTGGGAACGCGGATCGGGAGGGAATCGACCCTCTCGATCCGCGTTTGCGGTGTCTAGGATGTCCTGGTGCCGAATCTGCGGATAAGTGAGGCGGCGGCTCTGCTGGGTGTCAGCGACGACACCGTCCGGCGGTGGGTCGATCAGGGGCGGTTGCCGTCCGTGCAGCTGGACAGCGGCCGGAAGGGCATTGAAGGGCGGGAGCTGGCCGAGTTCGCGCAGCGGCTGGCCGAGGTGTCCGAGCCGGGGACGACGGTGGCCGCGTCCGCGCGGAACCGGATGCGGGGGATCGTCACCCGGGTCGTCAAGGACGGGGTGATGGCGCAGGTCGAGATGCAGGCCGGGCCGTTCCGGGTGGTGTCGCTGATGAGTCGGGAAGCCGCCGACGAGCTCGGCCTGGAGGTGGGCAGCGTCGCGGTCGCCTCCATCAAGTCCACGCACGTCGTCGTCGAGATCCCGGAGGGCTGACCCGTGTCGCGCAGTGCGTTCGTGGCGGTCGTCGCCGTCGTGTCGCTGGTCGGGTGCAGCGCGTCGGACCGGCCGGCGAGCCCGTCGACGGGAAACGGGGTGGTCGGGGACGTGGCGGTGTTCGCCGCCGCTTCGCTCACCGAGACGTTCACCCGGCTGGGCAAGGAGTTCGAGGCCGCGCACCCCGGCGTCCGGGTGAAGTTCAACTTCGCGGGCAGTTCCGCGCTGGCACAGCAGATCAACCAGGGCGCGCCGGTGGACGTGTTCGCCTCGGCCGCCCCGGCGAACCTGAAGCAGGTGACCGACGCGGGCGGGATCACCGACGTGCCCGTGGTGTTCGCCCGCAACCGGCTTCAGATCGCCGTGCCGAAGGGGAATCCGGGTCGGGTCACCGGGCTCGCCGACTTCGGCCGCGAGGACGCCAAGATCGCGTTGTGCGCGGAGCAGGTGCCGTGCGGGGCGGCGGCCAGGAAGGTGTTCGCGGCGGCCGGCGTCGTGCCCCGGGCGGACACGTTGGAGCAGGACGTCAAAGCGGTGCTCACCAAGGTCCGGCTCGGTGAGGTGGACACCGCGCTGGTGTACCGGACGGACGTCAAGGCCGCCGGCGGCGAGGTCGAGGGGATCGCGTTCCCGGAGGCCGACCAGGCGGTCAACGACTACCCGATCGCGCCGCTGGCCAAGGCGCCGAACGCGGCGGGTGCCCGGGCTTTCGTGGACTTCGTCCGGTCCGACAAGGGGCGTGCGGCGCTCGCCGATGCCGGGTTCGACGTGCCGTGACGGGGTCGCGCCGGGGTGAAGCGCGGTGACGTCGGGTCGCCGGGTGCGGGGGCGGCTGCCCGTGGTGTTGGTGGTGCCCGCCGTGCTGGGGATGGCGTTCCTGCTGATCCCGCTGGTGGGGCTGGTGGTCCGGACGCCTTGGGCCACGCTGCCCGGGCAGCTGTTCAGCGCCGAGGTGGGGGAGGCGTTGCGGCTGTCGGTGGTGTGCGCGAGCCTCGCGACCGCGGTGTGCCTGGTGCTGGGGATACCGCTGGCCTGGCTGCTGGCCCGGGCCGAGCTGCCCGGTCGGGGGGTGCTGCGGGCGCTGGTCACCGTGCCGCTGGTGCTGCCGCCGGTGGTGGGCGGGGTGGCGCTGCTGCTGGTGCTGGGCAGGCGTGGGCTGGTCGGGCAGTACCTCGACGCCTGGTTCGGGGTGTCGCTGCCGTTCACCACCGCCGGAGTGGTGGTGGCGGAGGCGTTCGTCGCCATGCCGTTCCTGGTGATCTCGGTGGAGGGCGCGTTGCGGGCCGCCGATCCGCGCTACGAGGAGGCGGCGGCGACGTTGGGTGCCTCGCGCTGGCTGACGTTCCGGCGGGTGACGTTGCCGTCCATCGCGCCGGGTGTGGTGGCGGGCGCGGTGCTGTGCTGGGCGCGGGCGTTGGGGGAGTTCGGGGCCACGATCACGTTCGCGGGCAACTTCCCGGGTGAGACCACGACCATGCCGCTGGCCGTCTACCTCGCGCTGGAGACCGAGCCGGAGGCGGCGATCGTGCTGAGCATCGTGCTGCTGCTGGTGTCGGTGGGGGTGCTGGCCGGGCTGCGGGACCGGTGGATCGGCGGCGCGACGTGACCGTGCACGCCGAACTCGGGGTGGTCCGCGACCGGTTCCGGCTGGACCTGGAGCTGACCGTCGCGCCCGGTGAGGTCGTCGCCCTGCTCGGTCCGAACGGGGCGGGCAAGACGACCGCGTTGCGGGCGCTGGCCGGTCTGCTGCCGCTGACCTCGGGGCACGTTCGGCTGGACGACGAGACGTGGGACGAGCCGCCGGGGGTGTTCGTGTCCGCCGAGCGCCGTCCGATCGGCGTGGTGTTCCAGGACTACCTGCTGTTCGGGCACCTGTCCGCGCTGGAGAACGTCGCGTTCGGCCTGCGTGCCCGGGGCGTCCGCCGCGCCGAGGCCCGGGAACAAGCCCGGGACTGGCTCGACCGGGTCGGCCTCGCCGAGCACGCGCACCGCAAACCCCGCGCCCTGTCCGGCGGGCAGGCGCAACGGGTCGCGCTCGCCCGCGCCCTGGTCACCGGGCCGCGCCTGCTGCTGCTGGACGAGCCGCTGGCCGCCCTGGACGCGACCACCCGGCTCACCGTGCGCGCCGAACTGGGCCGGCACCTGGCCGACTTCCCCGGCCACACGCTGCTGGTGACGCACGACCCGCTGGACGCCATGGTGCTGGCCGACCGGCTGGTCATCGTGGAGGACGGCCGCGTCGTCCAGGAGGGTCCGCCCGCCGAGGTGGCCCGCCGCCCGCGCACCGACTACGTCGCCGACCTGGTCGGCCTCAACCTGTACCGGGGCGAGGCCGCGCGGCACGCCGTGACCCTCGCCGGGGGTGGCGTGCTGACGGTCGCCGAACCCGCCGCCGGCGCGGTGCACGTGGCGTTCCCGCCGAGCGCGGTCAGCCTGCACCGCGTGCCGCCGGAGGGCAGTCCGCGCAACACTTGGCGGGTGACCGTGACGGACATCGAGCAGCACGCCCACACCACCCGCCTCCGGCTCGACGGCACGCCGCCGGTGCTGGCCGACATCACCACGGCGACGTTGGCCGACCTGCGGGTGCGGCCCGGCGACGTGCTGTGGGCGGCGCTGAAGGCCACTGAGATCCGGACGTACCCCGCATGAGCACCGCGCTGGTGGTGGCACACGAGATCCACGGCCCGAACGAGCACATCCTGCGGATGTCCGAAGCCGTGCGGCGTCCGGAGTGGGCGGCCACCACCCCGAACCTCCTGCCGGACAACCGGGTCTACCGGTCGGACGAGGGCGGACTCGCCTGCCGCAGGTTCGCCGAGGGACCCGGCGTGGCCGGCATGGCGAAGGTGCTCGCCGAGCACGCGGCGGAGCTGCGGACCGACCACGAACGGCTGCTGTGCCTGGGTTTCGGCGTCGGCGCGACCGCCGCGTGGCTGGCGTCCGACGCGTTCGACGCGATCGCCTGCGTGTACGGCTCCCGCATCCGCGACCACGCCCACCACCGGCCCCGATGCCCCTGCCTGGCGATCCTCGCCGAGCACGAGCCGGGTGCCGCGCCCCTCGCGGCGTGCCTCGCCGGCCCCACGGTGGCCGTCGAGCTGTTCGACGCCGACCACGGCTTCTGCGACGAGGACGACCCGCGCCACCACCCGGCGCACCGGGCGGCTGCGGTGCGGGCCGTCCGGAGGTTCTTCCACGCCGATTGACACCGGATCACGCATTGTGCGGCCTGATACACTCTGCGTTGTGTGGGTGATTTACGACTTCTCGGACGGCGTGGTCCGCCGTGTCGTGGCGGAGTGTCGGGCGCAGGCGAATTAACTGCCCCTGTCCCGCACCCGAGGAGACCATGCGTGTCCATCCGTTTCCACAACACGCTCACCAAACGCAAGGACCCGTTCGAGCCGATGACCTCCGGTGAGGTCCGGATGTTCGTGTGCGGGCCCACCGTCTACGATTTCAGCCACATCGGCCACGCGAAGACCTACACCCATTTCGATTTCGTCGCGCGCTTTTTGCGGAAAAGCGGCTACCGGGTCACGTACGCGCAGAACATCACCGACGTGGACGACAAGATCATCAGTCGGGCGGCCCGGCTCGGCGTGCCGCCGCGCGAGCTGTCCGCGCAGTTCGAGGCCAGGTACCTGGAGGACATGGCCGCGCTGCACAACACCTCGGTCGACACCTACGAGCGCGCGCACGACCACATCGACGACATCGTCGCCCAGGTCCGGGCGTTGATCGACCGGGGCCACGCGTACCGGTTGGACGACGGCTGGTATTTCGACCTGTCCACCTTCCCGGACTACGGGAAGCTGTCCGGCCGCACGCACGTGGAGGCCGAGGACGCGGTCGCCCGGGTCGATGAAAACGCGGGGAAGCGCAATCCCGGCGATTTCGCGCTGTGGAAGGCCCGCAAACCGGGCGAACCGTATTGGGACACGCCGCTGGGCACGGGACGGCCGGGGTGGCACATCGAGGACACGGCGATCACCGAAGCCGTTTTCGGGCCCCAGTACGACCTGCACGGCGGCGCGGTCGACCTGATCTTCCCGCACCACGAGGCGGAGATCGCGCAGCAGGAGGCCGCGTCCGGCAAGTCGCCGCTGGTGCGGTACTGGCTGCACGCCGGGCTGCTGCGGGTGGACGGCGCGAAGATGGGCAAGAGCGCGGGCAACTTCCTCACCATCCGGCAGGCGCTGGAGCTGGCCGACTTCCGGACGCTGCGCTACGCGTTCCTCAGCCAGCACTACCGGTCGTCGATGGAGTTCAACGACGTCACGCTGGCCAACGCGAAGGCGGCCCGGCGGCGGGTGGAGAACTTCGCCCGATTGGTGGAACCGGCGCACGTGGAGCAACCGGCGGCCCGGGAGCTGGCGGAACGGGCCCGGGAGCGGATCTTCGCGCACCTGGACGACGACCTGGACACGCCGGGTGCGGTGGCCGCGCTGTTCGAGTACATCCGGGAGCAGAACCGCGGCGGCGACCCGCCCGGCCCGTCCGCGCTGGCGCTGCTGCGCGAGGTGGACGAGCTGTTCGACGCGTTCGACCTGGCGCAGCCGGCCGGTGCCGACGGGGACATCGAGGCGGAGTTGGCGCGGCGGCGGGAACTGCGGTCGGCGCGGCGGTTCGCCGAGGCCGACCGGATCCGGGACGGCCTGCGGGAACGCGGCATCCTCATCGAGGACACCCCTGATACCACCCGATGGTGGTACCAGAACGTGTGAACGCGGGTCGCGTGGTGAATTCACCGGGTCGGGGTGTTTGTGCCGGATCGGGCCGAACACCCCGGATTCCGCCGACCATTCGGTTCATGATCATTGTGCTAGCGTGCGGGAAGTACGGACAAAACGGCCGCCGACTATTCGGAAAGGCTTTAAGTGTGAAACGTCTCGTTCCCCTGCTCGCCGCCACGGCGCTCGTGGCCACCGCCGGCGTCGCGATCGCGCAAAGTCCGGTGGACGCGGACGGCCACGGCCACGGTGGTGGTGGAGTGGTGATCACCACCGGGAAGTTCGCCACACCCGACCAGGCCACCAACGCCTTCACCTACGACGTGAAGCTGATCGAGCCGGGCTCGAAGGTCATGGTCGTCGCGTCGCCGAAGTGGCGGCACTCGACCAAGGTCCAGCTGAGCGTGTGGGGCCTGGTGCCCAACCGCACGTACGGCTCGCACGCCCACCAGAAGCCGTGCGGCCAGCTGCCGGCCGACGCGGGCCCGCACCACCAGCACGTCGTGGACCCGAAGCAGCCTTCGGTCGACCCGGAGTACGCCAACCCGACCAATGAGATCTGGCTCGACTTCACCACCGACGCCCGTGGTCGGGCCGTGGTGACGACCGTCGTGCCGTGGCAGTTCGCGGACCGCCGGGCGGGCTCGGTCGTGATCCACGCGGAGAAGACGGCCACCGAACCGGGCAAGGCGGGCACCGCCGGTCCCAGGTTGGGCTGCGCGATCGTCAAGTTCTGATCCCGGACCCGGCAGGTGGGCACCGCCGGCCCCCTGACCGGTTCGGGTTCTCCCTCTGTGTCACGTCGGTCGCCCGGCAGACCCATGACAGATGTCATGCCAGGACCATGACGCATGGAACCCGCACCCGACCCGCCACCCGGCCACGCTGAACTCATGACACAGGGGATGGCTGTCCGCGCCGGCACCGCAGTGGCGTTGCGCGGGCTACACAAGGGGTTCGGTGAGGTCAAGGCGGTCGACGGGGTCGACCTCGTGGTCGCGCCGGGTGAAGTCGTGGCGTTGCTCGGCCCCAACGGCGCGGGCAAGTCGACCACGGTCGACGTGCTGTTGGGGCTGACCGCGCCCGACCGGGGCGAGGTGTCGGTGTTCGGGCGGACACCGCGCGAAGCCGTCGCCGACGGCGCGGTCGGCGCGATGCTGCAAAGCGGCGCGCTGCTGGACGACGCCACGGTCGCCGAGGCGGTCGGCCTGGTCGCGGCGCTTCACCGACGGCCGCTGCCGGTGGCCGAAGTGCTGGCCCGGTCGGGGGTCGCGGAGCTGGCGGACCGCAAGTGCGCCAAGCTGTCCGGCGGGCAGCGGCAGCGGGTGCGGTTCGCGCTGGCGCTGGTGTCGCAGCCGGACCTGCTGGTGCTCGACGAGCCCACGGTCGCGATGGACGTGGAGACCCGCCGCCGGTTCTGGCTCGCCATGCGCGAGTACACGAACACCGGCCGGACAGTCCTGTTCGCCACGCACTACCTGGAAGAGGCACAGGACTACGCGGACCGGGTAGTGCTGATGCGGTCCGGGCGGATCGTCGCGGACGGGTCCGTCGCGCAGATCCGGGCGACCGTGTCGGGCCGCACGATCAGCGCGGTCGTGCCCGGCGCGCGGGACCTGGCGCTGCCGGGGGCGCGCGCCGTCGAGACCCGGGGCGACCGGGTGGAGCTGTGGTGCGACGACTCGGACACCGCGCTGCGCGCCCTGCTGGCCGCCTACCCGGCGGCACACGACATCGAGATCACCGCGATCGGCCTGGAGGACGCGTTCCTCGCGCTGACGGGGGAGGACTCGCCATGAGGCCCGGGTCCTTCGCCGCCGACGTGCCGGTCGGCAGCCGCGAACGTCACCGGGCCACCGTTGGAGGCGGTGCGGAACTCCTCGCCCCGCGCGCCGTCCGGGTGACGGTCGAACCGCGCCCCCATTGTCGCCTCCGCTTTCCGGGTGAGACTCCTCCAGACCGAGCCGTTCCGTCCGGTGCGTCGGCCCGACGGCTGGGCGTGTGGTGCGGAGGCACCTGGCCGGTCGGGGTTGCAGCTGGCGAGCACCTTGAAGGCGGTCTGTGCGAGCCGGCGGCGGGTGGTCTCGGGCCTGACCCTGCCTTCGTTCGGGCGTCGGGTCGCTCCGATCCCGACCCTGCCCACAGCCTGGCCCGGGTCGCCGTCGACCGCACGACCGGGGCGGCGGCGCGCCTCCCGGCCGTGGTTCCGGGCCGTGCGCCGACCGCAATGCCCGAGGCCCCCGGGCCAACCGGACCGCACGGGCGGGCCGGATCGACCTCGAACGAAGGTGGGGACAGGTGAACGTCCGATTCCTGGCACTGGAGCTGCGTCGTGCGGTGCGCAACGGCCGCTACCTGGTCTTCACGGTGGTGCTGCCGTCGGTGATGCTCCTGCTGTTCGTGAACCTCTACGGCGGCTTGGGCCAGACATTCCCGAACGGCGTCCCGGTGGTGACGTCGCTGATGATGAACATGGCCCTGTTGGGCGTGATGTCCGGTCCGCTGGCCACGGGTGCGCGGATCGCCGTCGAACGGGGGTCGGGCTGGCAGCGTCAGCTGCGCCTGACACCGCTGACCGGCACCGGGTACGTCGTGACGAAGGGCCTGCTCGGGCTGCTGGTCGCGTTGCCCGCGATCCTGCTGGTGAGCGTGGTCGGCGTGGCGCTGGGCGTGCGGCTGGACGCCGGGCAGTGGCCGGCCGTGCTGCTCGCGCTGTGGCTGGGCGCGGTGCCGTTCGTGCTGCTGGGGATCGTGGTCGGGCTGGTCGCGACACCGGACGGGATGCAGGCGATCACCGGCGTGGCGTCGCTGCTGCTCGGCCTGCTCGGCGGCATCTGGATCCCGGCGGACGTGGCACCTGAGTGGCTGCGGGCCGTGATGGAGGCGCTGCCGACCTACTGGGCCAAGCAGCTCGCGCAGGCACCGCTGGTGTCGGACCCGCCGGTCGGGCACGCGCTGCTGGTGCTGGGCGCGTGGGTGCTGGTGCTCGGTCTGGTCGCGGCGAGGCGGTTCCGGGCGGGTCGGGTGTGACGATGCCCAGGTTTGCCACCATGCGGGACGGGTGGAAGTGGCTGGCGTTCAACGCGCTATTCGTCCTGGTGTACGTGCCGGGCGTGGTCCAGGGCGTGCTGACGGCCGACCACGAGGTGTGGTGGAAGGTCGTGGCGACCACGATGCTCGTGCTGTACGCGGCGGGCTGGGTGGCGATGCCCGCCGTGCTGTGGCGCGGCTCGGACGACAACCGCCGTACCGTCGCCTGCCTGGTGCTGCTGGCGTTCAGCCTGGTCATGGTCTTCCTGCTCGGGCTGGACTCGGCGGGGCTGATGGTCTACGCGATGGCCACCACCGCGATGGCGCTGCCGGCGCGGCGGGCTGTGCTGATCGACGGCGTGCTGCTGGTGGGTCTCAGCGTGGCCATGTACCTCACCGGAGCACTGGAACGCGACGGCGGGCAGCTGGTGACGCTGATGTCGGTGTCGCTGGGCATGGTGTCGCTGGGCCGGCTGTTCCGCGCCAACCGCGAGCTGCGGCGGGCGCAGGAGGAGATCGCGACGATGGCCGCGACCGAGGAGCGCAACCGGCTCGCCCGCGACCTGCACGACATCCTCGGGCACAGCCTCACCACCATCACCGTGAAGACGGGGCTGGCCAGGCGGCTGCTGGAGAACGACGAGCGGGACCGTGCCTACGACGAGGTGAAGGACATCGAGAACCTGTCCAGACAGGTGCTGGGCGACGTGCGGGCGACGGTGTCCGGGTACCGGGAGGTGTCGCTGTCGGCCGAGGTCGTCGGAGCGCGGGCGGCGTTGCGGGCGGCGGGGGTGACGGCGGATCTTCCGCACGCGGTGGACAACGTGCACCCGGACTTGCAGCAGGTGTTCGGCTACGTCCTCCGGGAGGGGGTCACGAACGTCCTGCGGCACTCGTCAGCCACGCGGTGCGAGGTGCGGCTGGGCGCCGGCTGGCTGGAGGTGCGGGACGACGGGCGCGGCGTCGGCACCGGTCGGTCGGGCAACGGCCGGTCGGGCACCGGGCTGGCCGGTCTCGCCGAACGCCTCGCCGAGGTCGGTGGCACGGTGGAGGCCGGTCCGCTGGCGGGCGGCGGGTACCGGCTGCGGGCGGAGGTCGCGTGATCAGGGTGTTGCTGGCCGACGACCAGGCGCTGGTGCGCGGCGCGTTCGCCGCGATGCTGGGCCTGGAGGCGGACATCGAGGTGGTGGCCGAGGTGAGCTCGGGTGACGAGGTGGTGTCCGCGGCGCTTCGGGCGCGGCCCGACGTGGCGCTGCTGGACGTGCAGATGCCCGGCCGGGACGGGCTGTCCGCCGCCGGCGACCTGCGTGCGGCGTTGCCGTCCTGCAAAGTCATCGTGTGCACGACGTTCGGCAGACCCGGCTACCTCGCGCGGGCGATGGCGGCGGGTGCGGCCGGGTTCGTGGTGAAGGACGCCAAACCCGAGCAGTTGGTGGACGCGGTGCGCCGGGTGCACGTGGGTTTGCGGGTGGTGGACCCGGTGCTGGCGGCAGAGTCGCTGGCCAACGGCCGCAGCCCGCTGACCGACCGGGAGCGGGACGTGCTGGCGTGCGCCAAGGACGGCGGGACGGTCTCCGACCTGGCGAAGGCACTCCACCTGTCCGAGGGCACGGTGCGCAACCACCTGTCGTCCGCGATCGGCAAGACGGGCGCGCGAACACGGGCCGAGGCGGTGCGGTTCGCGGAAGACGGCGGGTGGCTGTGACCCGCACGTAGGCTTGGGCGATGCGCACACGGCCGACGCTGAGCTGGACCGCCACGGGCGAGCCGTTGCCGCGCACGACCGACCTGGACGACGTGGTGCGGGTCGTCGGCGAGCGGGACGTGGTGGTGCTCAGCGGGGCGGGCCTGTCCACCGAGTCCGGCATCCCGGACTACCGGGGCGCTGCGGGCAGCCTGCGCCGGCACACCCCGATGACCTACGACGAGTTCACCGGCAGCCCGGCCGGTCGTCGTCGGTACTGGGCGCGCAGCCACCTGGGGTGGCGCACCATCGCCCGCGCCGACCCGAACCCGGGCCACCGCGCGGTGGCGGCGTTGCGCGGCGAGGGTTTCGTGTCCGGCGTGATCACCCAGAACGTGGACGGCCTGCACCACGCCGCCGGCACGACGGACGCCGTCGAGCTGCACGGCAACCTGGACCGGGTGATCTGCCTCGGCTGCCGCCGGCCGAGCCCGCGCGAAGAGCTGGACCGCAGGCTGCGCGCGGCGAACCCGGGTTTCACCGCAGAGATCGCCCGGATCAACCCGGACGGCGACGCGGACCTGGCGGACGAGGACGTGCGCGGCTTCCGGGTCGTGGACTGCGCGGACTGCGGCGGCGTGCTCAAGCCGGACGTGGTGTTCTTCGGCGAGAACGTGCCGCCGGCGCGGGTGGCGGAGTGCTACCGGCTGGTGGACCGGGCGCGGTCGATGCTGGTGTTGGGCTCGTCGTTGACCGTGATGTCGGGGCTGCGGTTCGTCCGGCACGCGGCGAAGGCGGGCAAGCCGGTGGTCATCGTGAACCAGGGCGAGACCAGGGGCGACGCACACGCGACCGCGCGCGTGGACCTGCCGTTGGGCCGGGCGCTGAACGACCTGTGCGGCATCCTGCGCCTGCCGGCCCTGCACCAGCCGGCCCAGTCCTGAAGCTGCCGCTCTCATTCCGGTCCGGTCGATTCCCTTCGAGTCGCGCCGGGCCGGGCATCGCGGGCTGTCTCCGGCGCGGTGGTCAGCGGTTGCGGACCAGGGGTAGGTAGACCTCGTCGACGATCTCGACCAGCACGCCGTCCGGCACGGTGGGTGTGCCGCTGGTGAGGAACTCGTTGCGCAGCAAGGCGACCGCGACCGTGGCGACCCTGGGGTGGAGTGCCTCCGGCCGCGCTTCGCCCCGTGCCACGGCCCGGCCCAGCACGGTCAGCCAGAGGGCGCTGCCCGCGTCGCTCACCTCGTCCCGGAGTTGCGCCAGCAGTTCCGGGACGCCGATGCCGGCCAGCAGACCGCGCAGGATCGCGCCGAGCGGCGACGCCCAGTGCCGGTTCGCGCCGCGCAGCAGTGCCAGCACGTCGCCGCGCAGGTCACCGGTGTCCGGCGGTCGGGTCTCCGCAGCAGCCAGGTGCCGGTACGCGGCGACGCCGAGCGCGGCCCGGTTGGGCCAGCGGCGGTAGATCGCGTTCTTGTTGGTGCCGGCGCGTTTCGCGACCCGGTCCATGGTCAGGCCCTCGTACCCGGACTCGGCCAGTTCCTCGGCGGCGGCGGTGAGGATCGCCGTCTCCAGTGTGGCCCCGCGTCGCCGGGTTTCCGTCAAAGCCCACCTCCCTGGTACTCGGCGTACCTTAACACTTCGGCTCTATGGCGTGCTAACTTCGTCGCTAGGGTACGGTAAGTACCGTAAATGTGAGGGGTGTGCGGTATGCGCGGCAAGGGCATCAACTACGACACCGGCTTCGTCAACGAGTTCGGGGTGAGCACCCACGAGGCGTGGGACCCGGCGGTCGTGGCGAGTGATCTCCGGGTCATCCGGGACGAGTTGGGGTGCACGGCCGTCCGGGTGACGGGCGGTGATCCGGACCGGATGGAGACCGCCGCCCGGCTGGCCGCCGAACTCGGTTTGGAAGTGTGGTTCTCGCCGTTCACCGGGGAACTGGCCGAGAGTGAACTCCTGGCGTTCCTCGCCGACTGCGCCGACCGGGCCGAACGGCTGCGGCTCGCCGGGGCCGAGGTCGTGCTGGTCACGGGCGCGGAGCTGAGCCTGTTCATGCCCGGTTTCCTGCCCGGCGCGAACGGCATCGAGCGGACGAACACGCTGCTGGGCATGTCGCGCGAGCAGGTCGGCGCGTTCGTGGCCGGAATTCCCGGGCGGCTCAACACCTTCCTGGCCGAGGCGGTCAAGGTCGTGCGGGAGCGGTTCGGCGGGAAGGTGAGCTACGCGTCCATCTCGTTCGAACGGGTCGACTGGACGCCGTTCGACTACGTGTCGGTCGACCTGTACCGGGCCGTCGAGATCGTCGGGCAGTTCGAGGCGGTCGTCGAAGGGCTGGTGGCGCAGGGGAAGCCGGTCGCGATCACGGAGTTCGGCGCGGCAACGTTCAAGGGCGCGGGGGATCTCGGCGCGCGCGGCGCGCTGATCGTGGAGTACGAGGAGGGGCGGGCCGCGCGGCTGGACGGCGAGTACGTCCGGGACGAGCAGGAGCAGGCCGCGTACCTGAAGGACCTGGTGGACATCTTCGAGCGGGCGGGCGTGGACACCGCGTTCGCCTTCACCTACGCCAACTTCCACCTGCCGCACCCGGACTTCGACGTCGCGAGCTTCGGCATCGTCCGGGTGGACGACCACGGGATGCGGGAGCGGAAGGCGGCGTTCGCGGTGATCGCCGACTGGTGACCGGCCCGGCACGCGGTGACCGGGCGGTGCCTCAGGACGCGGTGGCCCAGGACGTGGCGGCCCGGAGCGCGGCGGCCTGGGGCGCGGTGACCGGGCGATGCGTCAGGACGTGGTGGCCCGGGGTGCGCTGGCCCGGGGCGCGGTGGCTCAGGATGCGGCGGGGTCGTAGGCGCGGACCGCGTCCAGGTACTCGGAGATCGCGTCCAGGTTGCGGGTCAGGCAGCGGACGCGGTCGGACATCCGGTCGCGCTCCTGCTCCAGGGTGGCGAGCATCTCCGGGGTGGCGTCCGGGAAGTAGATCACCCGGGGCTTGTCCAGGCAGGGCAGGATCTGTTTGATGATCCGGGTGGGCAGCCCGGCGTCGAGCAGCCCCCTGATCTGGAGCACCCGGTCCACCAGGTACTCGTCGTAGTCGCGGTACCCGTTCGCGGACCGCGTCGAGATGATCAGGCCCCGCTCCTCGTAGTAGCGCAGCAGCCGGCGGGACGTGTCCGTCCGCTCGGACAGCTCCCCGATGCGCATGTGTCCCACCTCACGGCCTTCCGATTGGACCTTCACACATGTGTGAGGGTTTGAGCATACGGGCATGTCCAACCGCGTTGCCGTCGCAGACCCCCCGACCACCGACCGGCTCCCGCTGCGCGCCCTGCTGGCGCTCACCACCGCCGCGTTCCTCACCGTCCTGACCGAGGCACTGCCCGCCGGCGTGCTGCCCGCGATGAGCGCCGGCCTCGGCGTGAGCGAGTCGGCGACCGGCCAACTGGTCACGGTCTACGCCATCGGCACGGCCGTGTCCGCCATCCCGCTGGTCGCCGCCACCGCCACGTGGTCGCGCAAACGTCTGCTGCTGACGTCCGTCGTCGCGTTCGCGGTGGCCAACACGATCACCGCCGTGTCCGCGTCCTACGGGCTCACCCTGGCCGCCCGGTTCGTCGCCGGCATCGGGGCCGGCGTGGTGTGGGCGCTGCTCGCCGGGTACGCCCGCCGCATGGTGCCCGCCCACCTCGCGGGTCGGGCGATGGCGATCGTCATGGCAGGGCTGCCGGTGGCGCTGTCACTGGGCATCCCGGCGGGCACGTTCCTCGGCGGGCTGCTCGGCTGGCGGCCGGTGTTCTGGCTGATGACCGGGCTCACCGCGGTGCTGATCGCGGCGATCGTGGCGTTCGTGCCCGACCAGCCCGGTCAGGCGGCGGGGCGGCTTCCGCTGCGCGCCACGCTGCGGCTGCCCGGCGTGGGGGCGGTGCTGTTCACGACGTTCGTGTTCGTGTTGGCGCAGACCATCTTCTACACGTACGTGGCACCGTTCCTCGGCGCGGTCGGGCTCGGCGGTTCGGTCGACATCGTGCTGCTGGTGTACGGGGTGGCGTCGATCGTCGGCATCTGGTTCGTCGGCGCGCACATCGACCGCCGGCTGCGTGGCCTGACCGTCCTCGGCACGGTGCTGGTGGCGGTCGCGGCGGCGGTGTTGGCGGTCCTGAACGGCAACCACGTCCTGGTGTACGTGGCGGTCGCGCTGTGGGGCGTGGGCTGGGGTGGTGTGCCGACGCTGCTCCAGACCGCCGTGGCGGACGCGGGCGGCGAGCAGGCCGACACCGCGCAGGCCATGCTGGTCACCCTGTGGAACGTGGCCATGGCCGGCGGCGGCGTGGTCGGCGGCGTGCTGCTGGACGAGGTCGGGCCGACGTCGTTCCCGTGGACCATGCTCGCGCTGCTCGCGCCCGTGCTGGTCGTGGTGCTGGTGAGCCGGGGATTCCCGAGGGCCGCGCGGTGACGACATTTCAACGTGCGCGGCCCGTACACGTCGGCCTGCCGAAGCCGGGGAACCATCATGTGATGGGCCGGTTCACCAGCAGCGGGTTGCCGCGCACGACCCGCAGCGCGTAGCCGAGCAGCAGGAGGAACCCGACCGCGCCGCCGTAGACCAGGACCGTCAGGGGCGTGGCCGGCTTCTCCATCACGACCAGGGCGACCGACAGCACCGTCGTGCCGAGCCCGGTGCCGCACAGCAGCCCGGTGGACAGGTGGTAGGCGGGCCGCGAGTGCAGGTTCAGCCGCCACCGGTTGCGGCCCCGCACCCAGCTCTCCCAGTGCAGGACGTCCCCGGCCGGCAGGTCGGACTCGCCCACGCCCACGTCCACGTCCGGCCGGCGCAGCAGCGCGTTGACCTTCTTCTCCAGCTCCCACAGGAACCAGCGGGTCCGCACCAGCCGCTTCACCTCGCCGTACCAGACGAACCAGACGAACATCAGCAGGATGGGAGCGAGGCCGAGGATCCCGGTGCGCACCGGCACGTTCGACCAGCTCGCCAGCACACCCGTGTAGATGACCGCGATCGCGGCCAACCCGTAGTTCATCACCGCCTGCTGGGTGGCGACGGCCGCGACCAGTTCGGCGCGGATCGAGTTGTACTCGTTGAGCAGGAAGGCCAGCCGCGCCTGGCCGGCGTCGAGGAACGGTTCCGGTGTCCGGCGCAACTTCCAGAACGTCATCGCACGGACGGTACCGATCCCGCGCCTGGTGTGGGCGGGATCGGTACCGGGTCCGCTCAGCAGGCCGCAGCGACCGGTTCGTTGGAGCCGGTGTCGACGAAGCCGTCGCTGATCCACTTGCCGTCTTCGAGCCGGTTCCACAGATCGGTGCGGCCCCAGACTCCTTCGACGGCCTCACCACGCGCGGTGCAGGAGATGGACACCGTCGCGCCGTTCTGCACCGTGCCGACGACGTCGTAGCTCGAACCCGGGCCGGAGCGCAGGTTCACCGAGCTGTTCGAGCCGGCGTTCACGGTGCCGGTGGGCAGCGTCGTGCCGCCACCGCCGTAGTTGGTGACCCGGCCGCCGACCGACACGCGGGTGCTGCCGCGCTGCGCGTAACCGCCGTACGCCTGCGCACCCTCGTAGAACGTCCAGCCGCCGATGGTCATGCCGTTGACGCTGATGTGCGTGTTGCCGCGCAGCAACGAGAAGTGCACGTGCGCACCCGTGCTGGAACCGCCGCACGGCAGTTCGTTGCCGATGTTGCCCAGGTACGTCCCCGTGCGCACCGCGCTGCCGTCGGCGAGCGTGGTCAGGTTGTACATGTGGTAGTACGTCGTGCTGTAGCCGTTGTCGTGCACGACCTTCACGAGCGCACTACGGCCCACGATGCAGCTCTTGTAGACGCGTCCGGTCCCTGCGGACAGCACGCGCCCGTCGCCGCCGTTGAAGTCGATGGAGCTGAACGGCCGGCTGTTGCCGCTGTTGCCGTGCGGGCCGCCGCCCATCCACCACGCCACGCCCTGCGGCCACGGCAGGCCGAGGCCGGTGTCGGCGAGCGCCTGGCTGCTCTGGTTGTTGGCGAACGTCCGCTTCTCGCCGTCGCTGAGCACGGCGGACGGTGCCTGGGCGGCGAGTTCGGTGAACCCGGCGGTGCCGTCGAGTTCGACCCGCCAGCCCTGGCGGTCGCGGCGGGCGAGGAACAGCGCCATGAGCGGCGCGCCGTGCTCCTGGCCGTACGCCATCGGCACGGTGGTGCTGCCGAACACCCACTGACCGGACGTGCGGGTCGGCTCGAACAGCGGTTCACGCAGCGACTGCGTGCCCCACTGCTCCTTCAAGGCCGCGCCGTGCTGCTGGAGCATCTTGCCGCGGACGGTGTCGGCGAGATCGGACGGTCCGGCGGCTGCCGTCGACGGCACCACCAGCACCGCGACACCGGCCGCGAGTGCGGAGAACAACGCGGCGAACCGCCGCGCGTACTGGATTGTGGACATGTGCCCTCCAGGGGTCGGCACAGGGCAGGGAGTGGCAGCCGTTGCAGGGCGACCGCCGCGCCGAATGACATACCGGGCGTCCGAAGCGGTCAAGACACCCCGACCCCGGGGCGCGACAACTGTGGAACCAACCGTCAAAACTGTGAAGGTCTACCCACGATCGTCGGGCATAACGGACGGAACCCGACTTCTAAACTGTTTTCTTCCACAGACGAGGGAGTCGACGGTGAGACTGCCCGACGCGGCCCACGAGGTCGACGTGCTGCTGCGCACCGGCCCGTTCCACGAAGCGCTGCGCGCCGCCGTCGACCGCAGCGGCCTGACCCTGGAACGCCTCCGCGACCGCCTCGACCGACGGGGGATCCACGTCAGCCTGTCCACCCTCAGCTACTGGCGACTGGGCCGCAGCCGCCCGGAACGCGCCGACTCGCTGCGCGCCGTGCAGGCCATCGAAACCATCCTCGGCCTGCCCCGGCACTCCCTGGAGGCCCTGCTGGGCCCGCCCCGACCACGTGGCCGCTGGGTGACGAAGGGCCGACCGAGCCCCCGCTACCTGCTGGAACCCGCACAGTCCCTGGCCGAGACGGTGGAGGCGCTGATCGGCCCGTCCGAGGGCAACCTGCGCCTGAAGTCCCAGGACGACGCCGCCACCGTGGGCCTGGACGGCGAACTCCGCGCGGTCCACACCAGACAGGTCCTGAGAGCCGTCGCCGGCCACCCGGACCGCTACCTCGCGGTGTACTGCGCCGACCCGGGCACGTCACCGGACGCGTTGGGCGTCGAAGCCCTGCGGAACTGCCGCGTGGGCCGCGTCCGGAGGCATCCGCGCGCACCGGTCATCGCGGTGGAACTGCTCTTCGACTACACCCTGCGGGTCGGCCAGACCCACCTGCTGGAGTACCGCTTCACCATCGCCGAGGGCACCGAGGCCCGGGACTACCGGCGGGCTTTCCGCTACCCCGTCGGCACTTACGTCCTCAGTGTCCACTTCACCGAACCCAAGCTCCCGGTCCACTGCTACGTCCTGACCCAGCCCGGCGTGGACGCGGACCTGGTGCACGGCGAGGAACTCACCCTCACCCCGGGCCGCCTGCTCCACCTCACCGCGAACGACATCCAACCCGGCGTGCTCGGCATCGGCTGGGACTGGACGTAGCCCAGTCGCGTTACGCCGTAGGCGAACCGGACCACACCCGACACAGTGGACGGTGACAGGATCCCCCTGATCGGACTTGACGACTGGGGGATCCATGGCGGAATCCATGTACGACGCGATCGGCGGGACGCCCGTCCTGCGCAGGCTCGTCGACGACTTCTACACCAAAGTGCTCGCGGACCCGATCCTGCGACCGGTGTTCGCGAACTTCACGCAGCAGCACCTGGAGCACGTCGTGGTGTGGCTGGCCGAGGTGTTCGGCGGGCCGGGCGCGTTCACCGACGAACTCGGCGGACACCTGCACATCCTGCGAGCCCACCACGGCCTGGGCATCACCGAGGAGCAGCGGGCCCGCTGGGCGGACCTGATGGCCGAGTCGGCGCGCACCGTGCTGCCGGCCGACGAACGCCTCCAGGACAGCTTCAACCGGTACATCCGGTGGGGCACCGAGATCGCCCGGGACGTGTCGCGGCCCGGCGAGCCCTACCCGGAGGACGCGGGCGACGTGCCGCGCTGGGACTGGCAGTAGACCCACCCCGTACTACCTCGGGCTGACGCGCCTTCACTCCTCGGACGGACACCGAGGAGCCGTTGGTCCGATGTGCGGGCGGCCCCGCGCACGATGGACTGGTCACATCGCACCTATGTGACAGGAAGTCCGATGACCAGCCCGCTCGACCTACCGCTGCTCGGCGGACCCGTCCCGGTGGTGGCCACCGTGGCGGGTGTCGTCGCGCTGGTGTGCCTCGGGGCAGGGATCCGCCCGTTCCGCGTGACCGTGGCCGCCGTGCTCGGCTGCGCCGCGCTGGCCGCCGCCGTGGCGCTGGCGGTGAACGTGGTGTGGCGGCCGTTCCCGGAGCCGTTGCCGGGATCCGTGCCGATCGGCCTGGCTGCGGTCGTGCTCGCCGTCGTACTGGCCGTGGCCCGGAGCCGGCGCGCGGGGTGGCCGGTGCGTGGACTGAGCGTGCTGGCGGTCCTGTCGGTGCTGGTGGGCGGGCTGTCCGCGGTGAATGTGCACTACGGGCAGTACCCGGACGTGCGGGCGGCGCTGGGGGAGCTGGTGGCGGAATCCGTCGCGCTGTCCGAGGCGGCGAAGCCCGCGCCGACCGAGGTTGCCGTGCCCGACGGCGCGGCCCTGGTCGACGTGTGGCGTCCGCCGCCCGGCCTGCCCGCCAAGGGCACGGTCTCCGCGACGCCCATCCCGGCCGGCACCGGATTCCGGCCGCGTGACGCCTGGATCTACCTGCCGCCCGCGTACGCCGCCGCCCCGCGTCCCCGGCTGCCCGTCCTGGTCCTGCTGGGCGGACAGCCCGGCACGCCACGCGACTGGCTCGACGCCGGGCAGCTGGCCGCCCGCCTGGACGCCTTCGCCGCCCGCCACCGGGGTCTCGCGCCGGTCGTCGTGATGGTCGACCAGCTGGGTTCGCCGCTGGCCAACCCGCTGTGCCTGGACACCGCGCGCGGCCGGGTCGAGACCTACCTCGCGCGGGACGTGCCCAGGTGGGTGAAGCGGCGGCTCCAGGTCGACCAGCGGCGTGCGGCGTGGACCATCGCCGGGTTCTCTCAAGGCGGCACGTGCGCGTGGCAGCTGGCCGTGCGCGCACCGGACGTCTACGGCGCTTTTATAGACATCTCAGGGCAGGGCGAGCCTAGCCTCGGTTCCCGTGCCGATACGGTGCGCGAGCTGTTCGGCGGCGACCACGGAGCGTTCCGCCGGGTCAACCCGCCGGACATCCTGAACGACACCCGATTCCCGGACACGGCCGGCGTGGTGGTCGCCGGCCGGGACGACACGTACTACCGCGATGAGGACAGAAAGGTGTTCGAGGCGTGCCGACGGGCTGGAATGGACGTGCGCTGGGTGGAGCTGCCGGGCGGGCACGACTGGAACGTGTGGCGGCCCGGGTTGTACGACTCGCTTCCCTGGCTGGCCGAGCGAACGGGTTTGGCGCGGTGATCCGCCGCGCACCCGGGACGGTCGGCGCGATCCTCGCGCTGTGGACGCTCGGCGCGGCCACCGGCAGCCTGTGGTCCGGGCCGCCGGAGGAGCTGCTGGACACCGTCGGCGTCGGCGTGTCGTCGCCGCTGTGGACGACCCTGACCTCGGCGTTGTGGTGCACGAACTTCGGCGGTTACCTCGCGACGACCATCCTGCTGCTCGTGTTCGGGCCGGTGGCGGAACGCGAGTTCGGGTCGCTGCGGGCACTGGGGCTCGTCCTGCTGGCGCACGTGCTCGGCGTGCTCGCGGGCACCGGCCTGGTGCAGGTCGGCGCGGAGGCGGGCTGGAGCTGGCTGGACTACCTGCGTTACGACCTCACCGTCGGGCCGTCCACGGGTGTGATGGGCCTGGCGTTGGCGTTGAGCTTCCGGCTGTCGCCGTTGTGGCGTCGGCGGGTGCGGCTGCTCGGCGTGTTCGGGCTGTTGGTGCTCGCGCTGTACTCGGGGTACCTGGAGGACGTGCTGCGGCTGTGCGGCGGTGTCGTCGGACTGGTGATCGGGGCGGTCGCGGTGCGTGGACGTCCCGCGCCGGTGCCGCCGTCCCGTGAGGAGACCAGGGTGCTCGTGGCCCTGTTGCTCGCCGCGTCCGCGTTGGGGCCCGTGGTGGTTCTGCTGTCGCCTTACGCGAACGGGCCGCTGTCGTGGTTCGCGGACGTCCTCGCGGTGCCGCAGCCCGACGCGCAGACGCTGGCCACCTACTGTTCCGATCCCGAACTGCTGGACCTGTGTCGCACGCTGGAAGCGCAGGCCGTGTACGACCGGCTGCCCGCGCTGCTCATGTCGGTCATGCCCGCGCTTCTGCTGCTCGTGCTGGCCGAAGGGGTGCGTCGCGGACGGCGGTTCTCGTGGTGGGCCGCGCTGGTGGTCAACATCGCGATGACCGGGTTGATCGGCTGGTACCTGTGGGAGGCGGTGCTGCTCGCGGGCACGTCCGTCACGCCCGGTGTGCTGGTCGAGTACTGCATCCCGTTCCTGCTGCCGTTGTCGACCGTGGTCGTGCTGCTGATCACCCGGCCGCACTTCCCGTTGGCGACACCCGTGCGGCGGTTCTGGAAGGTCACCATCGGCGGATTCGTCGGGCTCGGGGTCGTGTATGTGCTCGGCGGGTGGCTGGCGCGTGAGCAGTTCACGCCGGTTCCCGGCTTCGGGGAGCTGTTGACGGACCTGCCGGCGAGGTTCCTGCCGCCCGGGTACCTGGGGCTGGTGTCGACGCCGTTCCGGCCGGACGACCTGATCGCCGCCGTGCTGTTCGAGTACGTCGGGGTCGTGTTCTGGCTGATAGTGCTGGGTGCGCTGCTCCAGGCCGCGTGGAAGGCCCGACGGGCCGAGGACGGCGACGCCGCCGCGCGGGCGCGTGAGCTGATGGTCCGGCACGGTGGGACCTCGTTGTCGTACATGACCACGTGGCGCGGCAACCGGTACTGGTTCACGCCCGACGGCCGTGCGGTGGTCGCGTACCGTGTGGTGGCCACGATCGCCCTTACGGTCGGCGACCCCATTGGACCACCCGACGCGTGCCGTGAAGCCGTGCGCGGGTTCGCCGCGTTCTGTGCGCACGAAGGCTGGACGCCGTGCCTTTACAGCATCAGCGAGGAACTGCGGGACGAGGTCGCCCCGTTGGGCTGGCACGCCGTGCAGGTCGCCGAGGACACCGTGATCCCGTTGGCGGAACTGCGGTTCACCGGCAAGAAGTGGCAGGACGTGCGCACCGCGTTGAACAAGGCGGAAAAGCAGGGCGTGACGGCCGAGTGGTGGCGCTACGCCGAAGCGCCGCCCGCGATCACCGACCAGATCCGGTCCATCTCGGCGGAATGGGTGGCCGACAAAGGGCTGCCGGAGATGGGCTTCACGCTGGGCGGGCTGGAGGAGCTGTCCGGCGAGGGCGTGCGGTGCCTGATCGCGCTGGACGCCGACCGGACCGTGCACGGCATCACCAGCTGGCTGCCGGTGTACGTGAACGGGCAGGTCGCCGGGTGGACGCTGGACTTCATGCGGCGGCGGGGGAACGCGTTCACCGGGTCGATGGAGTTCCTCATCGCGTCGGCGGCCATGACGTTGAAGGACGAGGGCGCGGGTTTCCTCAGCCTGTCCGGCGCGCCGCTGGCCAGGCTGGACCGCGGGGTGCGGGCGTGCGGGGTGCAGCGGGTGCTGGACTTCGCCGGCAAGGTCCTGGAGCCGGTGTACGGGTTCCGGTCGCTGTTCGCGTTCAAGGCGAAGTTCCAGCCGGTGTACCGGCCGATGTTCATGGCCTACCCGGACCCGGCCGCGCTGCCCCGGATCGCGAACGCGGTCAGCCGCGCCTACCTGCCGGGCATGAACATCCGGCAGGGCGTGCGGCTGGCCCGGATGCTCGCCCGCCGCACGTCCCGGCGGCCGTCACTGACCCGCTGAACCCGTGGCGAGGCGGTGCAGCCAGTCCTTGAGCAGCGCCGCCTCGGCCGGGGACAGCGGGTGGGACTGGCGGTTCAGGGTCATGTCCAGCGCGAGGGCGCGGGCGGACAGCGAGGTGTCCTCGGCGGGCTGTTCGTCGGTGGTGATCGAGGCCAGCACCATGTCCCGGGTGTGCGCGGACAGTTCGTGGTCGCCGTCCCCGGACGGATCGGCGATCAGGCTCAGCGTCACGCCCGTGCAGGCGGCGTGCACGATGCTCGCGGCGGTCTCCGGCGGCACCTTGAGCCGGCCCGCCTCGGCGACCCGTTCCAGCATGCCGAGCAGGATCCGGTGGGCGTCCCCGGCCGCGCCCGGTCGTCGTCCCGGCTGCGGCACGCCGTACATCAGCACGTAGAACGCCGGGTGGGCGAGCCCGAACCCGACGTGGGTGTCCCAGCCCCGGCGCAGGTCGGCGACCGGGTCGGGTCCGGGCGGCACGGTCCGCTTGGCCGCGAGGTACTGCTCGAACCCGTGCGCGGCGACCGCGTCCAGCAGCCCCTGCTTGTCGCCGAACTGCCGGTACAGCGCCGGAGCCTGCACACCCGCCGCCGCCGCGACCGCCCGCGTGGACACCGCCTCGATCCCGCCCTCGGCCAGCAGTTCGGCGGCTGCCGAGATGATCCGCTCCCGGGTGGTGCCGGTCCTCGCCTCACTCATGAAATCAACGTTAACACGATCGGGGGTAGCGTCGATACCGAACCGCTGATAACCTGATTTTGTTGCCATCGATACCATCCGCCAAGGAGCCTTCCAGATGACTACCGCACCAACCACCCTTCCCGCCCGTCGCCGTGGCGAGCCTCGGAATCCACGGACGAGACGAGACGACCCGATTCGCAGCAACCTCGCGGGCGAACTGCCTTCCGCGGCATTTCCTGCGGAGGGCAACGCACACCGTGCCGTCAGTTGTCGCCACGGTGTGCCTGGAACAGGATCGCGCCGCCGGATCCCTCGGGGACGAACTCCTCGTGGTCCACGACGAGACCGGCCTGTTCGAGCCACGCCCGGTTGGTGGCGGCGTCCGCGTGGCTCCACCACATCGTGGCCCCGCCGCCCAGCCAGTTGTCCTCGGTACCGGTCCACGCCTGGTGGCCCATCGTGGCGAGGAATCGGCCGCCGGGGCGCAACCACGTCGCGATCCGCTCCAACAGCGGAAGCTGCTCGTCGAGCGGGATGTGGATCAGGGCGTAGAACGACACCACCGCGTCCACCGACTCGGCCGGGAAGTCCACAGTGGTGGCGTCGGCGTGGATGAAGTCGGCACCGGGCACGAGTTGCCGGGCGCGTCGGACCTGCACTTCGCTGATGTCGATCCCCGTGACGCGGTGGCCCGCACCCACCAACGCCCGGGCGACCGGCACACCGCAGCCGCACCCGACGTCCACCACGGTGCTTCCGGCCCGCAGTCGGCTCGACAGGCCGTCGAGCCAGGGCCGGTACTTCGTCTCGGTCGGGTAGGCCGACTCGTAGTGCCGGGACAGCGCGTCGTACCCGCGCCGGACCAGTTCCTTGGGATCTTCGACCGTCACCGGCCGCACGCTAGCGAGCGCTCGTCCGGGTGACGACCGGTTTCCCGTCGGCTTCGGCTGAGCCCAGGCCCCGCCTCGGTTCGGCTTCGGCGCGTCTCACGGACGCGGACTCAGTCGGGAGTAAGTGAGGGTGCGCCGGGAGTGCGCCGAGGGCGATACGGGAGCGCGCCGGGGGTGATGCGGGGAGTCAGCCAGGGGAGCGAGACGGGGAGTCAGGTGCCGGAAAGGTCCTTCTCGATGCCTTCGCACGTGGCGAGAAGCTCTGGCACGACGTCGTGCCGGAGTTGGTCCACTGTGGTGCGGCTGGCGTGTGTCGACACGTTTACCGCCGCGATCACCCGTCCCGCTCGGTCGTGGACGGGGGCCGCGACCGAGCGGAGTCCTTCCTCCAACTCCTGGTCGACCAGCGCCCAGCCTTGGGTGCGGACCTGGTCGAGTTCCGCGCGCAACCGGTCCGGTGACGTGATGCTGTGCGATGTCAACGGTTCCAGTCGCACCGTGCCGAGGTACCGGTCCAGTTCGCTCGCGGGCAGGCCGGCCAGCAGCACGTGCCCCATCGAGGTCGCGTATGCCGGGAACCGGGTGCCCACCGTGATCGAGACGGCCATGATCCGGGACACCGCGAACCTCGCCACGTACACCACGTCCGGGCCGTCCAACACCGATGCCGACGTCGACTCGTGCACTTGGCCCGACAGCCGTTCGAGGTGCGGTTGGGCGATGTCCGGCAGCGGGAGTCCGGACAGGAACGCGTACCCGAGGTCCAGGACGCGCGCGGTCAGCGAGAAGTGCTTGCCGTCGGTGCGGACGTACCCGAGGTCGGCGAGGGTGAGCAGGAACCTGCGCGCCCCGGCTCGGGTCAGCCCGGTGCGCTTGGCCACGTCGGTCAACGTCAGCGACGGACTGTCGGCCGTGAACGCCCGGATCACCGCCAGCCCGCGCTCCAACGACTGCACGTAGTGCGCGCCCCGCTCCGGCGGTGATCCCTGATCGGCCATGGTGGCACCAACCCTATCCGTCGCTAATTGCGCCCGCCGTCACCGCGCCCGCACCGCCGTCACCGCACCGCCGCCGTCACCGCACCGCACCGCCGCTGCCGCCGCACCGCCGTCACCGCGCCGCCGCCATCGCACCGCCGCCGCTGTTCCCGCCGCACCGCCGCCGCCGTTACCGCCGCCGCCGTTCCCGCCGCCGCGCACCCGCGTCTGGTCCGCGCTGTGCTTGCATCCGCGCCTACGCCTACGCCTACGTCTACGTCTGCCACGCCGCGCTGCCACGCCCGCACCTGGCGCGCCTGCCGACATGTGGCCGCGCTGGACCCGTACCGAACCAGCCGGGCCCGGCCGGGGCCTGGCTACGCCTCCAGCACGACGGCCAGCCCTTGGCCCACGCCGATGCACAGTGCCGCCAAGCCCCAGCCGCCCCCGCGTCGACGCAGCTCGTGTGCCAGCTGCAACACCACCCGGCCACCCGACGCGCCCAGCGGGTGACCCAAGGCGATCGCGCCACCGTTGACGTTGACGATCTCCGGGTCGAGGTCCGGCCAATCCGCCAGGCACGCCAGCGACTGCGCCGCGAACGCCTCGTTCAACTCCACCGCAGCCAGGTCACCCCACCCGATCCCGGCTCGCTGCAACGCGATCTCCGCCGCCCGCACCGGACCGATGCCGAACAGCTGGGGATCGACACCCGCCGCCCCACGTCCCGCGATCCGTGCCAGCGGCGCGGCGCCCAACCGGTCCGCTGCCGGGAACGACCCGAGCAGCAGCGCGGACGCCCCGTCGTTGAGCGGCGACGAGTTGCCCGCCGTCACCGTCCCCTGTGGAGCGAACGCCGGCTTCAACGCGGCCAGCTTGTCCAGGCTGGTGTCCGGCCGGATGCCTTCGTCCCGAACGAGATCCGTCCCCGGCACGGCCACGACATGACCGTCGTAGAAGCCGTTGTCCCACGCCTTCGCGGCCGACTGGTGGCTGCGCAGCGCGAAAGCGTCCTGCTGCTCCCTCGTCACACCATATTGCCCCGCCAGCGCCTCGGTCGCCGCGCCGAGCGACACCGTCCACTCGGCCGGCAGGTCCGGGTTGGTCATCCGCCAGCCGAGCGTGGTCGAGTGCAGGGTCTCGTGCCCGGCCGGGAAACCCTTGGCGGGCTTGGGCAACACCCACGGCGCACGGCTCATCGACTCGACGCCGCCTGCCACGACCAGCGACGCGTCGCCGACCGCGATGGTGCGCGATCCCTGCATCACCGCGTCCATGCCGGAGCCGCACAGCCTGTTCACCGTCGTTCCGGGCACGGACGTCGGCCAGCCCGCGAGCAGCGTCGCCATGCGGGCCACGTTGCGGTTGTCCTCGCCCGCCTGGTTCGCGTCGCCCAACACCACCTCGTCCACGGTGGCCGGGTCCAGGTCGGTGCGGTCCGCGAGTGTCCGCAGCACGTGCGCGGCCAGGTTGTCCGGCCGCACACCGGACAGCGCGCCACCGTAGCGGCCGAAGGGGGTACGTACACCGTCGAGCACGAACACGTCGGTCACTTCGATGCCTCCTTGAGCGCCCGCAGCGCGGTCAGCTCCTCGGTCGTCGGCGGGGGAGTGTGGGCCAGGCTCGGCGCCACCTTGAGGTCCCATCCGGTCGCGGCGCGGACCGCGTCCACGTCCACGCCCTCGTGCAGGTCGGTCAGGACCAGTTCGGCGGTGTCCGGATCGGGGCGGAACACGCCCAGGTCGGTGATCACCAGGGTTGGGCCGGCCCCTCGAAGGCCCAAACGCTCCCGGTCGCCCTTGCCGGTGCCGTGGCCGAACGACGTGACGAAGTCGACGCGTTCCACGAACGACCGGCTGCTCTGCCGCACCACGACGTACACCTCGCGGCACGACGCGGCGATCTCCGGCGCGCCGCCCGCGCCGGGCAGCCGCACCTTCGGGTGGTGGTAGTCGCCGCCGATCACGGTGGTGTTGATGTTGCCGTAGCGGTCGAGTTGGGCGGCACCGAGGAATCCCACGTCGATCCGGCCGGGTTGCAGCCAGTAGTTGAACACCTCGGGGACGCTGATCACGGCGTCGGCCGTCTCGGCCAGCACCCCGTCTCCGATGGACGCGGGCAGGCGGTCCGGCTTGGAGCCGAGCGTGCCCGACTCGTACACCAGCACCAGGTCCGGCGCGTGCGTGCGGCGGCGATCGCCATCATCTCGTCCGACGTGTGGTTCATGCCGCCTCCCTGACCTGGTCCAGCCACCGGCCGAACGCCTCCCGGTGCCGGCTGATCGGGTCCCACTCGGCGTAGTACGCGTTGTCCCGTTCCGAGTACCCCTGCGCGTACGAGGGGTGCGCCCCGCCCGGCACCTCGGCGACCATCGTGACCGCCCACGACGGCAGCACGATCGCGCCCGGCACCGGGGTCCGCTCGTCCACAATCTCCTCGACCGTCACCCGGCTGCGCCGCGCGGCGAGCACGGCTTCCTTCTGCACGCCGAGCAAACCCCACAGCTGCACGTTGCCGTTCCGGTCGGCGCGCTGCGCGTGGACGACCGTGACGTCCGGGTTGAGCGCCGGCACGGCCGTCAGTTGCTCCCCGGTGAACGGGCAGGTGATCGGCTTGATGCTGTCGGTCACGGACGGCAGGTCGGTGCCCACGTACCCGCGCAGCACGGCGAACGGCAGCCCGGACGCGCCCGCCACGTACCGGTTCGCCATCCCGGCGTGGCTGTGCTCCTCGATCTCCAGCGGCACGGGCCACGCGTGCTGCACGGCGTCCCGGAACCGGTGCAGCGAGCCGACACCGGGGTTGCCGCCCCAGGAGAACACCAGCTTGCGCGCGCAGCCCGCGCCGATGAGCTGGTCGTACACGATGTCCGGCGTCATCCGCACCAGGGTCAGGTCACGCCGGCCCTGCCGGATGATCTCCTGCCCCGCCGCCGTCGGGATGAGGTGGGTGAAGCCTTCGAGCGCCACCACGTCCCCGTCGGCGACCAACTCGCCGATCGCCTCCGCCAACGTTCCGATCTCCGCCACGGCACCCTCACGTGTTCGTATACCGAACAGAAGTTCTACATGTGAACATACGAGGGCGTGCCGGGACGGGTCAAGGGCGGAAGGCGTGGGTCACCTGTCGGTCCGGATCTTCGCCAACGTCGCTACCGGCCAGTAGATTGGCGGTGTGGACAAGCCCGATGTGAGTGGCGGCATCGACGTCGCCGCGCCCGCCGAGCGGGTGTACCGGTTGGTCAGCGACCTGGCAGGGATGGCGGACCTGGCGCAGGAGTACTCCGGCGGACGCTGGCTGGGCACCGGGGACGGGCCGCGCGTCGGCGCCCGGTTCCGGGGTAAGAACCGGCGCGGCGCGCGGTTCTGGACGACCGTCGCCACCGTCACCGACGCGGGACCCGGCCGGTTCGCGTTCGAGGTCAGCTCGCTGGGCCTGCCGGTGGCGCGCTGGCAGTACGACATCGAGCCGGACGCCGCCGGCTGCCGGGTCACCGAGAGCACCTGGGACCGGCGGCCCGCCTGGTTCCGGCCGCTGACCGTGCTCGCGACGGGCGTGCGCGACCGGACCGGGCAGAACCGGCGGAACATCGAGGCCACGCTCGCCCGCCTCAAGCAGGCCGCCGAACAGGCTGTCGAACGGGGTGCGGAGTAGGGACCCGGGGCGTTACGAGCGCTTGAGCCGGCGCTTCAGCTCGGCCACCAGCTCCTCGTCGCTCAGCGCGGCCGGGTCGGGCCGGGTGTGCCGGAGCTGCGCCTCCTCCTCGGTGATCAGCTGGGCGGCGACGAGCACCTCCAGCGGGCTCACCTCGAACAGCTTCGCGATGGCCCGCGCGGTCTCGATGCTGATCGACTTGCCGCGCCGCCAGTCGGTGAACCTGCTGCGGTGGACACCGGTGGCACGTGCCAGGTCACCGGTGTTGAGGCCCCGGTTCTCCAGGTTGGTCTCGATGTAGGTCCACAGGGGCGACGGAGTGTTCTGGTCTGCGCTCACCCCTCCATCATAGTTGCGCGTACGCAACGCTCCAGGGTTGCGTACGCGCGCCGTCGCCGGAGAACGCCGGAATCACCCGTCCGGGGGGCCGCCACCGCCCGTGCCCGCGTAAGGTACCCATACGGGGTATAGGTGTGTCACGAGTCTCAACGGGTTGACTCGTGTATACCCCATGGGGGTATAAATACGGCAGCTGAAGGGAGCGGGACATGCGGGGATACAGCACCGGGAAGGACGACTACGTGGCGCGGCTACGCCGGGTCGAGGGCCAGGTCCGGGGTTTGCAGCGGATGGTGGAGAACGACGAGTACTGCATCGACGTGCTCACCCAGATCGCGGCGGCCACGAAGGCGCTCCAGGCGGTCTCGCTCGGTCTGCTCGACCAGCACCTCAAGCACTGCGTAGCCGACGCGCTGGCGCAGGGCGGGGAGCACGCCGACGAGAAAGTGCGCGAGGCAAGCGACGCGATCGCACGCCTGGTGCGTTCCTGAACGACCACCGGCTGAGCAAGGCCCATCGGAGCCCACGGGCTCCCCGGTTTCGAGGATTGACATGAACACAGCAGCGAAGCTCTCCGTCTACGGTGTGGCGCTGGTCCTGGTCGCGGGTGCGGCCTGGGCCGTCGGCAACGCTGTCGGTCCCTTTTCCGCCGAACCGGCCTCCGGGCACGGCGGCGCGCACGGCACGGAGGACGCCGGGCACGGGGACGACCACAGCGGCACTGTCACGGAGGGTGCGCAGGACCAGCCCGCCGGGTTGGCGTCGTCCAGGGGCGGTTTCACCCTCGCGCCCACCGACTCGACGCTCACCCCCGGAACCCCGTTCACCTTCCGCGTCCTGAACGCCGAAGGCCACCCGGTGACCGCGTTCGACGTGGAGCACGACAAGCGGATGCACCTGATCGTGGTACGCCGGGACACCGCCGGCTTCCGGCACGTGCACCCGGAACTGGCCACCGACGGCACGTGGTCGGTGCCGCTGGACGTGACCGAAGCCGGCTCGTACCGGGTGTTCGCCGACTTCAAGCCGACCGGCGGCCCGGCCGTGACGCTCGGCACCGACGTGTCGGTGGCGGGCCTGTTCGAGCCGCGCTCCTTCACGCCGTCGCGAGTCGCCGAGGTCGACGGCTACCAGGTCCGGCTGGACGGCGATCTGTCGCCCGGCAAGGCTTCCCCGGTGCGCCTGACCGTGAGCCGGGACGGGACGCCGGTCACCGACCTCCAGCCCTACCTGGCGGCGTACGGGCACCTGGTGGCGTTGCGCCAGAGCGACCTCGCCTACCTGCACGTCCACCCCGAGGGCGCACCCGGTGACGGGAAGACCGCGCCGGGGCCGGAGATCTCGTTCGTCGCCCAGGTGCCCACCGCCGGGACGTACCGGCTGTTCCTGGACTTCCAGCACAACGGTGTCGTGCGCACCGCCGAGTTCACCGTGGAGGCGGGTCATGGCCACTGACCTGGAACTGTCGATCACCGGCATGACGTGCGCCTCGTGCGCCGCCCGGATCGAGCGGAAGCTGAACAAGCTGGACGGCGTCACCGCGACCGTCAACTACGCCACCGAGAAGGCGAAGGTCACCTTCCCCGAAGGGCTGGACCCGCAGGAACTGGTCGAGCAGGTCGAAGCCGCCGGCTACCGGGCGACCCTGCCCGCCGAAGAGGAAACCGTTGCGGCGGAACAGGATCCGACGTCTGCCCTGCGGCAGCGGCTGATCGTGTCGGCGCTGCTGTCGGTGCCGGTGATCGTGCTGGCGATGGTGCCGGCGCTCCAGTTCGACTACTGGCAGTGGATTTCGCTGACGTTGGCGGCTCCGGTGCTGGTGTGGGGCGCGCTGCCGTTCCACCGGGCGGCGTGGACGAACCTGCGGCACGGCGCGGCCACGATGGACACGCTGATCTCGATGGGGACGTTGGCCGCGTTCGCGTGGTCGCTGTACGCGCTGCTGTTCGGCACGGCCGGGACGCCCGGCATGACCCACCCGTTCGAGCTGACCATCGCCCCGACGGACGGGGCGGGCTCGATCTACCTGGAGGTCGCGGCCGGCGTCACGACGTTCATCCTGGCGGGCCGGTACTTCGAGGCCCGGTCGAAGCGGCGGGCCGGCGCGGCGCTCAAGGCGCTGCTGGAGCTGGGCGCGAAGGACGTGGCGGTGCTCCGCGATGGCCGCGAGGTCCGCATCCCGGTCGGCGAGCTGGCCGTGGGCGACCGGTTCGTGGTGCGGCCGGGCGAGAAGATCGCGACCGACGGGGTCGTGGCGGACGGCAACTCGGCGGTCGACGCGAGCATGCTGACCGGCGAGTCGGTGCCGGTGGAGGTCGGCCCTGGTGACGCGGTGGTCGGCGCCACGGTCAACGCGGGTGGTCGGCTGGTCGTGCGGGCCACGCGGGTCGGCGCGGACACCCAGCTCGCGCAGATGGCGAAGCTGGTGGAGGACGCGCAGAACGGCAAGGCGCAGGTGCAGCGGCTGGCTGACCGGGTGTCGGCGGTGTTCGTGCCGATCGTGATCGCGCTGGCCGTGGGGACGCTGGCGTTCTGGCTGGGCACGGGCAGCGGGGTGGCGGCGGCGTTCACCGCCGGGGTCGCGGTGCTGATCATCGCCTGCCCGTGCGCCCTGGGCCTGGCCACGCCGACCGCGCTGCTGGTCGGTACGGGACGCGGCGCACAGCTGGGCATCCTGATCAAGGGCCCGGAGGTGCTGGAGTCGACGCGCCGGGTGGACACGGTGGTGCTGGACAAGACCGGCACCGTCACCACCGGCCGGATGAGCCTGGTGGCCGTCCACACGACCGGCGACGAGGACGAGGTGCTGCGGCTGGCCGGAGCGCTGGAGAACGCCTCGGAGCACCCGATCGCGAAGGCGGTCGCCGCCGGCGCGGTGCAACGGGTCGGCGACCTGCCCGACGTGGAGGGCTTCCAGAACCTGGAGGGCCTGGGCGTGCAGGGCGTGGTCGACGGGCACGCGGTGCTCGTGGGCCGGGAACGGCTGCTGGCCGAGTGGAGCGTGCACCTGGACGACGACCTGGCCCGTGCCAAGCGGGAGGCCGAGCAGCAGGGGCGCACGGCGGTCCTGGTCGCCTGGGACGGCGAGGCCCGCGCGGTCCTCGTGGTCGCGGACACCGTGAAGCCGACGTCGGCGGAGGCGATCCGGCGGCTGCGCGGGCTGGGGCTCACCCCGGTCCTGCTGACCGGCGACAACGAGGCCGCCGCCCGTGCGGTCGCGGCCGAGGTCGGCATCGACCAGGTGATCGCCGAGGTGCTGCCCAAGGACAAGGTCGACGTGGTGGCCCGGTTGCAGGCCGAGGGCAAGGTCGTCGCGATGGTCGGCGACGGCGTGAACGACGCGGCGGCGCTGGCCAAAGCCGACCTCGGGCTGGCCATGGGCACCGGCACGGACGCGGCGATCGAGGCCAGTGACCTGACGCTGGTGCGGGGCGACCTGATGGCGGCGGTGGACGCGATCCGGTTGTCGCGGCGGACGTTGGCCACGATCAAGGGCAACCTGTTCTGGGCGTTCGCCTACAACGTGGCCGCCCTGCCGTTGGCGGCGGCGGGACTGCTCAACCCGATGATCGCGGGGGCCGCGATGGCGTTCTCGTCGGTGTTCGTGGTCAGCAACAGCCTGCGGCTGCGCGGGTTCCGGAGCACCACCCCGGACGCCCGACCGGTCGTCGCGGCGGGCCGGACGAAGGAACCCGGTCCGGTCGCGTGACCGTCCACAGTGGCCCGGAGTCGCGTGACGAGGCTCCGGGCCACTTGCGGTTCAGTCGTTACGCGACCCGGCTAGAGCGTGCGGCCCAGGAAGCCCCGGATGTAGCCGGTGACGGTGTCCAGGTCGTCCTCCAGGGCGAAGTGCCCGGTGTCGAGCAGGTGGATCTCGGCGTCGGGCAGGTCCCGGCGGAACGCGAGCGCGCCGTCCGGGCCGAAGATCTCGTCGTTGCGGCCCCACACCGCGAGCAGCGGGACCTGTGAGTCGCGGAAGTACTGCTGAAACGCGGGATAGGCGTGGAGGTTGTTCCGGTAGTCGCGGAACAGGGCGAGTTGGATCAGTTCGTTGCCGGGACGGTCCAGCAGGGGCTGGTCGTGGGTCCAGTTGTCCGGGCTGATCCGGCTCGGGTCCTTGACGCCGTGCGTGTACTGCCACTGGGTGGCGTCGGCGGTGAGCAGGGCGCGGACGGCGGGCTCGGTGTCCGGGCCGGGGTTGCCGGCGTAGGCGAACAGCTGTTCCCAGAACGGGGTGAAGCCCTCGGTGTAGGCGTTGCCGGACTGGGAGACGATCGCGGTGACGCGCTCCGGGTTGCGGGTGGCGAGCTTCAGGCCGATGGGTGCGCCGTAGTCCTGGATGTAGAGCGCGTGCCGGTTGACGCCCAGGTGGTCGAGCAGGGCGGCGGTGACGTCGGTGAGCCGGTCGAACGTGTAGTCGAACTCGTCGGGTGACGGGGCGGAGCTCTGCCCGAAGCCGATGTGGTCCGGCGCGATCACGTGGTAGCGGTCGGCCAGGGCCGGGATGAGGTTGCGGAACATGTGCGAGCTGGTCGGGAAACCGTGCAGCAGCACCAGGTTCGGCGCGTCCGGGTGGCCGGCCTCGCGGTAGTGGACGCGCTGCCCGGCGATGTCGGCGTAGCGGTGGTACGTCACGTGGAGCTCCCCTGTCTAACTGTTCTCACGGTTTTGAACGGTTAGGCAAAGGCAATCATGGCCCGTGTTAACCTGTCAAGTGGCCGAGAAGGGTTAGGTGTGATGGTGGGTGCGGATGTCGCCGTGGCGGAGGCGCTGCGGGTGCGCGGCTGGCCCGAGCGACCGCTCGTGGACCAGCCGTTGGCACTGGACCTGTTGAACACCCGCTGGGTGATCGGCACGACCTGGTACGACCTGCTGGACGACGACGACCTGACCGCCGCGTGGCTGGCCGATCGGGGGCTGGAGTGCGGGAGGGCGCCGCGCGGTCCGTTGCGGGAGGCGCGCGACGCCCTGGCTCTCGTGCTGGCCGACCCGTCCGACCACGGTTCGCTGGATGCCCTGCTCGCCCATGGTCGGCTGCGGCTCACCGTGACGGCCGAGCACCACGACGTGGCCGACCCGGACTGGCGCGCGGCCTGGGCGTGCCTGCGTGACTACCTGCTGCTGCGCGCCAGTACTCCGGACCGCCTGCGCAAGTGCGCCAACCCGGACTGCGTCCTGCACTTCCAGGACACCTCCCGCACCGGTCGCCGCCAGTGGTGCTCGATGACCGCCTGCGGCAACCGCCTCAAGGCCCGCCGCCACTACGCCCGTTCGTCCACGGTGGACTGAACTCGGGTGGTGCGGAAGTCGGCCTACCTGGCCAGCAGGTCCCGCAGCGCCTTCACGACGTCGGCCGGCGACTCCTCGGCCATGAAGTGCCCGCACGACACGGTCCGGTGCACCAGGTCGTCGGCCCACGCCCGCCACACGGCCGCCGCGTCGTAGCCCATGGCCGCGCCCCAGTCCTGTTGCAGCACGGTCACCGGCATCCGCAGTCGGTTGCCCGCGGCGCGGTCGGCCTCGTCGTCGTCCGCGTCGACGGTCGCGGTCGCGCGGTAGTCGGCGACGATCGACGGGATCGCGTTGCGGGACGCCGTCAGGTACGCCTCGCGGACGTCGGCGGGGATGGCCTCGGGGTTGCGCGTCCAGACGTCCAGGAAGTGGCCGAAGAACGCGTCCGGCGCGCCCGCGATGAGCTGTTCGGGCAGGTCCGGGGCCTGTGCCAGGAGGTACAGGTGGAAGCCCACGGCCGCCGAACGGCCGCGCAGGACGTCCCACATGTCCGGCACGGGCAGCACGTCCAGGGCTGCCAGGTGGGTGACCGCGTCCGGGTGGTCCAGGCCGGTCCGGATCGCGACCAGTGCGCCCCGGTCGTGCCCGGCCAGCGCGAACCGCTCGAAGCCGAACGCCTTCGCCACGGCCACGGTGTCGGCGGCCATGGTGCGCTTCGCGTAGGTGCGGCCGGTGTCGGCGGGCCGGTCGCTGTCGCCGTAGCCGCGCAGGTCGGGGCAGATGACGGTGTGGTCGGCGGACAGGTCGGTGGCCACGTGCCGCCACATCAGGTGCGTCTGCGGGAAGCCGTGCAGCAGCACGACCGGGCTGCCCGACCCGCCTACCGCCACGTTCAGGCGCACGTCGTCGGCGACGGTGACGCGCTGGTGGTCGAAGCCGGGGATGGTGGGTGTCACGGGTGTGTTCCTCTCGCGTCCGGTATTGGTTCCGAGCCTGCCGACCGCCGATCAGCAACTGGTCAGCGTCCGCTGTGGACGGGCCTGACCAGCGGTTAAGCTGAGCCGGTGGACTTCGGGGTGCTCGGGCCGTTGACGGCGCGCCGTCCCGACGGTCCGGTCGACCTCAAGGGGCCCCGGCACCGGGCCGTGCTGGCGCGGCTGCTGGTCGCCAAGGGGCGGGTGGTGCCGGTGGCCCGGCTGGTGGACGACCTGTGGCCGGACCCGCCGGAGGGCGCGGTCGGCGCGATCCAGAGCTTCGTGTTCGCGCTGCGCCGCGCGCTGGAGCCGGACCGGCCCGCGCGGACGCCGTCCCGGCTGCTGGTGACGGCCGCGCCGGGCTACGCGCTGGTCACCGACGCGGTGGACGCGGTGCGGTTCGAGGCGGCCGTGCATTCGGCACGTGACCGGCTCGCGGCGGGTGCCGCCGAGGCCGCGTTGGCGGCGGCGGATGGCGGGCTGGCGTTGTGGCGGGGGCCGGCCTACCCGGAGTTCGCGGAGGAGGGGTGGGCGCGGGGCGAGGTGGCGCGGCTGGACGAACTGCGCCTGCTGGCCGTGGAACGGCGGGTGGAGGCGGTGCTCGCGCTGGGGCGGTCGGCGGAGGCGGTGGCCGACCTGGAGGCCCATCTGGCCGGGTTGCCGTGGCGGGAGAACGCGTGGCGGCTGCTCGCGCTCGCGCTGTACCGGTCGGGGCGGCAGGCGGACGCGTTGGCGACGTTGCGGCGGGCGAAGCAGGCGCTGGCGGGGGAGTTGGGCGTCGACCCCGGTCCCGAACTGCGCCGGTTGGAGGCCGACATCCTGGCCCACGCGCCGCACCTGGCTCCGCCCGCGTCGGTTGCGGTGCGTGCGGTGGTTCGGCCGTCGTTCGTCGGGCGTGCGGCGGAACTCGGGCGGCTGCTGGGCGCGGCGGAGGGCGTGGCGGCCCGGCGACGGCTCGGGCTGGCGCTGGTGTCGGGTGACGCGGGCGCGGGCAAGACCGCGCTGGCGGAAGAACTGGCCGCCCGCCTCCCCGGCTGGACGATCCGCTGGAGCCGCAACCAGGAACACGGCGGCACCCGGCTGCTGCCCGACGATCCCGACCCGACCGACCTCGTCGCTCCGCCCCGAACGCCTGCCGCCGACTCGGTGGCGGACGCGCCGGACGCGCCGGGTGAACCCGCCGGTTGGCCGCAGGTGCCTGCCGATGCCCGGCAGCGGCGGCAGCGGGTGCTTGCCGAGAGCCTGTCGGGCGGCGGGCCGGTGCTGTTCGTGGTCGACGACCTGCACTGGGCGGGTGACGAGACGTTGGCGTTGCTCGCCGCGCTGGTCGCGGAGCCGCCGGCCGTGCCCGTGCTGGTCGTCGGCATGTACCGGGCGACCGGGATACCCGCCGCGCTCGGTGAGGCGTTGGCCCGGTTCGCCCGCGCCGAGCCCGTCCGGGTCTACCTCGGCGGACTGCCCGAGGCGGACGTGGCGCGACTGGTCCGGGCGACCGCCCACCGCGACGTGGACGACGCCACCGCCCGGATCGTGCACCACCGCAGTGGCGGCAACCCGTTCTTCGTCCGGGAACTGGCCCGGCTGCTGGACGACGAGGGCGCGCAGGTGCTGTCCGCCGTCCCCGAAGGCGTGCGGGACGTCATCCGCCGGCGGGTCGCCGCGCTGCCCGAGCCCGACCGGCTCGTGCTGCGCCAGGCGGCGGTGGTCGGGCGGGACGTGGACCTGGACGTCCTGATCGCGTTGGCGGGCGACGAGGACGCGGTACTCGGCGCGGTGGAATCCGCGCAGCTCATGGGTTTCGTGACGGAACGCGGCCCGGACGAGGTGCGGTTCGCGCACGACCTGGTGCGCGACACCCTGTACGCCGACATCCCGCAGTCGCGGCGGTCGCGCTGGCACACCGCCGTCGCCGAAGCGGTGGCCCGGCTGCGGCCCGACGACGTCGACACCCTCGCGCACCACTACGTCCGGGCCGGAAGCCGTGCCACGGCGGCGAAAGCGGCGCACTACGCCCGTGCGGCGGCCGAACGCGCGGAACAGCGGTTCGCGCCGCACGAGGCCGTCCGGTGGTGGCGGGAGGCGATCGCCGCTCACGAACGGGCCGATCCCGACGGCGTCCGGACCCGGCTCGACGCCGTGATGGGCATGGTGCGGGCGCTGGCGGTGACCGGCGAACTCGCCGCCGCACGGCGGTATCGCGGTGCGGCGTTGAGCGCGGCCGAGGAACTCGGCGACCCGGAACTGACCGCCGCCGTGATCGGGTCGTTCGACGTGCCGGCGATCTGGACCGGCAACGACGACCAGCCCATGGCGGACCGGCTGGTGGCGGTCGCCGAACGCACCCTGGTCGCGTTGCCGCCCGAACGGCTCGCCGCGCGGGCCCGGCTGCTGGGCACGGTCGCGCTGGAACTGCGTGGCACGTCGGGGGAGCGGGGCAGGTCGGCCGCGCACGAAGCCGAGGCGATCGCCCGAAAGCTCGGTGATCCGGCGCTGCTCGCGTTCGCCCTGAACGGCCGGTTCATGCAGTCCTTCGAACGGGCCGGCCTCGCGCCGGAACGCGCCCGGATCGGCCGGGACCTGCTGGCGGTGGCCGCGCCGAACGGGCTGGTGGCGTTCGAGGTGCTGGCACACCTTGTGCTCGTTCAGGCGCACGCGGCGCTCGCCGGGTTCGCGCTCGCCGACGAGCACGCCGCGACCGTCGACCGCATCGCCGAACGCCACGAACTGCCGCTGGTCGGCGTGTTCACCGAGTGGTACGCCGCGCTGCGGCTGTCCGTGGCCGGCCGGGACGCCGAGGCGCGCGCCGCCTACCGCACCGCCGCCGCCCGGCTCGGCGGCACCGGGATGGCCGGGCTGGAGGCGGGCATCCTGCCGCTTTCCCTGCTGTGCCACGGGATGCAGGTCGGCTCACCGGTCATCGACCCATCCGACGACTGGGGTCCGCACCGGCCGTGGGCGCGGGCATTGCACCTGCTCGCCGCCGGGCGGCGCGACGAAGCCCGTGCCGCGGTCCGGGAATCGCCGCGCGACCTGCTGTTCGAGGCCCGCACGTGCCTGACCGCGTCCGTCGCGATCGGACTCGGCGACCGCGACCTGATGCGACAGGTCTACGCGGACCTGTTGCCCGCTTCGGGTGAACTGGCGGGCGCGGGTAGCGGGCTGCTCACCACCGGCCCGGTCGCCCGGTGGCTCGGCGACCTGGCCGCCGCGCTCGGCCGGACGGATGACGCCCGCGCGCATTACCAGCAGGCGCTGGAACTCGCGGTCGAAGCCGGCGCGCCGCACTGGGAAAGCGCCCTGCGTCGACACCTGACGGGATGATCGCCCATTCCGGCGGGTGATCGGCTATTCCCGTGCGAAATCGCGAGGGCGACGCGGCCCCCGCGATCCGGCAATTCGGGTGGTCAGGCGCGGGTGTAGGTCAGGCAGTTCGCCGCGTGGTCGCCGGTACCCGGGCCGATGCGGACGTCGGACGCGGTGCACTCCAGGTCCGCGTTGTGCACGCAGTCGGTGCGGGAACACGCTCCCACCTGCGTGACGACCTTGGGCAGGCCGCCCTTGCGGGACAGCGGGATGAACGTGCCGCAGTCGGCGGTCCCGTTCACACCGCTGACGGTGATCGCGAATGCGTGACAGCCGTCGTGGTTGTACGAACAGCCTGCCACGGTGCACTCGCTGACGGCGGGCATTTCGGTGGTGGTCATGCCGGCTCCTCGATGACGGGTTCAGTTGTTCCGAACGGTGCCACCGGCATTTCAAGGTCGCAACACGAGAATGATAAGGTAAGGCTAACCACGGTTATTCCGGGACTGTCGACAGCGCGTTATCCCGGGCGTTTCCCGGTGGCGTGGACGGTCCGGCCGGGTGCGACACACCACGGGGTGCTGGTCGATCGGGGGACGGTTGGCCGGCATCGTGGTCGGGTACACGTTCGAGGGTCGCTGGATCGGGTCTCGGTGCACGGTGGGGATGGGAACAGTGGTGGAGGAGCGCGCCGTCGCGGGCCGGTACCGGCTGACGGGCCGGATCGGCGCGGGTGGCATGGGCGTCGTGTGGCGGGCCGAGGACACCCGGCTGCGTCGGATCGTCGCGGTCAAGGAGTTGTTGACCCGCAACGGGTTCGACGCCAACTCGACCAGGCGTGTGGTGCGCGAGGGCCGGATCGCCGCCCGGCTCCAGCACGCCAACGTGATCGCGCTCTACGACGTGGTCGAGGACGACGGCCGGCCGTGGCTGGTCATGGAGTACCTGCCGTCGCGCAGCCTGGCGTCGCTGCTGGCCGAGCACCGCACCCTGCCGTCGGATGAGGTGCGCCGGATCGGGCGCCAGCTCGCGGCGGGCCTGGCGGCGGCGCACGCGGCCGGCGTCGTGCACCGGGATGTCAAGCCGGGCAACGTGTTGGTGACCGAGTTCGGCACCGTCAAGGTCACCGACTTCGGCACGTCGCGGGTCGTCGGCGAGGGCACGCTCACCGGGTCCGGGCTGCTGGTCGGCACGCCCGCCTACCTCGCGCCGGAGGTCGCCAGGGGCGAGGAGCCCGGGTTCCCGGCGGACGTCTTCGGGGTCGGCGCGACCCTGTACACGGCGTTGGAGGGCACGCCCCCGTTCGGGCTGGACAACAATCCGATCGTGTTGCTGCACCGGGCGGCCGAGGGCAAGTACGCGCCGGCGAAGAACGCCGGTCCGCTGGAACCCGTGCTGACCCGGCTGCTCGACCCCGACCCGGAGACCCGGCCCAGCATGGCCGAGGCCGTGCGGATGCTGGCGGAGGAGTCCGACGACCCGCTGACCGTGTTCGCCGCCGCGCTCCCGGTCGCCGCCGCGACCCGCGTCGTCCTGGCGCCGGCGCCGCCGGCCGAGCCGACGCCGGCTGACCAGGCTTTAGTGGAACAGGCTCCGGTCGAACAGCCGTCGGCCGACGTTGACCAGGCAGTGGTCGAAGAGGCTCCGGTTGTGCCGGCCCCGGTCGAGCCGTCGGTGGACGCCCCGGCGGTGCTCTCGGAGCCCGCGGTCGAGCCGGCGGGTGGGCGGAACCGGAAGCGCCTGGTGCTGCTCGTCGCCGGGCTGTCCGTGGTCCTGGTCGTCGTGGTGGCGGTGGTCCTGCTCAACCAGACGCCATCCGGGCAGACGGGTACCGGTGGCACGACCGCCACGACGACCGCGGCGGAGCCGCCGGCGGCAGACGGGAACACGCCGCCCACCAGCGGGCAGGAGACCACGTCCGAGTCGCCGCCGACCACGACTACCTCCGAGCTGCCGAAGCCGGCCGGCCCGGACCAGGCGTTGACGGGTTACTACGGGCTGTTGCCGGGCGATTTGCAGACCGGGTTCGCGCGGCTGACCGACGGCTTCAAGGCCGGGCGCGGGCTCACGTTCGCGGGCTACCAGCAGTTCTGGGGCCGGGTGCAGCAGGTGCAGTTGGCCGATGTGCAGGTCGACGGCGATCAGGTGACCGCGACCGTGACCTACCTCTACGTCGACGGGTCGCAGCCGCTCGTGGAGCGGAACACGTACTCGATGGTCCGGGTCGGCGACGGGTGGGCGATCGACCGACAGGACCGGATCGGCTGACCTGTACCAGGCGCGGCCGGCCGGTGGCCAGGCCGTCCAGGGAGTGGGCGCTTCCGGCCCAAGGGGTGGATCTTCCGGTAGGCTTCGACACCGGGTGCGAGAGGCGCTGCAACGGATGCGAATCCGCCACGCTCGCCCCGGGGAACACCGGACAAGGGCGCCTTCCAGAGTCACTGGGAGGTGTCCGGATGTCGGAGGTCGACGCGCTGCGGCGGCTCATGGACCAGCGGGTTGTGGTGCTGGACGGCGCGTGGGGCACGATGCTCCAGGCCGCCGGGCTGACCCCGGCCGACTACCGGGCCGAGTTCCTCGCGGACCACCCCAAGGACGTCACCGGAGACCCGGACCTGCTCAACATCACCCGGCCGGACCTGGTGCTCGACGTGCACCGGCAGTACCTGGCGGCGGGCGCGGACATCACCACCACCAACACGTTCACCGCGACCGGGATCGGGCAGGCCGACTACGGGCTGGAGGCGCTGGTCCCGGAGATGAACCTGCGCGGCGCGCGGCTCGCCCGGCAGGCGGCGGACGAGGTCGGCGGGCGGTACGTGGCCGGGTCGGTCGGGCCGCTGAACGTCACCCTCTCGCTGTCGCCGAAGGTGGAGGACCCCTCGTACCGGGCGGTGACGTTCGACCAGGTCAAGGCGTCCTACGCGGAGCAGATCGGGGCGCTCGCCGAGGGCGGGGTCGACCTGCTGCTGATCGAGACGATCTTCGACACGCTGAACGCCAAGGCGGCCGTGTCGGCGGCCCGGGAGGTCGCGCCGCACCTGCCGCTGTGGATCTCGGTGACCATCGTCGACCTGAGCGGTCGGACGCTGTCCGGGCAGACGGTGGAGGCGTTCTGGCGGTCCGTCGAGCACGCCGAGCCGCTGGTGGTCGGGGTGAACTGCTCGCTGGGCGCGACCGAGATGCGCCCGCACGTCGCGGAACTGGCGCGGATCGCCGACGCCTACGTGGCCGCGCACCCGAACGCGGGGCTGCCCAACGCGTTCGGCGGGTACGACCAGACGCCGGAGGAGACCGCCGGGCTGCTCGGCGAGTTCGCCACGGACGGGATCGTGAACGTCGTCGGCGGGTGTTGCGGCACCACGCCGGGCCACATCGCCCGCATCGCGGAGGCCGTGAAGGGGCTGGAACCCGGCCGGTCCCCGCTGGGGAGGGCGCGGGCCACGTCGTTCAGCGGGTTGGAGCCGTTCAGCATCGGGCCGGACACCGGGTTCGTGATGATCGGCGAGCGGACGAACGTCACCGGCTCCAAGCGGTTCCGGCGGCTGATCGAGGCCGACGACCACCAGGGCGCGGTGGACGTCGCGCTGGAACAGGTGCGGGGCGGGGCGAACCTGCTCGACGTGAACATGGACGCGGACCTGCTCGACAGCGAGGAGGCCATGACCACGTTCCTCAACCTGGTGGCCACCGAGCCGGAGATCGCACGCGTGCCCATCATGGTCGACAGCTCGCGGTGGAGCGTGCTGGAAGCCGGGCTGAAGTGCGTGCAGGGCAAGGGTGTCGTCAACTCGATCAGCCTCAAGGAAGGCGAGGAGCCGTTCCTGGCGCAGGCGCGGACGATCCGCGACTACGGCGCGGGCGTGGTCGTGATGGCGTTCGACGAGCAGGGCCAGGCGGACACCACCGAACGCAAGGTGGCGATCTGCGGCCGGGCCTACGACCTGCTGGTGGGCCAGGTCGGGTTCCGGCCCGAGGACATCATCTTCGACCCGAACGTGCTGGCCGTCGCGACCGGCATCGCCGAGCACGACGGGTACGCCAAGGCGTTCATCGACGCGCTGCCGCTGATCAAGCAGCGCTGTCCGGGCGTGCGGACCAGCGGCGGCATCTCGAACCTGTCGTTCTCGTTCCGGGGCAACGACATCATCCGGGAGGCGATGCACTCGTCGTTCCTGCTGCACGCCGTGCGCGCGGGCCTGGACATGGGGATCGTCAACGCCGGCCAGCTCGCGGTGTACGAGGACATCCCGGCCGAGCTGCTGGAACTGGTCGAGGACGTGCTGTTCAACCGGCGCGCCGACGCCACGGACCGGCTGGTGGCGCACGCGGAGACGGTGAAGGGCAGCGGAACCCGGCGGGTCACCGACCTGTCGTGGCGGGAAGCTCCGGTGGCACAACGGCTTTCGCACGCGCTGGTGCACGGGATCGTGGACTTCATCGAGGAGGACACCGAGGAGGCCCGGCTGCTCGCGGCCCGGCCGCTGGAGGTCATCGAAGGGCCGTTGATGGACGGCATGAAGGTGGTCGGCGACCTGTTCGGCGCGGGCAAGATGTTCCTGCCGCAGGTGGTGAAGAGCGCCCGGGTGATGAAGCGTTCGGTGGCCTACCTGGAGCCGTTCATGGAGGCGGAGAAGGCGAAGGCCAAGCTGGAGGGCCGGCTCGACACGGCCCGCGGGCCCGGCAAGATCGTGATGGCCACGGTCAAGGGCGACGTCCACGACATCGGCAAGAACATCGTGGGCGTGGTGTTGGGCTGCAACAACTACGAGGTGATCGACCTGGGCGTGATGGTGCCGTCGTCGGTCATCATCGACACCGCCGTCGCCGAGGGCGCGGACGCGATCGGGCTGTCCGGGCTGATCACGCCGTCGCTGGACGAGATGGTCACGGTCGCGTCGGACATGCAGCGCCGGGGCGTGAAGCTGCCGCTGCTGATCGGCGGCGCGACGACGTCCCGCCAGCACACGGCGGTGCGCGTCGCCCCGGCGTACGAGGGGACGACGGTGCACGTCGCCGACGCGTCCCGGGTGGTGGGCGTGGTGTCGGAACTGCTGGACGTCGAGCGGGCGGACGGGCTGGACACGCGCAACCGGGCCGAGCAGGAGCGGTTGCGGCGGCAGCACGAGGAACGGCGGCGGGTCGCGCTGTTGACGTTGGGCGCGGCGCGGGCGAACCGCGAGGTGGTCGACCACGGCGACCTGCCGGTGCCGGACTTCACCGGGGCGCGGGTGGTGGAACCCGGGCTGGACGTGCTGCGGGCGATGATCGACTGGCAGTTCTTCTTCCTGGCGTGGGAGGTCAAGGGCAAGTACCCGGCGATCCTGGACCAGCCGGTGGCGCGTGAGCTGTTCGACGAGGGCAACGCCCTGCTGGACGAGATCATCGCGACCGGGGCGTTCCGGGCGCGCGGGGTGCTCGGGTTCTGGCCGGCCCGGTCGGACGGGGACGACCTGGTGCTGGACGCCGACGGCGGGGTGGTGCGGTTCCCGATGCTGCGCCAGCAGACCGCCAAGCCCGACGGCCGGGCCAACCGGTGCCTCGCGGACTACGTCGCGCCGGCCGGTGACTACCTGGGCGGGTTCGCGGTCGCGGTGCACGGCGCGGAGCAGTTGGCCGCGCGGTACGAGGCGGAGCACGACGACTACCGGGCGATCATGGCCAAGGCGCTGGCGGACCGGCTGGCGGAGGCGTTCGCCGAGTACATCCACCTGGAGGCGCGACGGGCCTGGTTCGAGCCCGGTTCCGAGCCGGTGCTGGAAGATCTGCACGCGGAGCGGTTCCGGGGTATCCGGCCGGCGCTCGGGTACCCGGCGAGTCCGGACCACAGCCTGAAGGAGCCGTTGTTCGGGCTGCTCGGTGCGGAGCGGGCGGGGTTGGGGTTGACCGAGTCGTTCGCGATGACCCCGGCGGCGGCGGTGAGCGGGCTGATCTTCGCGAGTCCGGCTTCGCGGTACTTCACGGTCGGGCGGATCGGGCGGGACCAGGTGGTGGACTACGCGGCTCGGCTCGGGTCGTCCGTCGCGTCGGTCGAGCGGTGGTTGCGGCCCAACCTGGCGTACGACCCGGCCTAGCCGAAATCAGGCGTGTCCGGCAGCCTTGAGGAACTGCCGTTCCTCAAGGCTGATGTAGTACTCGTACACCGAACCATCAGGCCACTTCAAGGTACGCCTGCGCGGGTCGACCTCCGGGGCGTCCGGCTTCTGCGCCTGCCACCGGAACTCGGGCGGCGGGGCGTCGTCGGGGTCGTAGAAGGTATGGCCCGTCTCGACCACGGCAACGCGTGACTCGGAATACACCAACCACGGCGAGTCCGCCGATCGTGACGCGTCGAGCAAAGGCAATGCCAACGAGTTCTCCGGACCGGCCAACCGACCGTACCGGTGGAACATGTTCGCCGCCCCACCACCCATCACCGAGAGGACGGCGCTGACCAGACCACCGACCGTGCCCCGGAGGATGTTCCAGAAGAACCGCCGGACCAACCGCTCGCCCTTGACCGACCCGTCCCGACGCCTCCCCGGCACGTGGACATCCGGCTTGACCTGCCAGAGGTAGACCACGACCACAGGCTCACGCCAAGCCTCCTCCGCCAACACGTGCACCCGACGTCGGAACTCGGGATTCGGCGAAGCCACCATGATCGGACAAACCCCCAACTCGTTGGGTGGGACCGCGGAAGCCCTACATATCGAGATTTTCCCGGGTGGTGTCTACATCGCGCTCGCCGCCGATCCCGCTCTTGTCGAAGGTCGGGCCGTCCCGGCGGACCTCGTCGCCCACCTCGCCGGCGATCCCCTTGCCCGCGCCGATGCCGGCTTTGATCCCCGCACCCGTCACGAGCGGGCCGACTCCGGCCGCGGTGCCGAGCATCGTCGTGGCGGCCCGTCGACTGGGGACCCATGCGTCGGAGGTGGCCGGCTTGCCGATGATGGGGATGGCCCTCTCGCCCTTCTCGAAGGTGCCGACGCGCAGCCTTCGGGCCATGAGCATCGCGCTGTCCGCGAAGTTCTTCAGGAACGCCATGAACTTGTCGAGCAGCTTGCCGAGGACGCCGAGGTGCTTCGTCACCTTGCCGATCGCGCTCGCTGCCTTGGCGATGGACGCCGTCATGGCTGCGGCGACGGAGCCGCCGAAGGAGATGACCGACGCCGCCAGCGCGGGCAGCCAGATGGTGATCAGCCAGGACACCAGTTCGGAGATGATCGCCTTGATCACCTCCTCGATCACGACCATCACCATCGACCACATGCGCAGGACGTCGGCCACGGAGCCGGAGGCCGAGCCGATGCCCTGGATGCCGACCGAGAAGTCCGCCAGGGCGGCGCGGGCCGCTTCGCCCGCTTCCTCCTGCCAGTCCTGCAACGCCGTGTCGCCGGTCTGCCGGAAGTCCTCCGCCAGGGCCACGAAGCCCTGTGCCATGGTGGTGAAGTTCTCCGCCGCGTGGCCGATGGCCGGACCGTCGCCGGTCACCTGGTGCAGTGCGTCCTGGAGCGGCTGGACGAGTTCCAGCAGCATGTTCAGCCCGTGGCTGACCAGCCAGCCGATCGGGTCCATGGCGAACGTCGTGACGTCGGCCGCGGCACCGGCCACGAAGCTCGCCCCGTCGCCCACCAGTGCACCGGCCGTGGCGGCCAGGTCGCCGACGTCGTCGGCCTTGCCGAGCTCCTGGGCGTGTTCGGCGATGGACTTGCCGGTCTTCCAGACGTTGCCCACGACCGGGGTGGCTTCGGCGGCACGGTCGGCGTTCGCGGCGAAGCTCTCGTCGTACCCGGTGACGTTGAGGGCGTCGGCGATGCTCTTCTTCGGCTGCGTCATGGTCCCCCCGTCAGCGCGGGCCGTCGATCGTGGCCTGGTGCTTGCCGAACGTCATCACCGCGTCGTCCTCGGTGCCCTGGTAGACGGCGGCCGAGTCGCGGATCTTCGTGGTGAGCGTCTCGACGCCTTCCTTCATGTCCGCCAGCAGGGAGCGCAGGTCGGCCAGGCGCTCGGTGTAGGACTGCTTGGCCCAGATGCCCACCACACCCCACGCCTCGTTGCTCACGTCAGCCTGGTCGACGAGCCGCGTGAACTTGTCGGCCTCGGATTCGTAGTAGCCCAGCTGGTTCGCGTAGGAGGTCAAGGCCGCGACGTCGACCTGGTACCCGTCCCCCTCGGTCATCCGGTCACCCTCACTGCTTTCGTTGCGAATAGACGGAGTTCTGGCTGAAGTCGTCTTCGTCGCGCGGCGCGGACGGTTTGGGCGGTGGTGCGGCGGCGGCGTCGTGGTGCGCGGAGAGCTCGTCCACGGCGTCGGCCAGCGCCTCGCGCTGGGCCTGCTTCACCTGGTCTGCCAGACCCGCGCCGAGGTCGCCGCCGACTGTCTCGGTGACGATCCCGGCCTGGAGCCGGACCGCCTCGGCGACGGCCGCGCGCAGCGTGGACATGATGGTGGCGGCCAGCGCGGGCGCGGGCTGCCGCAGGGCGGCCGGGGTGAGTTCGATGTCCTTGACCGCCCCGCCGGCGCCCGCGACGACGCGCACGGTCCGGTCCGGGGAGGTCACCGACGCCTCCAACCGGCTGATGCGGTCCTGCATCCCGGCGACGCCGCCGAACCTCGCCTCGGCCTGTTGGATCCTGGTCTGGAACTTCTCGAACTCGGCGGCGAGGCGCTCCAATTCAAAGGACACGGCCACTCCTCGTTCCGACGATCGGTCCGGCCGCAGCATGGCACCGTTCCCGTCCGCGCATAACGGGAAAGAGGTATTTCCAGGTAATGTGGAAATGCGTCGAATTCGACTGTCCGGCTTTCCCCCCGGGTCATCTGCCCCGCCGGCGGACCGGTGTGGACGAACCGGACACCGCGGGCGGGTGCGTTGAACCGCAGGCGAACGGACCGTGAGTCGTCGGTGATCGGTTGTCCGGGCGGGCTCGCGATGGTCTAGCGTCCGGCCGTCGAGAGGAGCACCTTCGTGAACGATCGCGGCGATCGCATCGTGGCCGTGTTGCAGGGCGCGTTTGCGGATCTGATGGCGGCGGACCCGGCCGCGTTCCGGCACAAGTTCCGCAAGATGGCGGCCGAGCCGTTCGCGTTCTACCGGGGCAGCGCGTGCCTGTTCTACGCGGACATGGCCGAGGAGCCCGACGAGTGGGCCGACGAGCGGACCGGGCGGGTGTGGATCCAGGGGGATCTGCACGCGGAGAACTTCGGCACCTACATGGATTCCGAAGGCAACCTGGTGTTCGACGTCAACGATTTCGACGAGGCCTACCTGGGCTCGTTCACCTGGGACGTGCGGCGGTTCGCGGCCAGTCTGGCGCTGCTCGGGTGGCGCAAGGCGTTCCCCGACCACACGATCGCGGACCTGGTGCGGGCCTACGTCCGGGCGTACGTCGGCCAGGTGCGGTCGTTCGCGGAGCACCCGGGCGACGAGCTGTTCAGCCTGCGCCTGGACAGCACCGAGGGCGTGTTGCGGCAGGTGCTGTTGCGGGCCCGGCTGGCGACGCGGGTCGGTCTGCTGGACGAGAAGACCGTGATCGTGGACTACGAGCGGCGGTTCCGGCGTGACCGCGCCGGCACGCGCGAGTTGGGCTCGGCCGAGCGGGAACGGGTGGAGAGTGCGTTCGCGCGTTACCTGGACACGATCCCGAGCGGCAAGCGGGCCGCGAGCAGTCTGAGCTACGCGGTGAAGGACGTGGTGGGTCGGTCCGGGTTCGGGATCGGGTCGGCCGGGTTGTCCGCCTACAACGTGCTGGTGGAGGGACGCACGCAGGCGTTGGAGAACGACGTCGTGCTGTCGATGAAGCAGGCGAACGTGGCCGCGCCCAGCCGGATCGTGTCCGACGCCCGGATCCGCGCGTACTTCACCGACCACGGCCACCGGACGGCGGTGTCGCAGCGGGCGTTGCAGGCGCACGCCGATCCGTGGCTGGGGCACACCAGCATCGACGGCATGGGTTACGTGGTGGCCGAGTTGTCCCCGTACGAGACCGACATGGACTGGTCGGATCTCACCGAGCCCGCCGCGCTGCGGCCGGTGTTGGAGCACCTCGGGCGGGCCACGGCGAAGATGCACTGCGTGTCCGACTCGGACTCCGCGCAGACGTTGGTGGACTTCCAGGTCGAGGAGGCCATCGCGGCGGTGATCGGTGATCGGGAGGACGAGTTCGTAGACGCCATGGCGGACTTCGGACTCCGGTACGCGGCACGGACTCGGGAGGATCACCGGCTGTTCGTCGACGCGTTCCGGGACGGGCGGATCAAGGGCGTGGAGTCGACGGAGTCGCGCTGATGCCGGCTCGCCCGGGTCGTTCGTGACGACCCGGGCGGGCATGGTGTCGGCCTCGCATCCGTGGTCCGACGACATGTCAGACGGGATGCGGGACGTGGTCGGAGGCGGTGGCGTTGGCCGCGACCACGGCGGACTCGGCGGCATTGTCGGCGATCTGCATCGCCTCGAACGCGTCCGCCACGGCCCGCTCGGCGCGTTCCGCCGCCACGAACGCCGCCTGTGCCGCCCGGCGTGCGTCCGAGGCCCGTTCGGGAGATCCGTTGCCGCCGGCGGCGCACTTCATCGCGCGCTCGGCTGCCGTCCTGGCTTGTGCCGCAGCGCTTTCGACGTCGTCCAGCAGTTCCTCGGCCCGGGCCACCCGTGCCGCGTCACGCAGGGCGGAGTCGCACTGGTTCCGCAACTCCCGGACGTGCGAGGGCGTGAGCGTGATCTCCTTGCCGACGCCGATCGCCAGGTACAGCGAGCCCTCGACACCACCCCGCAGCACCACCGGGACGTGCTCGGGCACATCCAGGGCGATGTGGGCCATGACCGCGTCCGTCGGCCAGGTCGGCACAGCGGCCGGCCTTGACCCGGGTTCCGCTCGAACCGTCTTGTCGGGCATGATCTCGTTCATCGTGTCCTCCGCGCGCAACGTATGGTGTGTGGACACGCTATACGCTGCTACGTGACGGCCTGAAGTGCCCGATCGGGTGTATTGCCGCGACGGTCAGGGGTCGAGTAGTGCCGCGACGCCCGACCACTGGGACGAGAGGATCACTTGATGGCGAACCAGCCGCCGCCGCTCGCGCGCCGCATCGAGTTGGGCGTGTTGCTGCGGAACTACCGGGAACGCGCGGGTTGGGAGGTCTCCGCCGTCGCCAACGCGCTCGGCTGGTCGTACGTGCAGAAGGTCGGCCTGGTGGAGGGTGGCAAGCGCAAGCTGGTGCCCGCCGAGATCATGGTGCTCGCCGACCTGTACGACCTCACGCCGGAGGAACGGGACAAGGCCATCGCGCTGGGCAAGGAGGCGCGGAAGGTCGATCCCGGCCCGGCGTACGTCGCCGACTACGCCCAGACGTTCGTGGCGTTGGAGTCGGCCGCCGCGCACATCAGGCTCTACAGCGAGGAGTTGCTACCCGGTCTGGTGCAGACCGACGAGTACGCCCACGAGCTGCTTGCGCTGGGCACGCCGTTGACGGGTCGCAGGCTGGAAGCCGCCGCCGACCAACGGGCCGAGCGACAGCGACTGCTGCTCGGGCCCGAGGCACCGCGACTCACCTACGTGCTCAGCGAATCGGGTCTGCGTCGGATGCCGGGCGGGAGCGAGGTCGAACGAGGTCAGCTCGAACACCTCCGGCAGCTCGCCGGGTATCCCAACGTGACGCTCCGGATCCTGCCCTTCGAGACCGGAACCCATCCCGCTACCGGCACCGGGTTCGGGTTGATCGAAGTAGGCGACTCGGCGGTGACGTTCGCCTACGTCGAGGCGTTCACGGATGCGGAAATCTACGACCGTTCACCGCACACCGACCTCTATACACTCGCTTTCGAGCGGGTCGAACGTGCGGCGTTGTCGCCCGCGAAGTCTCGCGCTCGGCTGGATCAGATGATCGCTGACCTTGACCGAATGGAGCACTGACTGTGACGAGCAGGTTTGACAACCTCTACTGGCGCAAGAGCAGCCGCAGCACAGGTGGAGCGAACAACTGCGTCGAAGTGGCCCGCCTCCCGCAGGAAGCGGCCGTGCGCGACTCCAAGAACCCGTTCGGGCCGGTGCTCGTGTTCCGGGCGGCGGGGTTCGCCGGGTTCGTGGCCCACCTTCGCGCACAGGACTGAGACAACCGGCATGTCGACCTCGCCGGGGCCGGCAGGTCCGGCCCCGGCGAGGGAGTCTCAGGCGGGTTCGCCGCGCAGTGGCCGGCCCGGGAGGGCGTCGGACATCCGCTCGTCGCGCACCACGAACGTGCCGGCCACGAGCAGGTGCCTGACACCCACCGACGGCCGGGTCGGGTCCAGGTACGTTGCGGTGTCGGTGATCCGGTCCGGGTCCAGCACCACGATGTCGGCGTCCGCGCCGACGCCCAGGTGGCCCTTCGCGGTGGCGGACGGGGCGACCGGGTCGAGCACCCGGGCGGGCAGGTACGAGCAGCGGCGGAACGCCTCCAGCCACGACCACGTGCCCGTCTCGCGGACCATCCGGCGCAGCGACTTGGCGAACGTGCCCGCCGTGCGCGGGTGCGTGCGGCCGTTGGGCGGCAGCGGCCATTCGAGGCTTTCGAACGTGCCCGGCCACAGGACCGGCATCGCGTCGCTGGCCACGATCGCGTCCGGGAACGCCAGGGCGCGGTGCAGCATCGCCGCGTCCGCCGGGTTCTCCTCGTCCACGAAGGACACCACGCACAGCGCGCCCGGGTCGGTATCGCGCAGCTGCCGCAGCCGGCCGAGGTCGGCGATCCGCTCGCCGGTCTCCACCATCATGATGTCGCTCGGCCCGATACCCCAGGCGTGCAGGCGTTCCGGGGCCAGGAAGAACGCGCCGATACCGGTGCTGCCCGCGCCGTACGGGTAGGCCTCGACGGTCACCCGGGAACCTTCGGCGCGGGTCTCGGCCAGCAGGTCGAGCACCCGGTCGACGTGCCGGCGGGACGTGCTGTTGACGTGGCAGTGGTGCATCGGCGCGCCGGTCTCCACGGCCGCGCGGACGATCTCCGTCGAGCCGTCGACCGGGGTCGTCGGGTCGGCTTCGACCAGTTCGCGGACGTGCGTGTAGATCGGCGCGTTCGCCCGTGCCGCCAGCCCGGCCAGGGCCAGGAACTCGGCCGGGTCGGTGCGGGGCGCGTAGCCGAGCAGCACGCCGACGCCCAGCGCGCCCGCGCCGATCTCCCGTTCCAGGATGTCCAGCCAGGCCCGCAGCTCGACCGGGGACGACGACACCTGCCAGCGCGGGTCGTCCAGCAGCTTCAGGCCGCTGCGGAAGTCGGCGTCCGGTTCCACGCCCATCAGCACCTGCGCCCGTGCCGCGCCCCACGACGCGGAGAAGCCGTAGTTCAACGGCCGGCCCTGCGCCGCCGCCTCGGCGTAGGCGCGGTCGATCGGGGTCAGGCCGGACTCCAGGTCCAACGCGGTGGTGACGCCGTCCATGCCCTGGAGGCGGTGGCCCGCGACGGTGTGCACGTGGCTGTGCAGGTCCACGAACCCCGGCCCGACAACCAGTCCGGTCACGTCCACGACGGTCGCGCCGTCCGGCACGGGCAGGTTCGAGCCGACTGCGGCGACCTTGCCGTCCCGCACCAGCACGTCCGCGACCTGGTCGAATCCTGTGCCGGGATCGACGACCCGGCCGCCACGCAGCAGCACCATTGCGTCAGTCCACCATGGATCGCCGGATCCGCACGTCGTGGCAGGTGACAAGCCGGGAGGTTCGGGTTGGTGCGATCCGCCGATGACCCGGCACGCGCGGGGCGGACAGAGTTCGGCTGGGGGACCCTACGGAGAGAGGAAGTGACCGGTGGCCTTGGACGCCGATCTGCTGACCGGACGCGACTGGCAGCAACGCCTGGACGAGCTGGCGGGCCGGCACCGCGTGCCGGGCTTTCAGGTGGGGCTGCTGAGCGCGGACGGCGACGTGCGCGTGCTGGCGTCCGGCCGGACGGGCGCGGAGACCGGCGTGGCCGCGACCCCGGACACCCTGTTCCACTACGGCTCGATCACCAAGGTGTGGACGACGACCCTGGTCATGCAGCTGGTGGACGAGGGCATGCTGACCCTGGACACCAAGGTCGTGGACGTCCTGCCCGGCTTCACCCTGGCCGATCCCGGCCACGCCGAGGCGATCACCGTGCGCCACCTGCTGGTGCACACCAGCGGCATCGACGGCGACGTGTTCACCGACACCGGGGACGGCGACGATGCTCTGGAGAAGTACGTCGCACACCTGGCCACGGCTGTCAGTGTCACCGAGCCCGGCGGCCCGCTCAGCTACTGCAACGCGGGGTTCGTCGTCGCGGGCCGGATCGTGGAGGTGTTGCGCGGCAGGACGTGGGACGAGGTGCTGGCCGAACGCATCTGCCGACCGCTGGGCCTGACCCGTGTCCTGACGCGACCGAACAACGCCCCGCTGTTCCGCACCGCCGTCGGCCACCTCCGCGACCCGGAGACCGACCAGCTCAAGCCGACGCCGCGCTGGCAGCTACCTCGGTCTGTTGGACCGGCTGGCACGATCACCGGCGATTCGGCCGACCTGCTCCGGTTCCTGGCGGCACATTTGCGTGACGGGGTAGGCCTGAACGGCGAACGCATCCTGTCCGCCGAGTCGACCCGCTTCATGCGTGAACAGCAGGTCGACCTGTCCGCCCACCTGTCGACCCTCAGCGGCTGGGCGCTGGGCTGGTCGCTGTCCGACTGGGGCGGTGTCGCGGAAGTCGGCCACAACGGCAACACCAGCGGTCAGGTCGCCCAGATGCACACGTTCCCGGAACTGGGCCTCGCCATGTGCGTGCTCACCAACTCCGACAGCGGCCCGGCCCTGGCGGACGACATCGAAGCCGAGTTGGGCAAGGAGCTGGGACTGACCCCGACCACCCCGCGCGAAGACCCGGACGCCGCCGAAGCCGACCTGAAGGCCGTGGCGGGCACCTACGAAACCACCCTCGTCCGCTGCGAACTGGCCTTGGAAGACGACGGACTGGTTCTGCACCTGAGCGAGAAGGGCACCGCCTCCGGCTCGGCCTCCCCGGAACCCAGCCCGGTGACCCCACTGTCCCGCAACCGCTTCGCCTTCGACCGCAACGGCGCACGCCGCGAGTTCGCCCACCTCACCCACAACGGCAAGCAGTACGTCTTCGCCGGCCGCCTCTTCGAACCCACGAATTGACACACCCGAAGATCAAGAAGGTCCGCCGAAACGGGTCGAGTCCAGTGGGCAGGTGGGACACCGTCAGTACCCGCACGGGTCATAACGGCCGACGCTGGTGCTGTGTCACGCTGACGCCGGGAAGGGGGACATGTGGCGTCAACCGGGGACGTGGCCGCACGGATCAGGGGCGCGTGTGGGAAAGCCGAGGAAGCCCGGACGGCGTTGGAACAGGCAGAAGACCTGGCGTTGGACGCACATGCAGTGCTGGCCGGGGTGCTGACGGGCGTGACCCATCTGGAATCGGACACGGCCGCGATGCTGGCCGAATTCACCAAGGTGACGGACGGGTGCAAGGGCTACCTGTGGCCACTGCTCAACGAAGCCGTGAAAGCCGCTGAGAGCATCGCGGCCCGGCTGGAGGGTGCGGCCACCGCATCCCCAGCCCCGGAAACTCGGAAGCCCGTGCAACAGTCGCAATGGCCACCTGCGGGTCAGTCCGGGCCTGCCACGCCGACCGTGGTTCCGGCGGAGCGGATCGAGCAACTACGCCGCGAACTGCCGCCGCCCGTGGTGGGCAACACAGGTCAGAAAACACACGGCAGGTGGATCGGCCCGGACGGCACCGTTGAGTCGATCGTCAGCGGCCGAGACGAATACGCCAAGGCGGCTGACACTCGACTCAAGGAAATGGGTTTGCCCGGTCCTTCCGCGAAGACCGGAGACGTGGAAATCAAGTTGGCGGCCCGTATGATCGAGGAAGGAATTCGGCACGCCACTGTCTTGATCAACAATGTCCCGTGTGTCGGGCGGTTCGGTTGTGACACCCTCGTGCCCATCCTCCTTCCGGAGGGGGGCACACTCACCGTGCACGGCACGACCGAACAAGGTGAACGGTTCCGCAAGCGATACACAGGAGGTGCCCGTCCGTGGTGGCGCTAGAAGCATGGTTCGACCGGAACGCCGAAGGGCCCACCATCGTGCACACCCCGGCCGAGCTGGACACGGTGCTGGACGTCGTCGTGGGATGGAACGCTCCCACCACCGTTCAACTCCTGACCGCCGACAACCCCGGCTATGTGCTGCTGGACGTGGGCTTGGACGGCAGGACCGGGCGCGGAGTCCTCTACTACTTCGGGCCGGACAAGCCGGACGGATGCATCAGCAAGGGGACGGACACGGCAGCGGAACCGCCCATCTACTACTTCACCGGTTCGGACACCGAATTCCCGACGGACGCGGAAATCCCACTGGCAGATGCCCGCCGGGCGGCTCACGAGTTCATGACCAACGGCACTGGGTGGCCGACCGGGATCGAGTGGCAACCACGCTGGGAGTAGACCGATTGAGTCGGCCGAGTACCGGGCGGGCCCGGCAGGTACGTGGACCCGGTTCACGGCGGGATCGGGCCCGCGCTCCCGCGTTCACCCGGCGGATTGACGGGGCCGGAATGGGTCCGTCGTGGGGGCGTTGTGGTACTGACACACCAACGAAGATCAAAGCGCTTTTGAAGGAGAATAAAGCAGCGGGACCACGGCAGCGGGACCGAGGACTCAGCGCGCCTGTTTCAAATCAAGTCTCCACTGGTGTCGGGAACGCTATTCAAATGGACCACATCATCCGCTTGTCACCCCTTCCCGGCCCCGGACGGGCACGGCGCGGAGAGGTCAGCCCGGCCACTGGTTCTTCGGGGCCGATCAGTGCACCTGAGCCCGCCCGTGCGGATTCGATGGCGGCAGGGACGGCCGTGCGCGGGTGGTGCGTGGCTCCTGCTCCCGGCCGGGTGTGGCTCTGGGCGGGGTGTGGGTGAGGTGCACAGAGGTGCCCCGAAGAACCAGTGGCCGACGTGACCTGTCCCCACCGTGCCCGTCCGGGGCCGGGAAGTGGTGACAAGCGGATAATATGGTCATTTTGATTAGCGTTCCCGACACCAGTGGAGACCTGCGCAGAAGACGGGCGCGTTGAGTCCTCGGTCCCGCTGTCGTGGTGCCGCTGCGTAGAAGATTTCACTGATTTCAGATGATTCGATTTGATTGATTACAGGCGGCTCGTTTGGTGTTTTTGGTCTCGCTGCGCTGTTGCGGTGGGTGTCTGGCGGGTTGCTCGGCGTGGGGTGCCGGCTTGTCGGTCGGGGCGTTGTGGGATCTGACTACGGGCGGCTGGAAGTTCGGTGGGATCGTCCGACGAAGTGATCCAGGTCGCAACCGCAGGATTGCCGCATGTCCACCCAAACAATCGTCGCGGATGTCGACGTGGCGTCGGAGCCGGCGGACCGCGGGATCCGGCATCCGTTGGCCCGGTACCTCGCCCGGAGGCTGGGGCGGCTCGTCGTGTCGGTGTTCGTGCTGGTCACGGCCGCCTACCTGATGGTGCGGCTGCTGCCCGGCGATCCGGCCCGGCTGTCGTTGGGTGCCGATGCGACGGCCGACCAGGTCGCGCGGCGGCGGGTCGAGTTGGGGCTGGACGAGTCGATCGTCACCCAGTACTTCCGGTTCTGGGGCGACCTCCTCAGCGGTGACCTCGGGATGTCCTACAGCAAGCGGCTGCCGGTTTCGGAGGTCATCTCGCAGCGGATGCCGGCCACGTTGGAACTGGCGCTGCTGGCGATCGTGGTCATTCTGGTCGTCGGCGTCCCGTTGGGGATGCTGGCCGCCGAGGCGGTCCGGGGCGGTCGGAACAAGGCGTTGGACACCCTTTTCTCCGGGGTCACCGGGCTCTTCACGGTCGTGCCCGTGTTCGTGGTGGCCGCCGTGCTGATCCTCGGGCTGTCGGTCAACACCCACCTGCTGCCGGTCGCGGGACGGTCGGGGCCGGAGTCGTACGTGCTGCCGGTGGCCGCGCTGGCGGTCGGGGCGGTGTGCGCGTTGGCGCGGATCGTGCGGGCGGCGACGTTGAACGTGCTGGACACCGACTACGTCCGCACCGGCCGGGCGAAGCGGATGGGCCGGGCCCGGCTGTACCTGCGGCACGTGCTGCCGAACCTGCTGGCACCCACGCTGACGATGGCGGGGCTCGTGCTGGGTTCGCTGGTGGCGGGCAGCGTGTTCGTGGAGACGGTGTTCGCGTGGCCCGGGATCGGGCAGGTCGTCGTCGGGTCCATCACGCAGCGGGACTACCCGCTGGTGCAGGGGATCGTGTTGGTCTACGGCGTGCTGATCCTGGTGATCAACCTGATCGTGGACCTGTTGATCGGGTTCTTCGACCCGCGTTCGCGCATCGCGTCGGTGTAGGGGCTGGGCTATGTCTGAATCTTCGCGCCGTTCCCTCCCCGTGCTGCGGCACCTCGGTTCGCCGACGGCTGTCACAGGTGTGTTCGGCACGCTGGTTTTCGTTGCGCTGGCGGTGTTCGGGCCCGTGATCTGGGGTGACGCGGCGAGCCAGGAGGACCTGTCGGCGATCGCCCGCGGACCCAGCGCCGAGCACTGGCTGGGCACGGACGCCTCGGGCCGCGACATCCTGTTGCGCACGTTGGTCGCCACCCGGACCTCACTGCTGTACGGCCTGCTCGCGACCGTGATCGGCGTGGTGCTGGGTGTCGTCGTGGGTTGTCTGCCCTACGTGCTCCCGGTGTGGCTCGGCCGGTTGGTCGTGTCGACGGTCAACATGCTGGTGGCGTTCCCCGCCCTGCTCCTGGTGCTGTTCCTGGCGGTGTTCTTCGGCCAGGGCACGGTGGGCGCGGTGTTCGCGCTGGGTTTCGCGATCGCTCCTACCGTGGCACGGCTGTGCCAGACGATGGCCGCCGGCGTCGCGGGTATGGAGTACATCAGCGCCGCCCGGGTGCTGGGTGTGTCCCGGGTGAAGGTCCTGTTCCGGCACGTGGTCCCGAACATCCAGGACGTGGTGCTGGTCAACGCGACCATCGCGGCGGCGAACAGCCTGACGGCGTTCGCGGGACTGTCCTTCCTCGGGCTCGGTGTGCAGGCCCCGGACTACGACTGGGGCCGGCTGCTGGCCGAAGGACTGTCCCGGATGTACTCGGCTCCGGCGGCGGCGTTGGGGCCGGCGGCTGCGGTGGTGTTCGCCGGGATCGTGCTGACGATGCTGGGCGACACGATCGGCCGCGCGGTCGGTGTCACGCCGGTGTTCTCGTTGCGGCGACTCGGGATTCGGCCCGAGCGTGACCCGAAGACCGTGGTGGCACCGGAAAAGACCGGTTCGGTGCTGTCGGTGCGTGACCTGTGGGTGCGGTTCCCGTCCGAGGACGGCTGGAAATCGCCGGTCCGGGGCGTCGGCTTCGACATCGCGGTCGGCGAACGGGTCGGGATCGTCGGCGAGTCGGGTTCGGGCAAGAGCCTCACCGCGTTGTCCGTGGCACAGCTGGTGAACGGGCCGGGCGTGGTCGACGCGGGCTCCATCCGGTTCGACGGGTTCGAGTACGCGGGGCTGAGCCCGCGGCAGGTCGCCGAGCGCGGCGACCACCTGGGCAACTCGCTGTCCGTGGTCTTCCAGGACCCGATGTCGTCGCTCAACCCGTCCCTGCGGGTCGGTTCGCAGGTGGCCGAGGTCGCCGTGCTGCACGGCGGCGTCGGCACGCGGCAGGCGCGGAAACGGGCCGTGGCACGGCTGGCCGAGGTCGGCATCCCTGATCCGGAGGCACGGGCGAGGCAGTACCCGTTCCAGTTCTCCGGCGGGATGCGGCAACGGGCGATGATCGCGATGGGGCTGATGGGCAGCCCGAAGCTGATCATTGCGGACGAGCCGACCACCGCGCTGGACACCACCGTGCAGCGGGACGTGCTGCGGCTGCTCGACCGGGTCGCCGCCGAGCACGCCGCCGCCGTCATGTTCATCTCGCACGACATCGCGCTGGTGACCGGGTTCTGCGACCGGGTCCTGGTGATGTACCAGGGCGAGATCGTCGAGGACATCACCAGCGACGACCTCGTGGCGGGCCTGGCCGTGCACCCGTACACACAGGCGCTCATGGCGTCCATCCCGACGCTGACCACCGACCGCGCCAAGCCGCTGCCGACCGTGTCCGACTTCGTGAAGGGAGCGGCGGAGTGACGTCGTTCGAGGTGCGTGACCTGGTGGTCGGCTACGGACGCGGCGCGCGCCGGGTGCGTGCGGTGCGCGGGGTCAGCTTCGAGGTGCCCGCCGGGACCACGCTGGGGCTGCTCGGCGAGTCCGGGTCGGGCAAGTCGACCATCGCCCGGGTCGCGGTGGGCCTGGAGGCGGCCACGTCCGGCGACGTCCTGGTGGATGGCGTGTCCATCCTGGGCTCGTCCGGCGCGGACCACCGGCGGCGGGTGCAGATGGTGTTCCAGGACCCGTACTCGTCGCTGGACCCCCGGATGACGGTCGGCCGGTCCATCGCCGAGGGCATCCGCGCCGGCCGCCGGCAGCCCCGTGCGGAACCGGCTCTGTCGGACGACCCGGCCGGGCTGCTGGAACTGGTGGGCTTGGACGGCGCGTTCGCGAGCCGGTTGCCGCACCAGCTCTCCGGCGGCCAACGGCAGCGCGTGGCGCTGGCTCGGGCGCTGGCCGCGCGCCCGTCCGTGCTGCTGGCCGACGAGATCACCTCCGCCTTGGACGTCTCGGTGCAGGGCTCGGTGCTCAACCTGTTCCGGCGCGTCCAGCGCGACCTGGGCCTGTCGTCGGTGTTCATCTCGCACAACCTGGCCGTGGTCCGGTACGTGTGCGACCACGTCGCCGTGCTCGACCACGGGCAACTGGTGGAGATCGGGCCGGTGGACGACGTCCTCAACCGGCCCCAGCACCCCGCGACCCGCGCCCTCGTGTCCGCCGTGCCGCAGATCGGCGTCCCACTGTTCACCCGCGTCTGAGAACGGAAAACCGACATGCCCCAACCGATTGACGCCGACGACCTGTGGTCCGCCCGGGTCCCCTCGCAGCCGGCCGTCTCCGCTGACGGCACGCGGGTCGTGTTCGTGCTCGGCACGCTCGACCGCGCCGCCGACCGGCCCGTCCACGAGCTGTGGTCGACCACGGTCGGCGGCGACACCGCGCGGCTGACCGCCGGTCCCGCCGACCGGTCGCCCGGCTTCCTGGCCGACGGCTCGGTGTCGTTCGTCCGCGCCGACGCCGGCCCGCCGCAGGTGTGGCGGATCCCGGCTGACGGCGGCGAACCGGCGGAGGTGACCACGCCGGAGCACTTCCCGCTCGGCGTGCTGAGCTCCGCGTGGTCCCCGGACGCGAAGCGGCTGGCGGTCGTGACGCTCGGCGCGTTTCCCGACCCCACCGCGCCGCTGGTGGTCGGCACGGCGTTCAACAAGGCGGACGGGCTGGGCCGGTTCGGCGACCTGAGCCTCGATCTGGTGGTGCTCGACGTCGAGTCGGGCGAACGCACCCGACTGGTCTCCGGCCTGCCGACGATCGACGGCGTGACCTGGTCGCCGGACGGCACCACGATCGCCTTCGCGACGCACCGCGACGACCGGTGGGACACCAACTTCACCGGCGTGATCGAGACCGTCGACACGTCCGCGCCCGAGTCCCGCAAGCGGCTGTGCACCGGCCTGTTCGGCATGGGGACGACGCTGCGGTTCACCCCGGACGGCTCGACCCTGATCGCGGTGGGCCGCCAGGACATCTCGATCGGGCACGCGCACCTGCTGGCCATCGACCCCGGCACCGGCCAGGTCCGCCGCATCGCGCCGGAACTGGACCGGAACGTGCTGGCCGGGCCCGGCGGCGAGGCACCCGGCGCGCCGCCGAGGTTCGGGCCGGACGGGCTGCTGTACTTCGCGGTGCGCGAGCACGGTCTGACGCACCTGTACGCGGTCGACTGGGCCACCCCGGACGCCGCTGCCACTCGTGTCTTCGGCTCCGCCACGGAAAGCGTGGACGGGCTGGACATCGCGGAGTCCGGCCGGCTCGCGTTCGTCAAGTCCACTGTGGACAGATTCCCGGAAATCGTCGTCCTGGACGGTGGGAAGGTCGTCCACCGCACGGAATTGAGCACGTTCGACACGTCCCGGCTGCTCGCGTGGCACGAACGCTGGTTCGAGATCTCCGACGGCGTCCGGGTGCAGGGCTGGCTGATGCGTCCCCGTGACGCCGATGGCCCGACGCCGCTGCTGCTGGACATCCACGGCGGCCCGCACGCCGCCTGGTCTCCGCTGCCGGACGCGAACTTCCTGTACCGCCAGGAGTTCGCCGAACGCGGCTGGTCCGTGCTGCTGCTCAACCCGCGCGGCAGCGACGGCTACGGCGAGGACTTCTTCACCGCGGTCGTCGGCGGCTGGGGTGCCAACGACGCGGCGGACTTCCTCGAACCCGTGGCCACGCTGGTCGCCGAAGGTCTGGTGGACAAGGGAAAGGTCGCCGTCACCGGCTACAGCTACGGCGGCTTCGCCACGCTCTACCTCTCCTCGCACCACCCGGACGTGTTCGCGGCGGCCGTGGCCGGCGGCGTGGTGTCGGACCTGGCCACCATCTCCGGCACCAGCGACCTGCCGCACTACTTCTCCGCGCTGGAGATGGCGCAGGGCGAGGACATCGACCTGGCGGCGCTGCGCGCGGTGTCGCCGATCGCGAAGGTGCGCGACGTCACCGCGCCGACGCTGATCATGCAGGGCGCGGACGACCAGCGCTGCCCGGTGGGGCAGGCCGAGCAGTGGTTCGTGGGGCTGCGCGAGACGGGCGTCCCGACCCGGCTCGTGCTCTACCCCGGCGCGTCGCACCTGTTCGTGATCATCGGCCGGCCGTCGCAGCGCGTGGACTACCGCGCACGGCTGCACGGCTGGCTCGCGGAACACGTGCGCTGACCCCGAAAAACTCCCGGTCGCCGCGAGACCGGCACAACCCCCGAAGGACACCCCCAGCATGAACACTCGGTCCACGAGACTCGCCGTGGCGGCCACCACCGCCGCGCTGGCCCTGGCGGCCTGTTCGTCCGGCAACACCGCGGGCGGCACGGGCGAGCCCGTCATCGACGGCACGCTCAACCTGACCCTGAACGCCGACCCGGGCGCGCTGTTCCCGCACACCACGGCGGACAGCTACAGCAGGCAGCTGATCGCGTTCGGCTACGAGAACCTCGTCACCATCGACAAGGACGGCAAGGCGCAGCCGTGGCTGGCCGAGAAGTGGCAGGCGTCGGGCACCGAGGTCGCGTTCACCATCAAGTCGGGCGTCAAGTGCGCGGACGGCTCGGAGCTGACCGCCAAGACGGTGGCCGCGAACTTCGAGTGGCTCGCCGACCCGGCCAACGCCTCCCCGCTGCTCGGCGCGTTCGTCCCGGTCGGCCTGAAGTCCACTGTGGACGAAGCGGCCCGGACGGTCACGGTCACCTCGCCCACCCCGAACCCGTTCCTGCTGGAGAGCCTGGGCCAGGCGTTCATCGCGTGCGACGCGGCGCTCAACGCGCCCGCCGACCACCGCGCCAAGTTCGCCGGCACCGGGCCGTACCAGCTGTCGGATGTCAAGGCGGGCAACAGCTACACGCTGACCCGGCGCGAGGACTACGCCTGGGGTCCGGAGGGCACCACGGCCAAGACCGCCGGCCTGCCCAAGACGGTCGTGGTCAACGTGGTCACCGACAACACGACCCGGGCCAACCTGCTGCTGTCCCGGGAGACCAACGGCGGCGCGGTGGAGGGCCCCGAGGTCAAGCGGGTCGACGGCGGGAACGTGCAGTCGATGGACTTCCACGTCCCGGCGACCACGCTGTTCCTCAACCACGCGCCCAGCCGGGTCACGGCCGATCCGGCGGTGCGCAAGGCACTGGTGCAGGCCACCGACGTCAAGGCCACGGCGGACATCCTGACCGGCGGCTACGGCGGCCAGACCGAGTCGTTCATGGCGGGCAGGCCCGAGGTGTGCAAGCCGGGCAAGCTGGCCGAGGCCGCGCCCGCGCACTCGCTGGACGAGGCCAAGCGCACGCTCGACGCCGCCGGCTGGACGGCGGGCGGCGACGGCGTGCGGCGCAAGGACGGCCGGGAACTGGCGCTGAACATCGTCTACCGCAGCGGCACCGAGAAGAGCGCCGCGTTCGAGTTCCTGGCCAAGGAGTGGCAGAAGGCCGGATTCAAGACCACGCTGAAGGGTGCCGACACGGCGGGCGTGAGCGCGATCGTGTTCGACGCCAAGGGCGGTGACTGGGACGTCGCCGACTGGGGCGTCGCCGCGCCGTTCCCGAGCATGCTGGTGCCGTTCTTCAGCGGCCAGAGCCCGGCCAACCTCGGTAAGATCGACAACGCCGGGTACAACGGAAAGGTCGGCTCCGCCATGGCGAAGGTCGGCGCGGAGGGTTGCGCCGACTGGCTGGCCGCCGAGACGAACCTGGTCGCCGACGCCGAACTGCTGCCCATCGGCCTGTCCCGGGTCGCCTTCTTCTACCAGGGGTTCACGGCGCACCGGTCGCTCCAGATCGAGCCGTGGTCCATCCGCCAGAACGCCTGACCGCAGGGGGAAACAGATGAACTCCGAACTGCTCGCCACCCCGGAGTGGCAGGAGCGCCTGGACATCCTGGCGACCAAGTACGACGTGCCCGGCGTGCAGGTGGGCGTGCTGGCACTGAACGGGGACGAGGCCGACATCCGGGTCCTGGTCTCCGGCGTCACCAGCCTGGACACCGGTGTCACGGTCACCGAGGACACGCTGTTCCAGTACGGCTCGATCAGCAAGGTGTGGACGACGACGCTGGTCATGCAGCTCGTGGACGAGGGCCTGCTGACGTTGGACACCAAGGTCGTGGACGTCCTGCCGGACTTCCGCCTCGCCGACCCGGCGCACGCGCCGGCCGTGACGGTCCGGCAGCTGCTCACCCACACCAGCGGCATCGACGGCGACATCTTCGTGGACACCGGCGACGGCGACGACTGCGTCGAGAAGTACGTGGCCCTGCTGGCCGAAACGCGGCCGTACACCCGTCCCGACGGTCCGCTGAGCTACTGCAACGCGGGCTTCGTCGTAGCCGGGCGGATCGTGGAAGTGTTGCGCGGCCTGGTGTGGGACGACGCCCTCGTCAAGTACATCTACCAGCCGCTCGGCCTGACCCACGTGCTCACCCGGGCCAAGCAGGCACCGCTGTTCCGCACGGCCGTCGGCCACCACGCGGACCCCGAGTCGGCGGACGCGGTGCCCGCCAAGGCGTGGATGCTGCCGCGCTCGGTCGGACCGGCGGGTCTGGTCACCGGCACGGCGGACGCCCTGCTCCGGTTCGCCGCGCTGCACCTGCGGGACGGCGTCGGGCTCGACGGCGAGCGCGTGCTGTCCGCCGAATCCGTGCGGGCCATGCGGACCGCGCGGGTCGACCTGTCGGCGGTGTCCACTGTGGACAAGAGCTGGGGTCTCGGCTGGATCCTGACCGACTGGGCGCGACCGGGGCAGGACGCGGTCACGGCCGCCCAGCACGGCGGCCACACCATCGGCCAGGTGGCGAAGCTGAGCACGTTCCCGGAACTCGGCGTGGCGGTCTGCGTGCTCACCAACGCCGACCGGGGCCTGGGTCTGGTCCAGGAGCTGGAGGCGCTGATCGGGGCCGAACTCGGGCTGGAGTCCCCGGTGCCGCGGGTCGAGCAGGCGGGCGACCTGGACCACCTGCTCGGCTCGTACGAGTCGGTGATGGTCCGCAACACGCTGGTCCGGGACGACGACGGCCGCTACTTCCTGGAGATGGAGAGCAAGTCGCCGGCCGCCGAGGATGTGGCGCAGCCGCGCCGGGAGGTCCACCCGGCCGGTCCGAACCGGTTCACCGTGGAGCACGACGGCGCGACCGTCGAGTTCACCCACCACACCGACGGCGGGCACGAGTACCTGTACATGTACCGGCTGTTCCAGCGCGTAGACCGATGAGGTACCCGGACGCGGCCCGCGAACGGCTGGAGCTGCTCATCGACCACACGCTGCGGCTCGTCGCCTGCGAGTCGCCGTCCGGGGACGCGGAGGCGCTGGAACGCTCCGCGGCCCTGGTGGCGATGATCGGCGCGGCGTACTTCGGCGAACGGGGCGAGGTCCTCCACCGGGACGGCGTGCCGCACGTGCGCTGGCGGCTGGGCGACGGGCCGCGCCGGGTGCTGCTGCTGGGCCACCACGACACGGTGTGGCCGGTGGGCAGCCTGGAGCGGCTGCCCGCCGTGGTGGACGGCGACGTGCTGCGCGGTCCGGGCTGCTACGACGGGAAAGCCGGTCTGCTCCAGGGATTCCTGGCGTGCCGGCTGGTGCGCGAGCGGCTCGGCGGGCTGGACGGGGTGACCGTCTTGGTGGTCGGTGACGGCGAGGTCGCGCCCGGCGTGGCCCGGCGCGCGCTGGTCGAGCAGGAAGCGGCAGGCTGTGCGGCGGCGCTCGTGCTGGAGGCACCCGGTCCCGACGGTGCGCTGCTCACCTCGCGCAAGGGCGTGGCGCGGTCCGAGGTCGAGGTGATCGGCCGGGCCGCCCAC
>CBHFOL010000007.1:0-64295 GCA_965995405.1 uncultured Saccharothrix sp.
CGCCTCGGCGGCCGGTGCGTTGGTCTCGGTGCCGCCGGAACCGCAGCCGGTGGCCACGGCGAGGGCGAGCACGAGCGCGCCGGCGAGTCGGGGTGATCTGGCGATGGACATGGCGTTCCCTTGCTGTTGTTGCCGATTGCGGGGGTTCTAGTGGTCGTGGTCGTCGTCGAAGTCGGCGACGCCGCGCTTCCAGTAGCCGGTGATGTCGTGGTCGGCCTTGGCGAGGCCCAGTTCGTCGCGCACCCAGCGGCGCAGCGGCTTGATCGAGCCCGCCTCGCCCGCGACCCAGACGTAGAGCCGTTCGCCTTCGGGGACGCGCACCTCGCGCACCGCGTCGGCCAGCAGGGTGTTCGCGCCCGGCGGGACGTCACCCCGGTGCAGCCAGTGCACCTCGACGCCTTCGGGCGCGGACAGCTCGATCTGCTCATCGGGGCCGGTGACCTCGATGAACGCCCAGCCCGCCGCGTCGCGCGGCAGTTCCTCAAGCCAGCGGGCGATCGCGGGCAGGGCGGTGATGTCGCCGGCGAGCAGGTACCGGTCGTAGTTGTGCGGCACGATCAGGCCACCGGGCGGACCCGCGACGTGCACGGTGTCGCCGGGTCGGGCGGCACGCGCCCAGTCCGAGCCGAGGCCGCCATCGTGCAGCGCGACGTCGATGTCCAGTTCGCCGGTCGCCGGGTCGTAGCGGCGCACCGTGTACTCGCGGGAGATCGGCGAGGGCTTGGGCCAGCGCAGCATGTGGCCGTTCGGTTCGGGGAGCCGCAGCGTGCCGTCCGGGTCCGGGAACAGGAACTTGACGTGCTCGTCGGGCGAGTGCGCCTCGAACCCGGCCGTGCCCGGTCCGCCGAGGGTGACCCGCAGCAGCGCGCTGCCCAGCATCGTGGTGCGGACGACGGCCGCCTCGCGGACGCCGATCGGGTAGCCGACCTTCTCGGCGCTGCGGCCCGCGCGCACTTCGGCGATGCGCTCCAGGTGCCGGTCGCGGTGGTCGGTGCGGGCCGGGCGCGGGCCGGTGGTCGACCGCTCGGTGGTGCTCAACGTGGTGCTCCCGCTTGGATCGGGGCCGACCGCGCGGTGCGCGCGTCGGCGGTGGTGAGTGCGCCGCGGCGGATGTCCGGGACCACCTCGCCCGGACGCGTGCGGCAGGCCGGAGCAGCTGCGGACACCTCGTGGATTCCCTTTCGGCACACGGAAGAAAGCGCTTACCACAGATGGCACGCAAGTACCGTGGAGCGCCCGGACGTACCCGGTGACACCGTTCGGCGGCACCGGTAGCGGCTATTCGATTTAGGTTAACCTAACCTAAGGGTGCACCCGCAGTCCAGCACCTGCTCGCGATTTCACTCGCCCAACGCGGCCCCGGTTAGGTTGTGCCGTGTGAGTGGTCGGAACGAGGGCGGCTGAGTCACGTGCTGCTGCGCATCCTGGGGTCGCTGGAGATCCGGCGCGACGGGCACCGGGTCACGCCCGTGCGGCGGCGGGCGCGGGTGCTGTTGGGCCTGTTGTGCCTGCGTGCCAACGTCTCCACCGCCACCGACGTCCTGGTCGACGCCCTCTGGGACGGCTCGCCGCCCGCGTCGGCGGCGGCCAACCTGCGTTCGTCGGTCGCCGAGTTGCGTCGATTGCTGCCCGGAATCGAGTCGACGGCCGGCGGATATGTGCTCCACGCCACTTCGGAAACGCTCGACGTGCTCGCCTTCACCGAATCCGCCGACGAAGGTCGGAAACACCTGGCCGCCGGCGCGTTCCAGGACGCCGCCGCGAAGCTGACCGCAGCCGCCGACCTGTGGCGCGGGCCGGTGCTCGACGGACTGCCGGTGCCCGAGGTCGCGCGGCCCGAGGCGCGGTGGCTGGAGGACCGGCGGCTCGACGTCGTGGAGGACGCCGTCGAGGCGCGGCTGGCGCTGGGCGACGAGACCCGGCTCGCGGACGAGCTGCGCCTGCTGACCGGCCGGCACGGGCTGCGCGAACGGTTGTGGCGGCAGTTGATGCTCGCGCTCTACCGGTGCGGGCGGCAGGCCGAGGCGACCGCCGCCTACCAGGAGCTGCACCGGTTGCTGGACGACGAGCTCGGGGTGCGGCCGAGCCCCGAGACGCAGCGGCTGCACCAGCGGCTGCTGTCGGCGGACCCGGCGCTCGACCCGGCGCGTCCCGTTCCGGTCCACCGCCCGCTCCGCCAGCTGCCGCCGGACATCGCCGCGTTCGTCGGCCGGACGGACCAGCTCGCCGAACTCGACCGGCCGGGCGGGACGGTGGTCATCTCCGCCGTCAGCGGCACGGCGGGCGTGGGCAAGACCGCGCTGGCCGTCCACTGGGCGCACCGGGCGCAGACCCGGTTCCCGGACGGCTGCCTGTACGTGGACCTGCGCGGCTACGGTCCCGAGCCGCCGCTGGAGCCGGCCGAGGCGCTGACCGGTTTCCTGCGTGCGCTCGGGGTCGCCGATCCGCCGCTGGACACGGCCGGGCTGAGCGCCCGGTTCCGCTCCGAACTCGCCGACCGGCGGGTGCTCCTGGTGCTGGACAACGCCTGCTCCCCCAACCAGGTCCGTCCGCTGCTGCCCGCGTCACCGCACTGCCGGGCGCTGGTCACCAGTCGCGACCGGCTCGCCGGGCTGGTCGCCCGGGACGGCGCGCACCGGATCGACCTGGACCTGCTGCCCGACGGGGACGCGCACGACCTGCTCGGCCGGCTGATCGGCGCGCGGGCCGCGGCCGAGCCTTCGGCGGTCGCCCGGCTCGCCGACCTGTGCGCCCGGCTGCCGCTGGCCCTGCGGATCGCGGCCGAACTCGCCGTCGCGCGTCGGGATGTGTCCTTGTCGGCGTTGGCCGACGAGTTGGCGCACCGGCGGTTGGACCTGCTCGATGCCGACGGCGACGACCACACAGCCGTCCGTGCGGTGTTCTCGTGGTCGTTGGCCGCGCTGCCGGTGGCCGTTGGCCGGGCGTTCGCGGTGCTGGGCCTGCATCCCGGTCGGGACTTCGACCCGTACGCCGCCGCTGCTTTGCTGGACACCGACCTGGCCGGCGCGACGGCCCCCCTGGACCACCTGGCCCGCGCCCACCTGGTGCACCAGGTCGGTCCCGGCCGCTACGGGATGCACGACCTGCTGCGTGACTACGCCGTCGAGCTGGCCTCGTCCGAACGTGCCGTCGTCGTGCCGCGACTGCTGGGCCACTACCGGGCCACCGCCGCCGAGGCGATGGACCTGCTGTACCCGCACGAACGCGAACGCAGGCCCGCGGTGCCGGTCGTGGCCACGTCACCGCGACTCTCCGAGGCGAACGCCCAGGCGTGGCTGGACGCGGAGCGTGCCAACCTGGTGGCGGTGGCCGTGCACGCCGCCGAGCACGGGTGGGGCGAGCACACCGGGGATCTGTCCGCGATCCTGTGGCGGGACTTCACGTCCGGCGCTTACTACGCCGAAGCGTTGACTCTGCACGGCCACGCCCAGCGCACCGCGCACGAACGCGGCGACGAGGCGGGTGAGGCCAACGCGCACAACCTGCTCGGGATCATCCGGTACCGGCTGGGTGATTACGGCGCGGCGTTGCGGCACTACGACCTGGCACGCGACCTGCGGGTGCGGGTCGGGGACCGGCCCGGTGTGGCCAACACGTTGACCAACATCGGGGTGGTGCTGTGGCAGACCGGTGACCTGCCCCGGGCGTTGGAGCATTTGCAGAAGGCGCTGGCGCTGCACCGCGAGCTCGGTCAGCGTGGTGTGGAGGGCTCGACCCTGGGCAACATCGGGGTGGTGCACTGGTACCTCGGTCGATTCGACCAGGCGATCGAGTACAACCGGCAGGCGTTGGAGATCCACCGCGAGGTCGGCGACCGGGTCGGTGCGGCGATGAACCTCAACAACCTGGCCGCCGCGTTCCGCCGGCTCGGCCGGTATGCCGAGGCCGAGGAGCACAGCGTCCGGGAGCTCGAACTGGCCAGGGAGCACGGCAACCGGGACAGCGAGGCGGCGGCGTTGACCGGGCTCGGTGTGCTCGCCGGGCCGGATGCCGAGCGGCGGTTGGTGGCCGCGTTGGAGATCTACCGCGAGGCGGGGAGTGCGGCGGGTGAGGGCGAGGTGCTGACCGCGTTGGGCAGGCTGCGCGGTGACGTCGGGCTGCTGCGCCGGGCGTTGGAGATCACCCGTGGTCTGGGTGCGCTGCCGTTGGAGGCGACCGCGTCGATCGACCTCGCGGGCGTGCTGCTGGCACGGGGTGAGCGGGCCGAGTCCCTGGCGCTGGCCCGTTCGGCGTTCGACCTCGCGGAACGGGCCGGTGACCGTTACGAGCAGGCGCGGGCGCTCGAAGCCGCCGCGCGGGCGCTGGGTTCCCGGGAGTCGGACTCGTGGGCGGAGGCCGTGCGCCGATACACCGAGATGGGTGTGCCGGTGCCCGTGTGGTGACGTGTGTGCGCGGTTGTGTGCACGGGATGCCGACGATGGCACCGCTTCGTCAACGCACACGTCAGGAGTACCGGACTGATGTCCTCGGTTGTGAACACGTCCCGGCGCGGGGTGGCCGCCGTTCTGCTCGGCATCGCGGTGTTCGGCGCGTCCGGTTGCGCGAACAGCGTGACCGTCGCCGGCGAAACCGTCGCCACGACGACCAGTACCCGGCAGACCGGTGCCGCGACGACCACCAGTGCGGACGCCGAGCCGGCCGGCAAGGCGTCCGTCGAGGTGCCGGCGGACCTGCCGAGCGGTCTGCCGCTGCCCAAGGGCGACCTGGTGGACGTCTCCAGCGGCACGGGTGAGCGGGTGCTGGTCTACCGGGGCGACGCCGAGCTGGCGAAGTCCTACTTCACCGCGCTCACCGGCCAGGGGTACACCACCATCGGGGACCCCACTGCGTTCACGGCGACCAAGGGCACGTCCACGGTCGTCGTCGCGGCCGGCGGCGGCACGGTGACCGTCACGGTGGCCGGCTAGGCGGTATTTCAAAGGCAGTAGACAGAAGTTCTCCGCAGTTCTACGCAGCGGGACCACGCTGCCGTGGTCCCGCTGCGTAGAAGAGCTTTGAACGCACGGCGCCGGTCTGCTCTTCGGGCGGTGTCGCTGCCGGCGACACCTTGCTATGTCGCTTTGAAACACCGGCCAGGACCGTTCAGCCGGTCCGCGGCCGGCGGCAGACGTAGGTGAGCGCGGGTGGCGTGTTCAACCAGACGGACCTGCTGGTGATCACCTCGTCGAACCCGGCGTGCAGCAGGGCACGCAACCTGCGGGCGCCCTTCATCCGCAGCGCGTGCAGGTACGCGAACGTGGTGAAAGCCGCACCGGGTGCGAGCGCCCCCGCGACACCGTCCAGGATCCGGCGCTGGTCGGCCGGTGGGATCAAGGACCACGGCAACCCGCTGACCACCGCGTCCACCGGCCCGACGCCCAGCCCGCCGAGGATCTCGGCCAGGTCGGCGGCGTTCCCGGTGACGACCTCGATGTCCGGCCTGGTCGCCCGCACCCGGTCGGCCAGCTCGGCGTCCAGTTCGATCGCGATGTGCCGGGACCCCTCGGGCAGCCGGCGGGCGATGGCGGTGCTCACCGCGCCGGTACCGGGTCCCAACTCCACCACCACGGCCGGCCGGTCGGTCGGCACGATCTCGGCGAGCTGGGCGCACAGCCGGGGTGAGCTCGGCGCGACCGCACCGATGAGCCTGGGGTTGCGCACGGCCGCGCCGAGGAACACGCCGAGATCACTGGAAACCATGGCGTCCAGCCTGGTTCGGCGTCCGGCGCGGCACCTCGGGATTCCGGTCGGACCGGTCGACCTGAAGGAGGAGGCCGGTTCCTCCCCGAGCATGACTCCGAGCTACGCCGGGAAGACCTACCGTCGGCCCGTGGCCGTCGATTCCCCCCGACCTGTACCGGGCAGGTCCGCGCTGTTCGTGCTGCGGCTGATGCCGCTGCTGATCACGCTGGTCTTCCTGGTGCTGAGCCTGCTGAACAAGCCGGCCCCGATGTGGCACTGGGTCCTCGGGCTGCTGACCAGCGCGCTGCCGCTGGTCGACCGGGGCCGCCCGCTGCTCGGGATCATCGTGCTGAACGTGGTGCTGACGGTGGCCAGGGTGCGCGGGGTGAACGTCGACCTGCTGGTCATGCTGCCGGTCACGGTGTGGCTGGTGGACCTGGTGGTGGAACAGCGCGGCAGGCGGCTGGTGGTCGGCGTGCTCGCCGGTGTCGCCACCATGGCGGCGAGCCTGCTCAACGGCCAGTTCGACGCCGAGGCACCCCGGGTCTGGTTCGCCATCGCGGTCTTCCTCGCCTGCGCCGCCGGGATTCCCGTGCTGATCGGGCTCAACCTGCGGTCGGCCCGACTGGCGGCGCAGCAGGCGGAGGACCGGGCGGAGGAGGTCGAGCGACGCCGGGCGTCGGAGACCAAGGCGGCTCGGGCCGAGGAGCGCGCCGCGATCGCCCGTGAGCTGCACGACCTGGTGGCGCACCACGTGGCCTCGATCGTGCTGCGGGTCGGCGTCGCCAGGCACGTGGTCGGCGGCCGGGACCCGGCCGTCACCGAGGTGCTGGACGACGTGCACGCGACCGGCAGCGCGGTGCTCGGCGACCTGCGCAGGCTGGTGGCCGTGCTGCGCGACCCGACCACGGCCGGTGCCGACAACGCGCCGCTGCTGCACCCGGCCGACCTGCCCGATTCGCTGGAGGACACCATCGCCAGGAGCAGGCAGGCGGGCCTGACGGTGGTTTCGTCGATGGATCCCGCGACGGCGGAACTGGACGCGGTGCGCGGGCTCACCGTGTTGCGGGTGGTCCAGGAGGGACTGACCAATGTGCTCAAACACGCGGGCCCCGGCGCGTCCGCGACCGTGCGGGTGGCCGCCGAGGAGGACGAGGTGCTGGTCGAGGTGAGCGACGACGGCGCGGGGAGCAGACCGCAGTTCGCCGAGTCCGGCGGCCACGGGCTGCTGGGGCTGCGGGAGCGGGTGGACCTGGTCGGCGGCACGCTGGACGCCGGGCCGGCGGAGTCGGGTTGGCGGGTGGTGGCGTTGCTGCCGTCGGCGATCGAGCCGGGCGGGTCGGTCCGATGATCAGGGTGCTGTTGGTGGACGACCACCGGCTGATCAGGGCGGGCCTGCGCGCGCTGTGCGAGTCCGAGTCGGACATCGAGGTGGTCGGCGAGGCGTCGGACGGGCGAGAGGCGGTGCAGTTGGCCGCGTCCACCGCTCCGGACGTGGTGCTGATGGACCTGCGGATGCCCAAGCAGGACGGCATCAGGACGACCCGGACGATCCTGGGTGCGCGGCCGTCGATCCGGGTGCTGGTGCTGACGACGTTCGACGACGACGACCACCTCTACCCGGCGCTGGAGGCGGGTGCGTGCGGGTTCCTGGTGAAGGACGCCGCGCCGGCCGAACTGCTCGACAGCATCCGGCGGGCGGCGCGGGACGAGAACCCGTACAGCCCGTCGGTGTTGCGCAGGCTGGTGGGGCAGGCGACCCGGTCCAGGGAGAACCTGGACACGGGTGTGCGGGCCGACGACCTGACCGGGCGGGAACGGGAGGTGCTGGCGTTGCTCAGTGCGGGACTGTCGAACGCGGAGATCGGCGAGCGGCTGAGTCTGGGTTTGACGACCGTGAAGACGCACGTCGCGAACCTGCTGACCAAGACGGACCGGCTCAACCGGGTGCAGCTGGCCGTGCTCGCGGTGCATCTCGGGCTGCACGGGGACGGGTGACCGGGGAGTTTCCCGGCACCTGACCGGCTCATCCCGGATCGGCGGGTGCGTCGACGGGCGTGCGGGTCAGCAGCAGGATCGCCAGGTCGGCACTGTGGCGTTCAGCCCGCACGCCGCACACCAGTCCGCTGCGCCAGGGCAGCCGGACGTCATCGACGGCGGACGATCCGGACCCGCCGCCGCGTGCCTTCCCGCGGTTCCGCCCCGGAGCCGGCCGGGCCGGACACCGTGCGGGTCGCCCCGCCCTCGGTCTCCCACCGGCTCACGTCGTCGGAGAAAGGCTTCCGCGCCTGCGGCACGCTGATCACGCCGACGCCGTTGCCGGTCAGGAGTTCCTCGACGGTCGTGGTGGCGTTCGAGGTCGACGCCGAGCGCAGCACGGCCCGCGCCGCACCGCCCGGCGTCCCCGGCGGAACCACGACCAGCCGGATCCGCGAGTGGTCCGACCTGATCAGGGTCACGGTGTCGGGTTGCGCCGAGTGGAAGCCCTCCATGCGCACCACCTGGTCACCGACGGTGAGCCTGCGGCCGGCCCCGGGCCAGGCGTCGAGGTGGTAGGACACCCGCCGGATGGGACCGTAGGACTCCAGTGCCGCGATCAGCGGGGGAAACTCGGCTCCGGGGTCGGTCGACCGGGGCCACCAGGCACCGTCGACCAGTCCGCCGAGCTCCGCGTCGGGTTTCATCGTCAGCCGTGGCTCGTGCGGCGTGATCACGTCGGTCGTGGTGCCGATCAGGTCCGAGATCATCTCGGCGCTTCCCGCCTCCGGCCGGACCGGCCGACCGGACTTCGTGGTGCGCCCAAGGTGGCGTCGGCTTGACCGTCGACGCTCGACATACCCTCGGTACCTCGCATTCTACGCCGGACGACCGACATCGCCGCGCGGAAACCGCGTCGAGCACGGCCCCGCGGTGTCGTGCGCGGCTCCCCACCGGAGTACGGTCAGTGGCGACGGGACCACGTCACGCGCCACCTCCTCGGGTGCCTGCCGTGCCATCGATCCCGTGGGGCAGCCGTCCGGGTTTCCCCCTGGACATCCTGTCTTCCGCACCGCTCATCGGAGCACGTATGACCCCCGTCCTCCCGCAAGAAGTGAAGACCGACATCCGAGCAGGCGCCGACGACCGCTGCGCCGCCTGCGACCACCCGTGGAGCGAGCACGACGCCCTGGGCATGAGGTTCTGCACCGCCACCGTCACCTCGTCGCTGTCCCGTGGCTGCATCTGCCGGTAGCCGAACGTCCCGGTAGCCGAACGTCACTGCCGGTCCATGGCGCCCAACAGCTCGGGCAGCGACGCGGTGCACAGCGCGATGGTGGAATCCGCGGCACCGTAAGGGATCACGAGCGTGTCGCCGTGCAACAGGCCGCCGCACGAGTAGACGACGTTGGGCACGTACCCGTCGCGTTCGGCGGCGGCGGGCAGCAGCAGCGGTTCCGGCAACGTGGCCACGACACGTTCGGGGTGCTCCAGGTCGAGCAGGAGTGCGCCGATCGAGTAGACCCGCATCGGGCCGACGCCGTGGGTCAGCACGAGCCAGCCGTCCGGGGTCTCGATCGGCGAGCCGCAGTTGCCGACCTGGACCAGGTCCCAGGGCCGGGCGGGCGACTGCACCGGCCGCGGTGAGGTCCACGACCTGATGTCGTCGGACGTCACCACGGACGTGCTCTCGCCGTCGCCGCGCGTCAGCGCCGCGTAACGGCCCCCGATCAGGCGCGGGAACAGCGCCATGCCCTTGTTGCGCGCGGCGGAGCCCGTGGTCTGGGAGAAGTGGAACGTGCGGAAGTCGTCGGTCTGCACGAGCTGTGGCGCGACATCGGCACCGTCGTAGGCGGTGTACGTGGCGTAGTAGGTCTGCCGGCCGTTGTCGGTGAAGCGCACGAACCGGGCGTCCTCGATGCCCTGGCGCTCCGACGGACCGCACGGCCACAGCACGCGCTCGCCGAGCACGGTGTCCTCCGCGAACTCCGACGTGTAGTTGCACGCGGCGATCCAGCGGATCAGCTCGACGGTCCGGTGCGCCTCCTGCCGGGCGACCAGGCTCGGGTGCAGGGTCGACAGCAACAGGTCCAGCTCGCCTCCGGTGAACCGCTCGGGCAGGTACCGGTTCAGCACCGCCGACACCTCGTCGCCGTGGCCGAACTCGGCGAGCTTGCCCCGGAACAGGCTCTTCTCGTACACCGCGTCCCGGCGGACGCCGACGGTGACCGACGTCGAGGCCCGGTCCACGGCGAGCACGCCGTCGGGGCCGACCAAACCGGTGCGGAAGCCGACCGACGACAGGTGGCCCTCGCCGATGCCCCGCACGCTCAGGACGACCCGCAGGTGCCCCGCCGGCACCGCGTTCTGATCGGGGTGGGCGACCATCGACGGGTTGCACAGCGCCGCGGCCTCCACGGCGTATTCGTGCGTGAAGTAGGCCCCGATCAGCAGTCTGCGGGCGTCCGACAGCTCGACATCGGCGGCCAGGCGGTGGCTGACGCTCTCGAAGTGGTCGGTGAAGGTCTCCCGGAGGTTGCGGTGCCGCCGCGCGAACAGCCGCACGGTGCGGGTCAGCGCGGTGCGCACCGCCTCCTCGTCCAGTGCCATCACCCGGCGGATCACCGCCGCCGACCGCGACTCGTGCTCGGGCCGTTCCTCGCCCGGCACGAACAGCTTCGTGTCGACCCGGCGCGGGTCGGGCCGCAGCCGCAGCGCCGTGCGGGTCACGAGCGGCGTCATCCGGTGCTCGCCGACAGGGCCCGACCGTGTTGCAGGGTCGAGATCAGTGCCAGCGTGGACTCCGCGCCCTGGTTGTGGCTGCACCCGTCACGCTCCAGTCCGTCGCGACCGCCTCCGGTGTCCCGGTCCAGCAGCGGCATGCCGATGTCGTTGACGCCCACGAACCAGGCCACCGCGCGGCGGACGCCGACCAGCCACGTCCGGTCGCCGGTCACCCGGTGGGCGCGGACGCAGGCGTCGGCGAGCGCCGCCGGCTCGATGGGCTGCTGGGCGAACGCCGGCCGGGGCTCGCCGACCCGCCAGCCGCCGGCGGGGGTCGGCGACCGCCGGTCGTCCCGGGATTCGACGGTCAGCAGCCAGGCCAGCAGCAGCAGGCCGTCGTCGCGGACCTTCCGGTCGTGCAGCAGGTCGCCCGCGGCGATCAGTGCCTCGGGCAGCACGGCGTTGGCGTAGAACAGTCGTTCCTCCGGCCACGGCCAGTCCCGGTCGCCGGTCGGCGCGCCGATCGTCCCCGGGATGTCGGCGAGCAGTTTCGCCGCGAGATCGTGCCCCGGCACGGCACGCAGCACCTCGGCCGCACCGAGCGCCGCGAAGCACGTCGAACGGACCGACGGCGGGCGGTGGTGGGCACTCGCCTCGAAGCGCGCCAACGCGACCGTGCGCATCCACGGCTGCGGAGCGCGCGCTGCGACGGTGCCCAGCCCCCACAGCGCGCGTCCCCACCAGTCGCCCAGGCCCGGGTCGTCGTGCCACGTGCGGTCGGGGCCGAGCCGGTTGTGGAACCGGCCGTCGTCGGACTGCGCGTGGGCGGTGAAGGCGAGGTAGCGCTCCAGGACGGCGATCAGGTCGTCGCCGGGATCCGGCTCGCGGCACAGGACGACCAGCCCGCGCGCCACGTCGTCCAGGCAGTAGCCGTGGCTGCGGAGCGGCAACGGTCCGGACGCGTGCTCGTGCAGGCCCGTGTCGTCGCTGAGCCGCACCAGGTGGGCGAAGCTCGGGCCGTTCACGTGGTGATCACGGCGCGGGCGTCGGACAGGCTCTCCGCCAAGCCGCGATAGCGCGCGGCGACCGCCCGCCAGCTCACGGTCGGCGCGAGCCGGGCCGCCCGGTCGACCATCCCGGCGGTGAGGCCCGGCTCGGTCAGCACGCGCCGCAGCGCCGAGGCGATGGCGACCGGGTCCCGGTGCGGCACCAGCAGGCCCGCGCCGTCGGACAGCAGTTCCACGGCGTGCGGGAACTCGGTCGCCACCACCGGCTTGCCCGCCGCCAGCGCCTCGATGAGCACCCCGGAGGTCACCTGCTCGGACGAGTCGTAGGGCAGCAGGACGACGTCCGCCCGGCCGACCAGTTCCGCCAGCGCGCCGGCCTCGTGATAGGTCCCGTCGAACTCGACCAGGTCGGCCACGCCGAACGCGGCGGCCCGGCCGCGCAGGGTCTCCCGGTACGCCTCGCCGTCCCGCATCAACACCTTCGGGTGGGTCTGGCCGGCCACCAGGTAGCGCGGCCTCAGGTCACGCAGGCTGCCCAGCGCCGAGATGCCCCACTCGACGCCCTTGCCGGGGCCGAGCAGCCCCCACGTGAGGATCACCGGCCGGCCGGTCGACGGTCGGCGGGCGGACGGCTTGACGGGCAGCGCCCCGTGCGGGATGACAACCACCTCTTCGGGGCGTTCGACGGTGTGACCGGCCACGAGCCGGTCCTTCGCCGCCTCGGACATGGTCACCACCGCGTCCGCGCGGCCGACCACCTCGTCCAGCACCCGGCGCTGCCCGGGCGTGGGCGCGGTGAGCACCGTGTGCAGCACGACGATCACCGGGACGCGCAGCCGGGCGAGCACACCGAGCACGTCGTCGCCGTCGCGGCCGGCGTAGATGCCGTACTCGTGCTGCACCACGACCACGTCACAGCGGTTGAGTGCATCGGCCGCGGTCTCGGCCGCGCCGGGAGCCAGGTGGTGCACGACCGGGGGTCTCGCGGTGGCTGCCCGGTCGTCGTCCGACTCCGCGAGCACCCGGACCACCCGCCCCCGTCCGCCGGGGGTCGCCGCGACGAGGTGGTGCAGCAAGGCGGCGGTGAACGTGGCGAGGCCGCACTGCGTCGGCGGGTACGTGCTCAGGAAACCGTAGGTTCGAGCCATGGAGCGGACCTTTCGGTTCGACGGGGACGGACCGGTGTCGTGACGAAAGCCGGGCTCCGCCCCGCAGCGGGAACCACTCGGATGGTCCGGGCGGCCGGCGCGTCCGGGGGGACGATCGCGGTCGGTTGAACGTCCACCGTGGACGGCTTCGAAGTGGCCGTCTCCGCACGGGGCTCGGTCGGGTGGTGAAGCCTGCTCCGCAGCCCGACCCTCCCACCGTACGCGGTGCCGCCGTGAGGTGTAGCGTCGGTGTGTCGGGCGCACTCGCCTGAGTCACCCGAAACCCCGCGCCGACAGGCGGTCTCGACACCGTTCGCGATGAGCGCCGGCGGGGCGCGGAGAAAGCTGGAAAACCATGTCACCCAAGTACGTTTCACGGTATGACGCACGGGTCGACCTCGTGCGGACCACCCTTCAGGAGCTGTCGGGCCTGGACGACAAGACCGCGCGCGATGTCGCGGTGCGGGTCGTGCACGTGTTGGACCACCTGCCCGAGCAAGTCCGGTGACGGCGCACTCCGAGAACTCGCTGTTCAGTCACCCGGACGTGCACCACCCGGCGACGCGGCCCACCCCGTCCGACGAGGAGGGCCGCCCGTACGCCGACCTGTTCCGGGAACCGACCGACGCCCCCGCCGACGGTCCGGAGCCCGGTCGGCGGGGTGCTCGCGAGTCGGCGTAGCCAGGCGGCCGGCCGTCACCGCCCGTCCCTGCTCATCGCCGCCAGCCGGGCCGCGCGCGGCCACCGCACCTGTGACACCCAGCCGAGCTTCTCGAACAGCCGGATGACCAGTGCGGAGATGTCCACCTGGCCGCGGCGCACACCGTGTCGGGCGCACGTGGGGTCGGCGTGGTGGGAGTTGTGCCAGGACTCCCCCATCGACAGGATCGCCAGCGGCCAGAAGTTGGCGGACTTGTCGCGCGCGGTGAAGGGCCGGTCGCCGATCATGTGGCAGATCGAGTTCACCGACCACGTCACGTGGTGCTGGAACGCGATCCGCGCGAGGCCGGCCCACAGGAACGCGGTCAACGCGCCCCACCACGACAGCGTGATCACGCCGCCGAGCACGGCCGGCACGCCCGCGGTGAGCGCCACCCACAGCGGGAAGAGCCGGTCGACCAGGCGGATGTCCTTGTCCGCCTTGAGATCCGGCGCGAAGCGGTCGACGTTCGTGTTGTCCCGGCCGAACAGCCAACCCATGTGCGCGTGCCAGAAACCCCGGGCGAGTGCCAGCGGGGAGGTGCCGAACAGCCACGGCGAGTGCGGGTCGCCCTCGCGGTCGGAGAACGCGTGGTGGCGGCGGTGGTCGGCCACCCAGCCGATCACCGGCCCCTGCGCCGCGAGGCCGCCGGCGATGGCCAACGCGACCCGGAGCGGCCGTTTGGCCTTGAACGCGCCGTGCGTGAAGTAGCGGTGGTAGCCGACCGTGACGCCCAGCGTGGAAATGGTGTAGAACACGGCGGCGATCGCCACGTCCACCCAGCTCAGGCCCCATCCCCAGGTGAGCGGCCCGGCCGCGAGCAGCGCGGCGAACGGGATCACCAGGAACAGCCGGATGACCAGCAGTTCGGTGCCGGTGCGCGGTTCGGCCAGCATGGGTTTCGGTGCGGAAAGTGTCTCGGTGGTCATCGGCCTTACCTGACTGACGGGGAGCGGCACGTCCCGTGTGCGTGCGTCCGGATCGTCTCGAAGCGAGCTGGAATCGACGACGGACGGGGGCCGGGTCCGCGACGCAGTGACGAGCAGCGCTCGGCCACCCACGGGCGGTGGTCAGGCACATCCGGACACACCGCGCGTACCGCCGGTCGGAAGAACGACGAAGTGGCGTGCGTGCCGGGTCTGGATGGCGGCCTTTCGAAATGCCTGACACCAACGCTACACCCGGCGTCGGCGGTCCACCGTTTTCAGCCCACCGCGGGTGGACGGGTCCGCCCTGGGACCGGTGGTCGAGTTACGTCTGCCGGGTGAAGCCTCGTGCGGTGGTTCCGGCCGACCGGCTTCGCCGCTAACGTGAAGTTCACGCGGTCGTTCGGTTCCGAGGCACTCTGGAGGAGAACGCATGCGAGGGGGCGGGATCCGGTTTGCGAGTCTGTCGGCGGCGGCGTGCGCGGCCGTGGTGGTGTTGTTGAGCGGGACGGCGCCCGCACCGGCCGTTCAGGTGGCGGACGACTTGTACATGCAGGTTGTCGCACACCAGGACGACGACCTGTTGTTCATGAATCCCGACATCGCCGAGTCGATCCGGGCGAACGTCCCCAGTGTCACGGTGTTCGTCACCGCCGGCCAGATCACCGGGGACGGCGGCAGCGACGAAGAGCGCGCACGCAACCGGCAGCGCGGCATCCAGGATTCCTACGCGCGGATGGCCGGAGTACCCGACGACGACCCCGACGCGCAGGAGGAGTGGACCGGACAAGCCTGGCCGGTCGCGGGTCGGCAGGTGGAGCGGTACATCCTCAACGACCGGCCGACGGTCCACTTGGTCTTCATGAACCTGCACGACGGCGCGCTCGGCTCGGTGCGCGACTCCGGCCACACCGACCACACCGTGATTCCGCAGAACGGCGTGGTCTCCCAGTCCTTCCCGTACGTCCGCGCCGACGTGGTGGCGGTGCTGTCGGGGTTGATGCGGCAGTACCGCCCCAGCCTGCTGCGCGCCCAGGATCCCTTGCCGGACAGCCGTTACAGCCCCGACCACAGCGACCACATCGCGGCGGCGCGGTTCGCCGGCGACGCGGCCACCGCGGCGGGCCTGCCGCTGGTGCAGGTCAACTACCGCGACTACAACATCGGGGACGCCCCGGTGAACCTGGCCGGCCCCGCCCGCACCCACAAGCGGGACATCCTGGCCAACTACCTGCGCTACGACCACGGGTTCAACCCGGGCGGCTGGCCGGACCGCATGTACTACCGCTGGGACCGGGGCACGTCCTGGGCCGGGCGCAACGCCGACGGCCGACCCCAGATCTTCGTGGTGCGCAACGGTTCCGTGCACACCTACTGGCAGACCCCGCAAGGCGGCTGGGCCGGTCCGCAGCCGCTGGGCGGCACCGGAGGACTCGTGACGCCGGCGATCGCGGTCGGCCGCAACGCCGACGGACGGTTGCAGATCTTCGCCCGCCGACTGTCCGACCACCACATCGTCACCACCCACCAGACCCAGCCGAACGGCGGCTGGGCGACCGGCTGGACCGACCTGGGCAACCCGAACGCCGGGCTGGGCAACGAAGCCCAGGTCGGCGTACCCGCCGTGGCCGCCAACGCCGACGGCCGGCTGGAGGTGTTCGTCAAGAACGGCGGCGGCGGGGTCAGCACCGCCGACCAGACCCAGCCGAACGGCACCTGGGGCGGCTGGGTGGACCTCTACGGCACCGATGTCCAGGACGGTCTCAGCGCCGTCACCAACCCGCAGGGCCGCATCGAACTGTTCGCGTCCACCCGTGACCGCGTGCTGCACTGGTACCAGCCGCAACCCAACAGCGGCTTCGTCCTGAACACGGCGCTGCCCGCGCTCCGACCGGCGAGCCCGCCGTCGGCCGCGCTGTCCCAGGACGGCCGCATCGAGGTCGCCTACCGGAAGGCCGACACCGCCGAAACCGTGATCAGCCACCAGATCCAGGTCGGCGGGAGCTGGAGCCCGACCCCGGTCGTGATCGGCGGCCACGCGGGGGTCGGCGAACCGGCCCTGGTCACCGCGCCACCGGGCCCGGACGCCCGGATCATGGTCTTCCACCGCAACGGCGGCAACGGCGTGAGCATGGCCAAACAACTGGGCCCCGACAACAAGTACGGCCCGTGGACCGACCTGGGCGGCGTCATCATCGACTACCCGGCGGCCACCCTGACCGCCGGCGGCGCGGTGGTCCTGTTCACCATCGGCACCGACGGCGCGATCTACCTGAGGCAGCAGACCACACCCGGTGCCGACAGCCCGTTCGGCGACTGGCAGATGCTCAGCCGCGACTAGCTCCCGACGAAGATGGACGACCCGGCGGCCGGGACGAAGCGGGCCTGGAAGAACCGCAGCACATGGGGTTCGTGCGTGAACGTGAGGCCGCTGGTGATCGTGTCGCGGTTGCGGTGGAGGTGGATGACGCTGTCCGCGACATGATCCATGTGGGTCTGGGTGTAGACGCGGCGCGGGATCGCCAACCGGAGCAGTTCCAGCGCCGGGAACCGGTTCTGCCCGGTCACCGGGTCCCGACCGGCGGACACCCCGCCACGTTCCACGCCACGGATACCGCCGGACACGTAGAGCGCGGCGGCCAGAGTCTGCCCGGGGAACTCGTCCCGGGGAATGTCGGGCAGCATCGCGGCGGCGTCGATGCAGACGCAGTGGCCGCCGATGGGGCGGACCACGGGCACACCCGCGTCGTGCAGCCGGTCTCCCAGGTACTCGACCTGGGCCACACGAGCCCGGATGTGGTCCTCGTCCACGGATTCCGCGATCCCCTGGGCAATCGCCTCCATGTCCCGCCCCGCCCTGCCGCCATATGTGTGCAGCCCCTCGTAGAGCAGGACCAAAGCACGGGCCTGCTCGGCGATCTCCGGGTCACGCAAGCCGATCCAGCCGCCGATGTTGGCAATACTGTCCTTTTTGGACGATACGACGGCACCATCCGTCGGCGCACACAAGGCAAGCAGGATCTCCGCCACCGAACGATCCGCCCAACCGGGTTCGCGTTGCTTGACGAACCAGGCGTTCTCCACGGCCCGCGCCGCGTCCAGGTAGACCGGGATCCCATTGGCGTGCGCCAGTTCGCACACCGCGGTCAGGTTCGCGACGCTGATGGGCTGGCCACCCGCCATGTTGACCGTCGCGGCGATCGACACGTACGGGATCCCTTCCCGGCCGAACTTCGTGATCACGGTCTGGAGCTTGTCCAGATCCACATCACCCTTGAACGGGTGTTCCGACACGGGGTCGTGGGCCTCGTCGATGATGACGTCGTGGAAGGTCGCGCCGTTGGCTTCCTGGTGGGCGCGGGTACTCGCGAAGTACATGTTGCCGGGGATGTGGGTGTCCGGCCGGATCAGGCAGTGCGACAGGATGTTCTCCCCGCCGCGCCCCTGGTGCACCGGCACGATGTGCGGATAGCCGTAGTGGGACTGGATCGCCGCTTCGAGCACGTAGAAGCTGCGCGCCCCGGCATAGGCTTCGTCGCCGCGCATCAGGGCCGACCACTGGAGGTCCGACATGGCCCCGGTCCCGGAATCCGTGAACAGATCGATGTACACGTCCTCCGCACGCAGCAGGCACGGGTTCCAGCCCGCCTCGCGGATCACGCGCTCCCGGTAGTCGCGGGTGGTGGCCCGCATGGGCTCCACCATCTTGACGCGCCAAGGCTCGGGTTCGTAAGTGGTCATGTCAGGACACCTCTTTCCGTTGTCGCGCCGACCTTCAGCCGGTCCAGCAGTGGTCCGGTCATCGCGGTCGTCACCAGCGCCATGACGACCATGGCGGTGTAGAAGGCGCTGTCGATGACGCCCAGCTCCAACCCGATGGCCACGAAGACGAGCTCGGTGATGCCGCGCGTGTTCATCAGGACGCCGAACACGGCGGCGGTCCGGGGTGGGTGCCCGGCGATCCGGGCCCCGAGGTAGCCGCCGCCGACCTTGCCGAGCACCGCGACCCCGACGACCGCGCCGATCTCCAGCAGCAGCAACGCGTCCAGGCTCCCGATGTCGACCCGCCGACCGACCTGGACGAAGTACAGCGGGGCGAGCAGCGCCGCGATCGGGACGACGAGCCCGGCGTTGCCCCGCCCGACGGCGATCCCGGCCAGGAACGCCCCGATGGCGCAGTGCAGACCGGCCGTCTCGGTGACCGCCGCGCACCCGCACGCCACCACGACCAGCAGCGTCACCGAACCGGAAATCCGGTCCGTCCGGCGCGCGATCCGGGCCAGTCCGAAGAGCAGCAACAGGAACGGGACGACGAGCACCGTCGACCAGCTGCCGCCGTGCAGCCCGGCGACGACGACGGCGAGCGCGAGCCACGCGACGGCGTCCGTGATCGCCGCCACGACCAGCGCCCGCTGCCCGTCCTCCCGGTCGAGCAGACCCCGTTCGGCGAGAATCCTTGCCAGCACGGGAAAAGCGGTGACGGACATGGCCGCCCCGGCGAACAGCACGAACACCCACGTGCCCGCCGGGGCGTGCCGTGCGAGCGGCAACGCCAGTGCCGCACCCGCCACGAACGGCACAACCGTCACCCAGCACGCCAACGGCAGCGCGGCCGTGACGCGCCGACCGGACACCGACGGCGCGATGTGCGCACCCACGCAGAACACGAACAGCACCAGCCCGAGCTGCGCCACGGTGTCCACTGTGGACTCCACTCGGTCGGGCAGCCGCACGCCGCCGGCCGCCAGGACGACCCCGAGCACCAGCCCGCACGCGATCTCCCCGACCACGGCGGGCTGGCCGACCCTCGTCGCCGCCGACCCGAACACCCGGGCCAGCCCGAGCAGTGCGGCCAGCACGCCGAGCAGGAGAGCGAGGTCGGTCACGGCGTCGAGCCGGCGAGCGCGGGCACGACCCACCGCCTGCCGTCCGTCGACGGCACCAGACCACCGGGGAACACCGGCGGCTCGTCGCCCGCCGCCTCGCCCAGGACACCCCGCGCCTGGAGGCTCATGCCCTCCACCAGCATGTCGCCGAGCACGTCCGAGTCCAGCGCGGATTCCGGCCGCCGCGCGAAATCGGCCCCGGACACCCCGCCTACGAGGTCCACGAACGCCTCCAGCCTGCTCCCCCGGTGCTCGGTGAGCTGCCTGGCCTGCCAGAAGTAGGACCGCTCGTCGGCGTGCAGCCCGTAGAACGCGACGAGGAAGTCCCGGAACAGCGCGAACTCCCGCCGGTACCGGGCCTCGAACTCGGCGAAGCTCCGCCCCTCGTCCAGATCCCCGGCCAGCACGCTGTTGACCGACCGGGCCGCGAGCAACGCGCTGTAGGTGGCCAGGTGCACCCCGGATGAGAACACCGGGTCGATGAAGCACGCGGCGTCGCCGACGAGCACCATCCCCGGTCCGAAAAGGACCGTCCGGTCGTACGAGTAGTCCTTGCGCACCCGCAACCGGTCGTAGGGCGGCTGCCCGGCCCGTCGCGCATCGCTCAGGTTCTCCGCGATCATCGGACATTCACCGATCAGCGCGGCGTACGCGGCCTCCGGATCGCCCTGGACCTTCGCCGCCGCCTCACGTTTGACGACCGCGCCGACGCTGGTCAGCGTGTCCGACAGCGGAATGTACCAGAACCAGCCGGACCGGAACGCGACGCACAGGATGTTGCCGGAGTTCGGCGCGGGCATCCGCTTCCCGCCCTCGAAATACCCGAACAGGGCCAGGTTCCGGAAGAACGGCGAGTACTCGCGCAGCCCGCCGATGTCGTTGTGCAGCCGACTGCCGTGTCCCGACGCGTCCACCACGAACCGGGCCGTCGCGACCCGCTCGACACCGGAGTCGTCGATGTACCGCACGCCGCGAATCCGGTCGCCGTCCCGGACGGTGCCGATCGCGCGACTGCCCTGCCGGACGTCCACGCCCACCCGCTTGGCGTTGTCCAGCAACAACTTGTCGAATTTCAAGCGCTCGACCTGGTAGGCGTAGGAACACGGCCCGGCCATCCGCTCCGACGCGGCGAACGCGAACGTCCACGGCTCGGGGTTGGCACCCCACCGGAACGTCCCGCCGCGCTTGCGCGTGAACCCGGCCCGCTCGATCTCGTCCCGCAGCCCGAGCATCGGGCAGATCCCGTGCACGGTGGCCGGCAGCAGCGACTCCCCGATCTGGTACCGGGGGAAGACATCCTTGTCCAGCAACAGGACCCGGTGACCATCCATTGTGGTCAGCGTCGCGGCGGTCGAACCGCCGGGGCCGCCGCCCACCACGATGACGTCGAATTCGTTGTCGACCGGCATGTCCTCACGACTCCTTCACTGCGTCAAGGCGAAATCCGGGCACCAGCAGGGCAAGTCGCGCCACCGTGCGCAGGTTCAGCACGTCGCGCAACGAACACGGCACCCCCGCCGCACGCAGGCGGGAGGCGATCGCGGCGGCGGACAGGCTGTGCCCGCCGAGTTCGAGGAAGTCGCTGTCGGCCGTGACGGCTTCGGCGTCGCCGAGCACCGCGCGGAACACGTCCGCCACCAGTTCCTGCTCCGGCGACATCCGGTCCGCCGGCTCGACCGGGGGCGCGAACAACGCCTCCCGGTCGATCTTCCCGTTGTGGCCCACCGGCATCTCCGCCACCGGCACCACGGCCGACGGCACGAGGTACCCGGGCAGCGCCTCCCGCAGCAGCTCCCGCACGCCGGTCACGTCGGCACCCGGAACGGGCACGACGTAGGCCACCAGCCGCCGGTCGACACACGTGCCCTCCACCCGTACCACCGCCTGGCGCACCTGCGGCAGCCCGCGCAGCACGTGCTCGGTCTCCCCCGGCTCGACCCGGTGACCGCGGATCTTGACCTGGTCGTCCAACCGCCCCAGCCACTCCAGCCGGCCACCGGCACCGGCCCGGCACAGGTCCCCGGTCCGGTACCAGCCGTCCACGAACCGCTCGGCGGTCAGCTCCGGCCGGTTCAGGTAGCCCTCGGCCACGCACCGCCCGCCGATCAGCAGCTCACCCGGCGCGCCTTGGGGCACCGGGCGCAGCCGGTCGTCCACGATCCGCACGCGGGTGTTGCCGATGGGACGCCCGATCGACGGCGTGTCGCACTCGTCCAGCCGGCACGCCGTGGCGAACACCGCGCACTCCGTCGGCCCGTACAGGTTCACGGCGGCCAACCCGGGCGTGGTGCGCAGCCGCGACCACATCTCCTGGCAGGCCGCCTCTCCGCCGACGAGCAGCAGCCCCGGCCGGGTGCCGGGTTCCAGCAGCCCGGCCTCGGCGAGCGCCAACAGGTGGGCGGGCACGGTCTCCACGACCGATATCCGGCGTTCGGCGACGAACCGCACGTACTGTTCCGGGTCGGCGCGGACGTCGTCGGGCACCAGGTGCACCTCGTGCCCGCCGACCATCCACAGGAGAGGGTCGAACGACGCGTCGAACGCCAGCGGCAGCCCGTGCGCCACCCTGGCACCGCGCCCCACGATCGGGAAGTACCGCGCCACCAGTTCCCGGTAGAGGTTGACCAGGCTCGCGTTGCCGACGACCACGCCCTTCGGCGTGCCGGTGGAACCGGAGGTGTAGATGACGTACGCGGGCCCGTCCACCGCCTGGTACAGCGGACGGTCGCTGTAGCCGTCGAGATCGGCCTGCCGGTTCTCGACGTCGAGCACCATCCGCACGCCGACGCCGACCTGCGCGGGCACGTCGGTCAGCACCACCACGGGATCGGCGTCTGCCAGGACGACCTTGGCCCGGGCCGGCGGCAGGTCCGGGTCGACCGGCAGGTACGCGGCCCCGGTCTTCGCGACCGCGAGCAGCCCGACCATCGCCCGCACGGAACGGGTCAGCGCGCACGCCACGATCGTGCCCGGCCCCGCACCGGCTTCCCGCAGCGCGCGCCCGAGCCGGTTGCTCCACCGGTCGAGCTCCCGGAACGTCCACTTGCGACCGTCCGCGACCAGGGCCACGTCCGACGGCCACACCTCGGCGTGCCGCTCGAACAGCTCCCACCAGCCGACCGGAGGAACCGCCCGCACCGGACCCGCCACCACCGCCTGCCGACCGGCGGCACCCATCCTGGAATCCATCACGATTTCTCCTGACCCGACAGCACAGCGCGGAATCGTCGCTCCACCCGTGGTGCGGCGCGCGGCGACTCGTCGAGCACCGGACCCACAAAAAGGCAGAGAATCCCGATCCGACCGCAACGCGTGCGGCCGACAATTATTCGCCTTACCAGCTCAGCACACCCGATGAATGGCCGGCACCGGACGTACCACTCCACCCGGACCACACACCCGACGGTATTGGCCGACCGTGCGAACCGTGCTGAAAGCTTAAGTTCACCCGACCGGATGCAACGTAACGGTTGTATTGCAAACTATGGCGGACTCCGAGCCACCCGCCCTGACCAGGCACGGACCCGCCAGAATGGCCTGAAGAATCTTCACAGGAGACCCTGGAAACCGAATTACCACCACTCCTGACAGTGTTATCCGCGGGCTCGTCCGCGCTTTTCACTCGAATAGGCGACCCGGCGGACCGGGAGCTTCGCCGGCAGACGCACTTAGGGTGTCTGCCATCCCTTTGGCGCACCCGGTTGTCCGGTCCGGGTGAGGTCGGCGCGGTCCCGCCGGTGCGCGGAGCGAGTGATAACCGTGCGTGAACGGCTGAACTCCGTCGCGGACATTGGTTTCACGCCGGCGGTGGCGCGACGATCGGACGCCCGGCGTCGGGCCGGCCGTCCGGGCTGCGGCGCACCGATCAGCGCGGTCGACGCGGACCGGGCGAAGTTCACGCCGCCCGTGCCCTGGCGACCGCTGTTGGACGCGCGGGGCGACCGCACCATCTGGCCCATCCAGTTCGCGCCGGCCGGGATGAACGCGCACATCAACCACGACCTGGCGCCGGCGGGCAAGCTGCTGCTCACCCCCGTGGTGCCGCCGCCCGAGTGACGTCAGCCGGCCGTGTGACGTCAGGCAGTGTTCGTGACGTCGGATGTTCGCGCAGCGGCGAGGCTGAGCAGGCCGCAGCCGTAGGACTTGGCCCGGCCGATGCCGCTGACCAGCGCGTCCGCCAGCGCCGTCGGGTCGGTGACGATCAGGTGGCCGTCGAACCGCACGGGTTCCACGGTGATCTTCCGGCGGTCCTTCCGCCCGGTCAGGGTCGGTACACCCGTCGGGGTGACGTCCGGTCGGCCGCGCCGGTCGGTGGGGATGACGAAGCCGTGCCGCTCGCCTTTCCCGACCAGCCACTCGATTTGCCGGTCCGGCCGCCGATGCGCGACCCGGCGCGCGACGCCCTGTTCGTCGCGGACACAACGGGTCGGGTTGGCGAGCAATCGGAAAGCGAACTTCCGGCCCGGCGCGATGGCGTCGAGAACCGGTTGCAGGGACCGGACTTCGGCCGGGCGCGTCAAACGGTCGGCGGGAAGTCCGGTCCAGTCCGGCGTGGTGCGGCTTTGCACATACTGCACGCAGCCGCCGTCGAATGCGTCGATACGCCACAGCACGCCGTGCGCCTGGCGAAAAGTCTCGGTGTCGGACAGTTCCGGGTAGGCCGACATGACCGTGCGGTGCATGTCGTGCACGTCGGCCGCGTCACGGCGAAACGTGTGGGAGCGCGTGTTGACGGTGAGTTTGCTCAGGAACACGTGTTCTCCCCGCGGTCTTCCGGGCGCACCTCGCCGATGCGGACCGACCGGGAACCGAAACGCCGGTTTCCCCGGGCGAAGCTGATGGGCTGATCGTGCCGGACCTGTGCCAACGGGTAGTCCGGCGCACATTCCACGACCGTCCGCAGCGGAACGGCGGTCCGGGCGTTCGTCTCCAGCCACGGGTGCTTGCGCAGCACCTCGTCCGTCGACCGTCCGGTCGGCCGCGCGTCGGGCCCCAGGAGCGGACGGGCGGGCACGTATGCCTTGCGCCCCAAGGACAAGGGCCAGTGCGGCTGCCGCACCGCCGATGCCACCCGGCCCAGCAGTCGGCCGTCTCCCGCCAGCACCACCAGGAACAGCGCGTCGGCCAGGTAGTAGCGCTCGCTGACGACGGTCCGGCGTCCGGTGCCCTGGGTGGTGGGCACGTTCTGCGTGGTCTGGAAATCGCGCTCCAGCACGCCTTCCCGGTCCACCCGCACCGCCAGCCGCAACCCGGCCAGTTCGGCGATCGCGAGTTCGTCGTCCCGCTCGACGCCGAGCGCCGCCGCCAGCAGCCCGACGACACCGGACTTGGTCGGCTCGGCCATGGTGTCCCGGACGATGCCACGGGACCGGATCCCCCACGACTGCATCGGCGCGTCGAAGCACAGCGCCAGCGTCCCGTCGGTCATCGGGCGATCACCTCGTGGCGGCCAGGACCGTGTCGGCGAAGTCGTCGACACTCGACGCCTCCGTCACCCCGTCCGGGCAGGACAGCCCGCCGGTCACCGACGCGGCGGTGGCGGTGCGGATGTCCTTGCCGCCGTAGAAGTCCTTTGTCTTCCCGAAGTGCGCCATGAGCAGCCTGGTCGAGTTGGCCATGAGGTCGTCGCGCACGGGGTTGAGGAACGCGTTGGCCAGGTTCCACGCGCCGCGGTCGCGGACGACACCGAGCAGGGTGTCCGGCATGGTGCGGGCCGCCGTCGAGTTCTGCATCCCGCCGGGCACGGCGTTGATGAACGCGTACAGCCAGGCGCGCGCCGCCCGTTCGGCGAGGTCCACATCGCCGCGCAGGTTCTTCGCCAGCTGGGTGAGGTCGACGTTGGCATAGCGGTAGTAGCAGGCGGAGTTGAAGTCGACGGTGCCGATCATGTCCGCGCCCGACTCGTCGTGGGGCTTGAGGTCGTCCACGGCGGTGTAGAAGTCGAACTCGGTGACCACGGTGTGCGTGGAGATCGCGTGCGCGACCTGGGAGGCGGCGTCGACGTTGAGGTCCTTGTTGTCGGCGATCATCCGGCCGAAGAGGGCGACGTCGGCGGCCCGGCCCGCGTCCAGGATCCGGCTCGCCTCGGCCTGGCCGGCCTTGTCCAGCTTGACCTTCGCCTGTTTGCCGGCGGTCTTGGCGGACGCGAGCCGTTCCAGGGCTTCCCAGTGGTCCAGGCAATGCCGGGCCAGGGTTTCGATGGATTCCTGGCTGACGAACAACAGGTACTCGGTCAGCCCCTTGTCCTGGTCGACGCCGAAACCGAGTTGCCGGATGGCCTCGATCACGACGGCCCGCGCCTGATCGCGGTCCTTCCTGCGGTCGACCAGGATCTCGACCACGTTGTCCAGCAACCGTTTGGTGCGGACACCGCTCTCGGACTTGTCCAGCCCGTAGTCGTTGAACAGCAGCCGCGCCGAACGTTTGATGCTCTGGCTGGAGATCCGGCCGCGCACGTGACCGCCGAAGGTGGCCGTCTTGGGCTGACCGGTGTCGTCCCGGTTCAGGTTGCTGACGGGGAACGACTGGAGCAGGTGGAGTTCGATGATCACGTGGTTGGCTCCGGTGGCTCGGTGGTGTCGACCGGTTCCTCGTCGCGTTCGGCCGAGACCGGCATGTGGTATTCGCGGGCCCACTTCAGGCGGATCCGACCCGCCCGGTCGCCGCGAGGGTCGTTTCCCAGCAGCACCACCAGGTCGTCCAACAGGGCGTGGTAGTCGACGGGCACGTCGTGCGCGGACAGCAGGCGGACGGCTTGCCGGAGGTGGTGCGGCAGGGCGGGCCCGTCCCTGGCGAGCAGCTGGGTGAACCGGCGGTGGACGGAGGTGTTGTCGAGCTTCTTGGCGAGTCGACCGAAGGAAGCGCCCAGCGTGCGTGGCCCTGGTCCCGACTTCCAGACCTTCGGGTGCAGGGCGTACAGGCCGCCGACGAGGAGCCAGGTGTCCTGTTCCGCCTCGTTGTCCGGCGGGTCGGCGCGGAACACGATCTCGTACGCCTCGACCTGCCTGCCGTCGGTGAAACTGTTGCGCAGCACGGCAAGTTGGCGACGCGACTGGGCCGCGACGGCCGGGTTGGCCGAACCTCGCGCGCCGTCGAGACCGTACAGGCGTTTGACGTAGTCGTTGCGCCGCTTGACGATCGGGTCAGTCACCCGGCTCCTCCGTTCCGGTGGAATAGGCGTGGGTATCGGCCAGGAACCTGTGCCGCGCGGTGGCGAGACGACTCCGGAACCGGCCCATGTGTTTGCCCAGCACCATCAGCTTGGACGCCTCCGTGGACGCGCCGGTGGCCCACCTGTCCGCCGTCGTCCGGGCGAGTTCTTCGACGGTGTGCCCCCACCTTCGGGCGACGGGGTGTTCCGACCGGCCGTTGTTCCTCACCTCGCCGAGGCGGACCAGGAATTCACCGAACGGTCCGGGCAGCTGTGGCCAGTAGCCGAGGTCTATGTCTGCCAGGACCTTGGCCCTCAGCTCACGGCGGTATTCGGTCTGTAGGGCGCGCAGTGCCGAACCCGCTTCGTCGGCCAGGGTGATCGCGCAGCCCAGGAGCGCGCCGAGGCTCTCGTCCTTCGCCCGCACCAGCGCGACCGGCGCGGGTACCTCCTCCTCCAGCCACGCTTCCACCACCGACGCCTTGGAGTCGAGTTGCTGTCCGAAGACGCGCAAGGTGTAGACCGTGTCGGCGGGCAGGTGCTCCGCCAGCTGTGCGATCTGGTCGAGCGCCGGCGGACGTTGCCGGGTCTTCTGCTCTTCCCAGAGGTCGACGAGGAGCAGTTCGACGCTGTGCCGCCAGATGCCACGGACTTGACGCAGCCGCACGGGCAGCAGGGGAACGTCCCGCTTGGGTTTGCCCTTGGTGTCCCGGGGAATCCGGAAGGCCGCCATCTTCTCCTCGTCGGAGAGCCTGACGTCCAGCCGGGTGCCCGGGGTGAGCACGACTCCGTCGACCATCGGAGGGCTGCTCGTGCGGTCGACGGAGAGCAGGATGCGCCTCGACGGCCAGGTCAGCAGATCGGTCCAGCCGCGCGCCGTGCGTTTGTCGGGAGTCGGGGGCGGGGCCGCCCTTTCCCAGGCCGGGGCGTCGGCGACCGTGGTCATGGCCGGCTTTTCGAGTTCCGGCTCGTACACCAGGGCGTTGAGCAGCAAGGTCTCCTTGAGGTTCTTACCTTCCACAAGCACGATGCCCAACGAGTTGCCGGGCGCTTTCTCGGACGATTTGTCCTTCTGGTACGGGGTCTTCATGCCGCCGGGGTCGAAGGCTTGGGCGGTGACCAGCCACCGGGCCGCTTCCGCGGGGCTGAGCAGCAGACGGTCGCTCGACGTCGTGTGGTCGAACAACGTGACGTTGTTGCCGACAGCCCGATACGGCACGAGTTTGCCCGGTGAGGAAGGTGCCAGGGTGGACAGACCCGGGCATTGCAGAAACGGCCGTTCGGGGTGGAACAGGTCGAACCTATCCGGGTGCCGGTCCAGGTACTGGCGTAACGGTTCGGCCGGAAGTCGGCCGTCCTGCCACAACTCCACCCACGCGGTTTCGGTCGACGGGCCGTAGACCCGGTGGAACAAGGCGATGACCAGCCGGTGCAGCGCCGCCGTCATCGTCGGCGCTTCCGCCGCGATCCGCCGGAATTCGTGGGCCTGGCGAAGGAGGTCCGCCAGGTTGACCAGGTCCGGTTCACCGCTGAGCCGGACGACAGGTACCCACGGTTCCGCCGTGAGATCGAAGGACCGGGACAGTTCAGCGCCGTCAGGTGTGTTCATGCTGTGCTGTACTTCTCCCGGGTGCGGCTGGAGTCCTTGCTGTTCCTGGTCAGTTCGTCCAGTCGGCTGACCGCGAGCGGTGCCGGGAGGTACATCAGACGGGCCTCGCGACCGGACGCCTCACGGGAGCGGGTCAGTTTCTCGTCGGCCGCCTGCCACGCCGTTTCCCAGCCCGGTGGGCAGGCGACTGCTTCCGGCGGCCCGTACAGCGCGTCGACCAACGTGGGCACTTCTCCGGGAAGTTCCAGCGACTTCCGGTCGCGCAGGAGAGCCCAGGTCCGCAGCACCGTCATCGGTGCGTAGACCTTGTCCAGGTAGCGGGGGAACTCCGGCCCCGCGTCGGTATCCGTGACGCCCGCGATGGCCAGGACGGGCGTGCCTCGGACGGCGTGCCGGTGCAGTCGTCCGGCGCGCTGGATCAACCGGTCCACCGGGGCGAGGTCGGTGAGCATCGCGTCGAAGTCGAGATCGAGGCCCCCTTCGAGTACCTGGGTGCCGATCACGATCGCCCGTGGTCGCGTCCCGCCGGGGCCGAAGGAGGTGCGGAGTTCCTCCTCCGCCTTTCGCCGGTCGGACGCGGTCAGCTTGCCGTGGATCATGATCAGCCGGGGCCGCTGCCGTGTCGGGAGGAGCGCGATCCGATCGGCCAGGGTGTCGTGGGTGGCGGTCACCCTGCCTCTGAGGTTGTGCATGACCACGGCGCAGCCGCCGTCCGCCACCCGGTCCAGCGCCCAGTCGGCGATCCCGTCGTCGGTGACCCGGGCGAGGACGAGCCTGCGACCGCTGTTCAGGTCGGAGAGGCCGGCCGGTTCGACCGCCGGCCGGCCGGTGCCCGCCACGGTGACCCTCGGGTAGTCGGCCGACGCTTCGAGCCTCGGGACCTCCCTGGGCAGGCAGCCGAGGAGTCCGGACTGCCAGGCGGCCACCAGGTCCTGGCGGCGGGCGGCGGGCAGGGTGGCGGTGAGCAGGACGACGGACACGCCGAGTCTGCCGAGCCAGTTCAGGAGCCGGTCGAGCAGCGTCGACATGTAGGTCGCGTAGGCGTCGACCTCGTCCACCACCAGGACTTTGTTGGTCAACGCGGTCAGCCGCACGAAGCCGTGCCCCGATCGCAGCACGGCTTTGAGCGCCTGGTCGACCGTGCCGACGCCGATCGTCGCCAGCAGGCTCTTCTTCCGGGTGAACCACTCCTGCGCTTGGAGGTCGGAGTCGTCCTCGTCGTCCCGGCCGATGTCGGTGGGCGTGGTGGCGCGCTTGTCGAGGTGTTCCTTGGCGTTGGAGTGGATCAGGCTCACCGACACGCCGGCGTCATGGCCCTTCACCAGGGCTTCGAGTTCATCGAACAGTTGGTTGCCGGTGGCCTGGGTGGGCATGGCGACGTATGTGCCGACGAGCCCGAGGTTGCGGACGAGCGCCGCCGCCGCTTGGAGCGCGGCCTTGGTCTTCCCTTCGCCGGTCGGTGCCTCGATCACCACCAGCGTGGGTTCGTCGCGGTCGACGGTCATCCGTTCCACCACGGTCTGCACCGGTCGCGGTCGGTCGGGGAACAGTTCGGCGAACTGTCGGGGCGGCGTCCACGCGCGGAGGTCGAGTCGGTCGACGGCGTTGTCCGCCAGCTCGGCCAGTGTTCCGGCGTAGTGGCGGAGGTCGGTGGTGTCGGCGAACGGGAAGTTCCCGGTGTCCGAGGCGATCCAGTCGCTGATGGTCGCCAGCGCGGCGAGCCCCACCGCTGCGGGGACGCTGACGTGCACGTCCGACCACGGCAACGTGCTCGGGTCGGGCAGGCCGCGCAGTTGTGCGATCTGCCGGACGAAGTCGCCGCGCCAACCCTGCCAGGTGGCCCGGCCGTGGTTGTTGACCTCCAGCCGTGCCTGCTGGAGTGCGGACGCGGCGGGAAAGTGCCCGTGATGGCCGCCGAGCGCGACCGCGAGCCAGTCGGCGCTCTGCGCGGGCGCTCCCCAGGACAGCAGGAGTTCCTTGAGCTGCACGGCAGTCAGCACCCCGTGGGGCGTGTCGATCCGCCGCCCGATCCCTTCCCGTTTCCGCACCCGCCTGATGTCGGCCGCGGCCACTTCGCCGAACCGGGACACCGCGAGGTCGGCTTGGAGGCCCTGGAACGTCGGGGCGTACTTGCCCAGGTCGTGCAGGCCGCACAGGGTGGCGATCCACGAATCCACCTGCCCGAGCGGGTGGAACGCCGTGCGTAACTCGTCCCGGCAGCGCGGCCCGATGAACAGGTCGAAGGCACGTTCCGCCACGGCTGCGGTATCGAGCACGTGACATGCCAGAGGGTGGCTCGACTCTCGTCGGGACTTTCCCCAAGGTGCCCAAGCCGGTGGGGTTTCGTTTTTCGTCATCGTCTCGCTGCATTGGGGACAATGGCGGGGAGCGTAGCGCAGCGAGCAGTCCGCAAATATCGGGTCACCACACGGCGGTTGTTGAGTCTGGTGTGGACAGTGCCGTATACCAACGGTCCTATGCATACCGTTGGAGCCGCAATCCACCGGTCGGGTAACGAAGTTTCCCCACGACCGGGAATTTCCCGCTCGCCACAGGGGTGGTCCATGAGCTCCCCTTGGCGCGGGATTCATCGAATGGAGCACGCAGGTTTGCATCGACTTCCGTCAATCCAGGCCCTACCCTCGGGGCCCATGGCGAAGCTCCCGGGTGAACCGCGAGTCGACGGCGCACCGCTCGCGAGTCACCCGACCAGTTGCAGTTCGGCCGCGAACCCGCTGCCCGCCGAACAGGCCCGGTCGATCGCCGCCGTGTTCAAGGCCCTGTCGAGCCCCACTCGGGTCCGGGCGCTGTGGCTGCTGGAGGCCGGCGAACGGTGCGTCCACGATCTCGTGACGGGCCTCGACGTCGCCCAACCGACCATGAGTCACCACTTGCGCGTGCTGGCCGAAGCCGGTCTGGTGCAAGGAGAACGGCGCGGGAACCGGGTCTGGTACGCGGTCGTGCCGGAGACCATGGCGGCCGTGCGCGGTCTGCTCGGCTGCGATTTCCGGTAACAGCACCACCCCTATGTAGGATCGAGATTTTTCAATCCCAGGTCTCCTCGTCATGCCGCGTTCACCTGTCGTTTAGAACGAAATACTTCGATGCAAGAGTCCCGGGAACAGGTCCGGGCGTCGAGCAGGAGGCACGTCAGTGACCATCCGCCAGGTGAAGCGTGCGCACATGATCGCGGTCGGGGCCGTCGCCGTCCTGACCCTGGCCGCCTGTGGTGGCGGCCGGAACGACGGCGGCGCGGCGCAGGGCGGTGTGAAGCTGTCCGGCCCGGTCGTGGTCGACGGGTCCAGCACGGTCGAACCGCTGTCCGCCGCGGCGGGCGAGTTGTTCATGGGGGCCAACCCCGATGTCAGGGTCACCGTCGGCACGTCCGGGACCGGCGGCGGCTTCAAGAAGTTCTGCGCGGGCGAGACCGACATCTCCGACGCGTCGCGTCCGATCAAGGACGAGGAGAAGAAGCTGTGCTCGGACAAGAGCATCAGCTTCACCGAGATCCAGGTGGCCAACGACGCACTGACCGTGGTGGTGAACAAGGACAACAGCTGGGTCGACTGTCTGACCGTGGCGCAGCTGAAGAAGATCTGGGAGCCGGAGTCGAAGGTCAAGACCTGGAAGGACGTCGACCCGTCGTACCCGGACGAGCCGCTGGGCCTGTACGGGGCGGGCGCGGACTCGGGCACGTTCGACTACTTCACGGGCGCGGTCAACGGCAAGGAAGGCGCGAGCCGCAAGGACTACAACCCGTCCGAGGACGACAACATCACCGTCCAGGGCGTGTCCGGCGCGAAGGGTGCGTTGGGGTACTTCGGTTTCTCCTACTTCGAGGAGAACACGGCCAAGCTCAAGGCGCTCAAGATCGACAGTGGCAAGGGGTGCGTCGAGCCGTCGGTGAAAACCGCGCAGGACGGCACCTACAAGCCGTTGGCCCGGCCGCTGTTCATCTACCCGTCCGATACCGCGCTGAAGAAGACCCAGGTCGAGGGATTCGTGGAGTACTACCTGGAGCACAACGACGAAATCGTGCAGGCGGCGCGGTTCGTGCCGCTGACCGAGGCGCAGAAGACCACGGCGAAGGACGCCCTGACGCAGCTCAGGGCCAAGGCGGGCAAGTGACCGGTGGTCGTCGCACGGGTGGTCTTCCGGACGCGGGAGACCACCCGGCCCGTTGGCGTGGCACGGCCGTCGACCTGACGTCGCAACGTTCCCGGATCGGCGAGAAGGCCGTCCGGCTCGGGCTGATGTCGGCCGCGCTGCTGTCGGTCGCGGTCACCGTCGGCATCGTGCTGTCCCTGCTCACCCCACTGGTCAGCTTCTTCGAGCACGTCGGGGTGGACGACTTCCTGTTCGGCACGGAGTGGACGGCGGCGTTCGGCGACAAGTTCGGCTGGGACGACAAGTCCTGGGGCGTGCTGCCACTGGTGGTGTCCACGCTGATGATCACGCTGATCGCGTTGCTGGTCGCGGTGCCGCTCGGGTTGGGCGCGGCGATCTACCTCAGCGAGTACGCGTCCGGCACGCTGCGCAAGATCCTCAAGCCGGTGCTGGAGGTGCTGGCCGGCATTCCGACGGTGGTGTACGGGTTCCTGGCGTTGACGATCGTGACGCCGATCCTGGGCACGGTGTTCGACTTCGACGGGATCTACACGAACCTGTCGCCGGGGATCGTGATGGGCTTCATGATCGTGCCGACGGTCGCGTCGTTGAGCGAGGACGCCATGTCGGCGGTGCCGTTGGCGTTGCGGCAGGGCTCGTATGCGTTGGGGGCCAACAGGATGAAGACGACGCTGCGGGTGGTGTTCCCGGCCGCGCTGTCCGGGATCGTGGCGGCCATCGTGCTCGCCATCTCGCGGGCCGTGGGCGAGACGATGATCGTGACCATCGCAGCGGGCAGCAAGGCGCACCTGTCGTTCGACCCGCGCGAAGGAGCGCAGACGATGACCGGGTTCATCGCGCAGATCGCGTCCGGCGACGCACCGCAGGGCAGTCCCGTCTACTACTCGCTGTTCGCGGTGGGCGCGCTGCTGTTCGTGCTGACCCTGCTGATCAACGTGGTCAGCATCCGGCTGGTCCGCAAGTACCGGCAGGCATACTGATGAGCACCGCGACCGTCACTTCCGGCCTGCGCGGCGGGCGACGCGACATGGGGCCGAGGCTGTTCGCCGTCACGCTGTGGGCGTGCCTGGCGATCATCTGCGTTTTCCTGTTCTTCATCCTCGCCATCATCGTCTACAAAGGACTGGCCAGGTTCGATCCGGGTCTGGTCACCGCGCAGCCGTCGAAGATCCGACCGGAGACCGCCGGTGTCGCGTCGGCGCTGTACGGCACGCTGTGGGTCAGCGCGCTGACCGCGTTCATCGCACTGCCGCTGGGGATCGCGGCGGCGGTGTACCTGGAGGAGTACGCCGACCCGCGCTCGTGGTGGAACCGGCTGATCGAGCTGAACATCCAGAACCTCGCCGCCGTGCCGACCGTGATCTACGGCATCCTGACGCTGGCGTTCGTGGTGCGCGGCCCGGTGTCCGTCGGCGGTGTGGTGCTCGCGGGCGGGGTCGCGTTGTCGTTGCTGATCCTGCCGGTGGTGATCATCACGACGCGCGAGGCGCTGCGAGCCGTACCTGAAGAGATCCGGTCCGGGTCGCTGGCGCTCGGGGCGACGCTGTGGCAGACGACGTGGCGGCAGACGTTGCCCGCCGCGGTGCCGGGTATCGCGACCGGCTCGATCCTGGCGCTGTCGCGGGCGATCGGCGAGGCCGCACCACTGATCCTGGTCGGTGCCACGACGTTCGTGACGTTCAACCCCGACGGGATCTTCTCCCGCTACACCACGCTCCCGGTGCAGATCTACAACCTGGTGCCGCAGGACCGCCAGGAGTTCCGCGACCTCGCCTACGCCGCGATCCTGCTGCTGATCATCGTCCTGCTGGCCATGAACGCGCTCGCGATCTGGCTGCGCAACCACTACCAGCGCCGGTGGTGAGGCGCGTCGTGAAGGAGTTCCCGGTGACCAGAGCGAAGCAGGAACCCTTGGCCCACAACGACGACCGGCCCGCGACGCACGTCGGCGTGCGACGGGAGAACACCCTGCGGCCCGTGGAGGGCGAACCCGACGGCGTGATCACGTTGCAGGACCTGGAGGTCTTCTACGGCGACTTCCGCGCCGTCACCGACGTCGACATGACCTTCGGCAGCCGCGAGATCACCGCCCTGATCGGCCCGTCCGGCTGCGGCAAGTCCACCGTGCTGCGCTGCCTGAACCGGATGAACGACCTCGTGCCCGGCGCACGCGTCGAAGGCTCGGTCACCTACCACGGAACCGACATCTACGACCCCGAGGTCGACGTCATCGAGGTACGGCGGCGGATCGGCATGGTGTTCCAGAAACCCAACCCGTTCCCCAAGTCCATCTACGACAACGTCGCCTACGGACCACGCGTCACCGGCATGAAGGTCGACAGCATGGACACCGTAGTCGAACACGCCCTGCGCGCCGCCGCCCTGTGGGACGAGGTCAAGGACAAGCTCAAACAGAACGCCTTCGGCCTGTCCGGCGGCCAACAGCAGCGGCTGTGCATCGCCCGTGCCATCGCAACTTCGCCCGAGGTGATCCTGATGGACGAGCCGTGCTCCGCGCTGGACCCGATCGCCACCGCCAAGATCGAGGACCTGATGGTCGGACTCGCCGCCGAGTTCACCATCATCATCGTCACCCACAACATGCAGCAGGCCGCCCGCGTCTCCCAACGCACCGGGTTCTTCACCGCCGAAGCCGACGAGAAGGGCCACCGCACCGGGCGGCTGGTCGAGTTCGCCACCACCGAGCACATCTTCGGCAACCCGTCCGACGCCCGGACCGAGGCGTACATCACGGGCAGGTTCGGCTGACGTGGCACGCTCGCCGGTTCGGGCGTGGGGCCCGGCTGTGGGCGTGCCGGTGGATCCAGGTGGTCCGCGGTCGGGGAATCCGGTTCTCCGTACCGGCTTGTTCACCGGACGTTCAGACCCGCTGATGAATATGCGACGATCGGATCGACAGATCCCGAACCAGCGAGGGGGGCAGCGCCACACATGGCGGACGACCGCGACCCGGCCACGGCGGCGCACCTCTTCAAAGCCCTCGCCGACCCCGTACGGGTACAGCTGCTGGCGCTGGTGCGTCGGGCACCGGTCGGCGAGGCGTGCTTCTGCGACCTCGCCGACGAGTTCGACATGCCACAGTCCACGCTGAGCCACCACCTCAAGATCCTGGTCAACGCGGGCGTGCTGAGCCGGGAACGCCGGGGCACCTGGAGCTGGTACCGCGTCGAACACGCCACTCTGGACACCATGGAACGGATGCTGCGGCCCGGCGGCCCGTTGCGTGACGAACCGGTCACCCAGGAGCAGGGCGGCTGAAACCGCCGCAGGGCCGGGCACGAGTCCCGACAGGACAGTCGTGACCGACGCTGCGGCGGGGATGGCGACCGTGCGGTGATCCGGGTCGGGCAACGTGGCCCTCGACGGTGCCGGGCTGTCCGGTCTCAGGGGCGCGCACTCGGGGCGGACAGGGTCAGTTCCGTGGTGGCCGGTGCGGCGCAGCAGCCGCCCGAGGCTTCGGGTGCGGTGTCGAAGTCGCCGGAGCCGCCGCATACGCCGGTCTCGGGGAGGACCAGTTCGACCCGTGCGGCGGAGTCGTGGTCGCCGGCGATCTCGGCGACGACGCTGCGGACCTGTTCGTAGCCGGTGAGGGTGAGGAAGGTGGGGGCGCGTCCGTAGCTCTTCATCCCGACCAGGTAGACGCCGGGCTCGGGGTGGCGCAGTTCATTCGCGCCGTGCGGGTACACCGTGCCGCAGGAGTGGACGTTCGGGTCGATCAGTGGCGCGAGCCGCACCGGGGCCTGCAACACCGGGTCCAGGTCCAGGCGGACCTCGGACAGCCAGGAGAGATCGGGGCGGAACCCGGTCAGCGCGACGACCTCGTCCACCGGGTCCAGGCGGTGCCCGTCCTGCGACTCCAGCACCAGACCGGCGTCGGTCACCTCCACCGACGCGGTGCGGAACCCCGTGACGACCTCCACGTGACCGGCCCGTGCCGCGGCCTTCGCCCGCAGTCCCAGCGCCCCGCGTGCCGGGAGTTGGTCGGCCTCGCCACCGCCGAACACGTTGCCGACCGCGCCCCTTCGCAGCAGCCACGTCACGTGCGTACCCGGATGCGTCCCGGCCAGACCGGCGAGCGCCACCAGCGCCGTCAGCGCGGAATGCCCACTGCCCGCGACCGCGATCCGCCTGCCCGCGTACCGACCCGACTCGGTCTCCACGTCCGGCACCCGGTAGGCGATCCGGTCCGCCGCCGCGAGTTCTCCCAGCGCGGGCAGTCCGTCCCCGCCCAGCGGGTTGGGCGACCCCCACGTGCCCGACGCGTCGATCACCGCCCGCGCCTCGATCCGTTCCCCGGCCAGGTGCACGGTCAACGGCTCGCTGTCCCGCCCGGCGTCCACCACGCGGTCACGACCACGCCGTGCCACGCCGACGACCCGCGCGTCGTACCGGATGTGGTCGGCCAGCACGCGCGACAGTGGCTCCAGGTACCGGGACACCCACTCCGCGCCGGTCGGGTAGCCCTCCGGGGCCTGCCAGCCGGTCGGCTCCAGCAGCCTGCGCGCGGCCGGGTCGACCAGCTCCGACCACCGCGAGAACAGGCGCACGTGACGCCACTGCGCGACCGCCGCGCCCGCCCGTGACCCGGCTTCCAGCACCAACGGCCGGATACCCCGTTCCAGCAGGTGCGCCGCCGCGGCCAACCCCGCCGGACCCGCACCGACCACGACCACCGGAAGCCCGCTCACAAGCCACCCCTTTCATCGACAACGCTCTATCAAGTCAGGCGGAACTCTATCGACGACCTTCTATTGATGCAACCATCGACGAGGATCTATAGAGTGTCACCATGACGACGCTGCCCACGGTCGGCCTCCCGGTCCATGACGCGACCACCTACGCCCAGTGGTTCGCCTGCCTCGCCGACCCCACCCGCGTCCGACTCCTGCACGCCGTCGCCACCAGCCCCGGCGAGATCACCGTCGGCGCGCTGTCCGAGGCGATCGGCGTCACTCAGCCCACCTGCTCCCACCACCTGCGCAAACTCGCCGACACCGGCTTCGTGCGGCTGCGCAGGGAGGGCACGACGACGTTGGTGTCGGTCAATCCCGCCTGCTGCACCGGACTTCCGCACGCCGCCGACGCCGTCATGGGCACCATCACCACCCGGCCCTGCTGCCCCACCGACCTGCCCGCCGACGTCACCGTCCGCGCCATGACCGACGACGACTGGCCCGACGTCCGCCGCATCTACACCGAAGGCATCGCCACCGGCAACGCCACCTTCGACACCGACACCCCCAGCCGCCGCACCCTCGACGCCCGATGGCTGCCCGACCACCGCTGGACCGCGGAGATCGACGGCCAGGTCGTCGGCTGGACCGCCGCCTCCCCCACCTCGCCCCGCGACTGCTACTCGGGCGTCGCCGAGACCTCGACCTACGTCGCCGATGGCTTCCGCCACCGGGGCGTCGGCAAGTCGTTGCTGCACAAACAGGTAACCGCCGCCGACGCCGCCGGGCTCTGGACGTTGCAGACCGCGATCTTCCCCGAGAACCGCATCAGCATCGCCCTGCACCACTCCGCCGGCTACCGCACCATCGGCCTGCGCGAACGCATCGCCCGACACCACGGCACCTGGCGCAACACCGTCCTGCTCGAACGCCGCACCCAGACCGGCCCGAGCTGCGACTGCTGACACCCCTGTCTGCCGACAACCGCAGCGGGGCGGCCCGGCGCACCGGGCCGCCCCATGTCACACGGTCGCCGTCAGCCGCCGTTGACCAACTCCCGCTTGCGACGCAGGAGTGCGGCGCGGCGGGTGTGGGCCGACACCACCAGTCCCAGTGCGAGCACGACGGCGCAGGCCCCGATCACCAGGACCTGCATCGTGTTCGCGTCGCGCTGGACGGCCACCGTCGCCACGAGCGCGGTCGTGGCGACCGAGGCGGTCAGTGCCAGCCAGGCCGCCACCACCTGTTCGCCGGCGAACAGCGGCACCCGCCGGGTGAGCAGCCAGCCGCCGTAGCACGCCCAGGCCAGGCACAGCACGGTGAACAGGCCGAACGCCAGGTTGGTGTGGCCCGGCAGCGGTCCCGGTTCGGTCAGCCACAGCGTGCCGACGAACGCCAGGCCGGCCAGCCCGGCGAGCAACGCCACCACCGCGCGGAACCTCTTCTTCGGCGACAACACCGACTCCAGCTGTTCGATCATCTGCTGCGCCGACAGGCGCGGCTCGTCCGTCATCACCGATACCCCTTCTCCGCCAAGTGTTCCCGCAGGAGGCGACGGGCCCGGCCGAGCCGCGACTTGACCGTGCCCACCGGAATCCCGCAGACCTGCGCGCACTCCTGCACCGACAGGTCCTCCAGGTAGAACAGGACGAGAACCTCCCGCTCGACCACCGGGACCGCCGACAGCGCGGCGAGGACCTCCGTGCGTTCCACCGTCGCGTCGGCCAGGTCCTCGGCAACCGGTTCGTCCGCCGAAACCGCCGCCCGGGCGTACTCCGCACGCAGACAATCCGCCACCGACCGCCGGGCAATCGTGAACAACCACGGCTTGAACCGGTCGCTATCCCTCAATCGGGGCAACCCCCGAACCACCGCCAACCACACCTCCTGCGCAACGTCGTCGGCGCGCTCGGCATCCAACATCCGCCGCACAAACGCCCACACCGGCACCCGCCACCGCCGCACCAACGCCGCAAACGCCGCCCGCTCACCGAGCTGGGCACGCACGACCAGCAGCTCATCGGTCATCTCTGCCCTCCCATCACCCAGCACAGTCGGGCGAGCAGGCAATCCGGTTCACGCCCCCGAGAGCATCGTTCATCCACAAGCCAAGTTCATCCACAGGCCAACGGCCCACGAGCCCGGACCGACCGAGGCCCCGCCCTTCGCCCCACGTGCCCGGCCCCACCCTTCGCCTCACGTGCCCGGCCCCACCCCTCCGCTGTCGCTGCGGAAGCCCCGGCCGGCACGCGCCCGACGCCCTCCAATGCCAATGCACTGGCCGTCGACACCGCCGAAACGCTCGCGCTGCCGTACCCAGTCGCGCCGGGACGGCTCGCGGCGCTTCGCCAACTCGCCGGGACACCGGGACACCTGCCACGCGCTTCGACTCCCCGATCAAGCGGGCCCGGCGTCCCGGCCAACGCGCCCGGCGTGCCGGCAGACGACGCCCGGCGGCCTGGCGACGGTGGCGGTGACCGGGTCGGCCGGGTGTGGCGGGACGACTTCGCCGCGATCCGCTTCCGGCTGCCCGGCGAGTCCAGTCGGTCGGCCAGGCTGTCGGGCCAGGCGACGAGGTGCTCGCCGTGCCGCTCGCCGACGCCAACCCGGCTGCGTGGGCGAGATGCTCGCCGCGCGGTCCCGCCGGCGGCCGGTCGGTCGTGTCGCGCGAGGTGTGCGCGGGGGCGGGGAGGTGGGCGCGGAGGCGAACACGTCTGATGTCGACTGGCGCTGGGTCGGTGGGTCGGTGGGTCGGGTCGTGCACCTCCTCCTGGTGTGCCTGGGCCATGTGTCCCGCCGTGGGGGCCGCTTCCTTCTATTTACGGCAACGCGCCTGGGTACCGAAAAATGCCCTCGCACTTATGACTGGATCGGGTGATCCTTCGGCGTTCTCCGAGCAGGGTCGACACCAACCAGGCGCCGGGGCTCCCGATCGGCTTTCCGTCGTCAGACGTAGACATTTAGCCGCCCCCGAGTCTACAAGGTCGCGCATAGACGTGAAAAAGTTCCAAATCGGCAGGGCGGCAATTTCCGCAATCTTACGGGCACCGAGGTTCGCTCGAAGATGCCTGCTCAGCACCACCGGACAGCCGGTGAAGAGTCGGGGCGAACGTCAGCCTGACCGTCCGTACAAGTTCCCCGGTAGGGTGACACTCGACCGGGCACCACAGGCGGCCGTCCGACTCCGGGAAGTTGACCCCACGAATCCGTCGTGTCCGATACGAACGGGTCGTCAAGGCGCATATCCCCAGCGACAGACGCCTACGGCCCGGTCGTCGGACACCGTCGCGAATTGCCGATCATGACCTCGCGAAAGTGGAATTTGCCGGGGAGACTTCAAATAGGCCAGTCTTCCGCCATGAACCACGCACCACCGGCACTGGGCGACTGGGAGGACCCCGAGGACCCCACGGCACTGCCCGAGCCGCTGCGCGGTCTGCGCGTCCACCGCCCACGCCCGCTGCCCGTCGACCTCGACCTGCCTACGCGGACCCACCGCAACCTCGCCGAGGCCGAACACGCCCTGGGCAGTCTCAACGAGGCCGCCGAACGCATCGCCAACCGGCCGATGCTCGTGCTGGGCAGCCAGATCCACGACGCCCGCAGCTCCGCCGCCATGGCGGGCGTGGACTCGGATCTGGTCGAGGCGCTGATGTTCCATCTTCTCCTCGGCCGCACTGACGGGGACTCGCTGCCCGAACTGATCAGCCGACACCCGGTCGGCCGGTTCATCGTCGCCGCCGAGTACGGCTCCCGGCAGGTCGCCGCCGGCGTGCGGATCGACGGACACCTGCTCGGCGCGATCAGCGCGCTGATGACCGGGCGGCCCGACCGCGACCTGGCGGCCGGTCTGCGGTCGTGCCAGGGCTGGCTGGGCGGACGGGACATGGCCGACGCCTACCTGCTGACCGTGCCACCCGGTGACGGCCTCCGCGTGGCCGTCGCGGACTGGTCCGAGCAGGTCCACGCGGCCGGCCCGCTCTCCCGGCTCGCCCGGATCGCCCTGGCCCACCTGCACCTGGAGCTGCTCCAGCCCTACCCGGAGGCCAACGGCCACCTCGCGCGGCTGTTCAGCTCCCTGGAGATGGTCCGCACCGGACTGCTCCGCGACCAGATCCTGCCGCTGTCCTACTGGCTCGACACCCACCGCCGGCAGTACCACGAGCACATCCAGGCGGTCGTCCACAACGGACCGGTCCACGAGTGGATCGACTTCTTCGCCGAGGGTGTCCGCCGCCAGGCGCTGGCCCAGCTCGCGCTGATCGACGAGCTCGACGGGTTGCGGCGGCGGCACATCGCGCTGGTGCCCCGGCCGTTGAGCGCGCACCGGGTGGCGGCCGACCTGGTGACGACACCGATGCTGACCCACCGCACCATCGTGGAGCGGTACGGGGTCACCACCACAACCGCGATTCAGGTGACCGGGCACCTGATGGGCCTCGGTCTGCTCTCCGCGCTGGACGACCGGGTCTACGACAAGGTCTTCGTCAGCCGGCCGGTGCTGCGGGCGCTGACCACCGAACGGCCGGTGGAGCAGTCGAACCGGGACGGCGAGGTGTTCACGGATCGGACGTGATCGGTGCCCCGTCAGGCGTCGGGTAACGACTCGTCGGGTGCGGTGGCGCGCAGCCGCCGGATCCGGGCCGCCGCCGGTTCGTCCACGTCGACCAGCAGGCTGAGCGCCTCGTCGAACCGGTCTCGCCCAGTTCCCACAGTGCCCGGCCCAGCTGTTCCAGGACCGAAGCGTGATCCAGGACCGAAGCGCCGTCCGAGGCCGAAGCGTGGTCGACGGGCTGCCGGTCGTGGGTGACGGCGGCTCGGCGCAACTGTTCCACGGCCGCGTCCGGCCGGCCCGACGCCAGCAGGGTGACCCCGGTGGCGGCCAGCGCGCGGGCCAGGCCGCGGCGGTCGCCCCGGTCCTGGCAGTCCGCGGACAGTTCCCGGTAGCAGTCCAACGCGAAGTGCGCGTGCCCCGCCCGCCGGTAGATGTGCGCCCGCCGCCACAACGCGTCGGCGATGCCCTCCGCATCGCCGATGCCGCGGCGGACCCTGGACTCGCGCACACCGTGCACCTCCGCCGTGGCGAAGTCCCCGGCGTCGGCGAACCAGCGTGCGCTCAACGCGAGCAGGCCGGCCAACGACTCGGGCTCGCGGGCCTCGGTCGCGGCCTCCGTGCCGTACAGGGCCACGTCGTGCGCCCAGTCGGTGTCGTCGTGCGGCGGCAGGTGCCAGAGCCGGGCGGCCAGCGCGCTCGTCAGCCGATGCAGACCCGCCCGGAGGGTGGCGCGGAGCAGGCTCCGTGACAACCGGCGGGACCGGATCGACCAGGCCGCGACCTCGGCCCGGCCCGCGAACTCGACGGCGGGCAGCACCGGCTCGGAGACCTTGTGGGAGCACCCCGCCACGGCCGCCGCACAGGCCGTGTCGAGTTGGCCTCCGGCTCCTCCTGGTGCTTGGCCGGCGCAGATCCCCGCCTCGACGGCCGTGTCGAGGGTGGTGAGGAAGTCCTCGCCGAGTCGGCGGACCAGCGCTCGCACCGGCTCCTGCCGCGGGTCGACCTGCCCGTCCGGCACGGGTTCGAGCGTGTACCGGCCGCCGCCGGTGGAACGCAGCGTCGCCCCGGAGTCGTCCAGCGGCCGGCCGACGAGACCCGCGAGCACCTCGTCCGCCTGCCGGAGATCGAGGTCTACGGCCACCGCGATGACCCGCGTGGGCAGTTCATCCGCTTCCAGCGCTTGGAAAGTGTGGATCAGGGCAGCGTGGATCGAAGGTCTGTCCCACTCCCGACTCACCCGCAACAACCCCTCAGCCGCCCCCGGCCGGCACCGCGACCGCCTCCGCCCTTGCGTCCTCCTCTCCGCCGCCCCGCCTCCGATCATGCAGCCTCGGCACGGGGCACGCCATCACACCTCGCCGGCAATAGGGCACCGCCGATTCGAGACGCGAATCAGTCATCTTTGTCGCCACCCATTTTCGCACGACGTGGACCAGGTATCGGCATATCGCGGCGGCCGAGTATCGCTGTTAGCGGCAGTTGTAACCCGATCTGGTGAATTGACCCGGGCCCTCGGCACTCGGTGACAACACCGGGCGGAAACCACCCGCGATCACGAACGCGGGCACGGCGGTTGGAAGGGCAGGCCGGGGAAATAGGCTGCCCAGTCGTCCGAGGTCATCAGCTTGTCCGCCTGTGTGCACAGCCAGTCCGCCGCCTGCGCCGGGTCGATCGAGTCCGGCCAGCCGCGCGGGATGGACCACAGCATCGCGGTGTTGTCGTCGCTGCCGGTGGCGAGCGTGCCGCCGTCCGGGCCGAACCACACCGAGACCACCGGTCCCAGGTGGGCCTCCAGCACGGCCAGCTGACGGGCTCCGACCGGCCCCGACACGTCCCACAGCCGCGCGGTGCCGTCCTCGCCGGCCGTGGCGAGACGACCGTCCGGGCCGAACGCGACCGACCGGACGATCCGGTGGTGGCCCAGCAGCACGGCCAGCTGACCGCCGCTCACCGGGTCCCAGATCCGCGCGGTGCCGTCCTGGCCCGCGGACGCCAGCCTGGTGCCGCGCGCGTCGAACGCGACCCACGTCGCCCCGCTGCCGTGACCGGTGAGGAAACGCGGCGCGCCGGACCCGGCCAGGTCCCACAGCCCCACGGAGTGGTCGAAGCTCGCGGTGGCCAGGGTGCGGCCGTGCGGGGCGAACGCGACCGACACCACCGCGTCGGTGTGCCCGGCCAACGTGGTCGGCGCACCGGGCGCGCGCGGGTTCGTGACGTCCCACAGCCGGGCGGTGTTGTCGCTGCCCGCGGTCGCCAGGGTGCGGCCGTCCGGGCTGAACGCCACCGCGTTGACCTCGTCGGTGTGCCCGCTGAGGGTGGCCAGTTCGACGGGGTGCCGCGGGTCGCCGATGTCCCACAGCTTGGCCTGGTGGTCCCAGCCCGCCGTCGCCACCACCGCTCCGTCCGGCCGGAACACCGCCGCGTTCACGGTGGCGGTGTGCCCGCGGAGCTCGGACAGCTGGACGGCTCGGTGCGGATCGCGCACGTCCCACAGGCGCGCGGTGCCGTCGTGGCTCGACGTGAGCAGCAGCCGGCCGTCGGGGCTGAGCGACACCGCGTTGACGTGGCCGGTGTGCCCGCGCAGGGTCGGCAGGTTGGGGAACGGGATCGCGCCGAGCAGGCTCGCGCGGGCCTCGTCGGTCGGCGAGAGGCGGAGGGCGGCGACGCTGAGCTGCGCGGCCAGCGACGGGTCCGACCGGCGCAGCGCGGTGGCCTTGCCCGCGACGATCTGCGACAACGCGGTGTTGCGCTGCGAGGCGGCGACGCGTTCCGCCTCGAACGCGTACGCCGTGGCGGTGACGGCCAGCAGCAACAGCAGGCTGAGCAGCGCCACCAGCTGTTTCAGCCTTCTGCCGTGTCTCCTGGTCTGCGCGTGCTCGGCCTGGGCGGTGGCCCAGCTGGCGTCCAGGAAGTCGCGTTCCCGCACGGAGAGCGCGTCCGCCCGGTGGGCGGCCCACTCGTGGGCGCGTTCCAGCCGGACGCCCCGGTACAGCGCGCCCCGGTCGCGGTCCAGCGCCTCCCAGCCGTCGGTCGCCTCGGTCAGCTCGCGGTGCAGCCGCAGTCCCTCGCGGTCCTCGGCCAGCCAGCCGCGCAGCCTGGGCCACGAGGCGATCATCGCCTCGTGCGCGATCTCCACGCTGTCGTGGTCCAGGGTGATCAGGCGGGCGCGGGCGAACAGGTCGAGCACCAGGCCGGTGTCCGGGTCGTCGGCCAGTTCGCCGCGCGCGACCCGCCGTTTGGTGTCCTCGGTGCCGTCGCCGAGCGCGGTCAGCCGCAGCATCAGGTTCCGCACCAGGTCGCGCTGCCGCTCGGTCAGCCGTTCGAGGACCGATTCGGCGGTCTGCGCGAGCGCGCCCTCGATGCCGCCGGCGACCTGGTAGCCGGTCAGCGACAGCGTCCGGCCCCGCCGCCTGCGCCACGTCTCCAGCAGCGCGTGCGACAGCAGCGGCAGCACGCCCACCTGGCCCTTGGCCTGCGCGACCAGCTCGGTGACCAGGGCGGTCTCCACCATCAGGCCGACCCGGGCGGCGGGTGAGGTGATCGCCCGGCGCAGCTCGTCGGGCGTCATCGGCCCGACCGTCACCTGGCCCTCGCGCACCGCGTCGACCAGCTCGGGGAACGCCGTGCAGTGCGCGTAGAAGTCGGCACGCACCCCCAGCACGACCCGGCACCGGCCCATCCGCGCCGTGGTGAGCAGCGTGTCGATGAACCGGCACCGCTCCTCGTGGTCACGGCACAGCGTGAAGATCTCCTCGAACTGGTCCACGACGATCGCCAGGTCCCGATCATCGGGCGCTTCGTCGCCGGGGACCGCGGAGAGGTGCCGAGCGCACTCCGCCAACGGGTGCGCGCCGGGCGTGAACACCACCACGCGGCCGTCCAGCCGGGGTATCAGCCCGGCCCGCAGCAGGGACGACTTGCCCACGCCGGAAGCGCCGACCACCACGACCACGCGCTGCCGCTCCAGCCGGGACTCCAGCTCCCGCACCAGCCGTTCCCGGCCGAAGAACCGGTCGGCGTCGCCGGGCTGGAACGCGTTGAGCCCGACGTACGGCGGGTCGGACCGGTCGTCGTCGTCCGGTGGGGGCGGCGCGAGTTCCGCCGCCACTTCGCGCCAGCGCCGCTCCCAGTCCTCCTCCGCGCCGCCGCACGCCCGCACGTAGGCCAGCGTGATCGGCAGGGTCGGCAGCTTGCGCCCCGCCGCCGCCTGCGACAGCGCCGCCTCCGAGTAGTGGGCCTGCGCGCTGAGCTCCCGGTAGGTCGGCTTGCCCGCCTTCTCCCGCAACAGCCGCAGATCCCGTGCGAACCGCAGTAACGGGCTGTCTCCGTCGTCAAGTGGACGCTCTCCACGCGGCATTCGCGCCACCTCCCCCGGGAAGATTCTTCAGCGTTTCTTTCTTCACGTCCACCGGCGGGCCGTGAACAACGCGCGGGCAGTACGGATGAGCTGCGACGCCAAGGGGAACCGGGACGAACGCGAAAACAATTGTCGCCCTGTCGTGCAGTCACCGTATCGGGACCCGACCGGACCGGTCGGGGATTTCCAGTCGAGGAGGAATGAGATGGTTGCCGTCCGGCGGATAGCGCTCATCGTGGTGGACACGGCCCTGCTGCTCACGGCCTGGGCACTCCCGGCAGTCGCGCAGCACGCACCGGCGACCGTGGCGCGGATCGCGGGTGCGGCGAACCCGTTGCCGGGCTGTGCGGTCACCTTCGCGCCGGACGTGGGCAGCGACGAGGGGAGGTCGTGTCTGACACCCGCGTCCGGGACCGGCGTCCAGGCGCAGAGCTGCGCGTTCACCTACTACGAGAACGGCCCGTACGGTTCGCCCGACTGGCGGAACGGCTGGAGCGTGTGCGTGGCCGGCTGGGGCAACTACTACGTGCCGCTCGCCCTCAACGACAAGGCCAGCTCCTGGGACTCCTGCGCCACCGGCACGTTCTACGCCAACCAGCCCAACACCGATCCCCGTGCGGGCTTCCCGCCCGACAGCGCCGGGAACTTCCCCCGGGGCGGCGTCGCCAACGACGCGCTGTCCTCGGCCTACGTCAACTACCCGTGCTGATCACGACGAGCCCGGAGGAGGACCGACCATGTTCCGCTTGACCGCGTTCGCCGCGGGAATCGCGTTGTGCGCCATGGCTTTGCCCGCATCGGCCCAGCCGGAGCCCGCCGCCCTGTCCCCGGCCCGGCCGGTGGCCCTGGTGGCGGGTCAGGGCGTGGGCGACATCAACCACACCAGGGACCGCTTCACCGTGTACGCCACGGATCTCGGGATCATGTGGCGCGACAGCCAGGGGCGGGTAGCGACCGCGTTCGGCGACACCTACGGCGCGGACTGGGTCGGCAACGGCGCGGGCGGCCCCGCCGACTGGCGCTTCAACACCCTGGCCCACTCCACCGACCCGGACCTGACCGACGGCATGACCATCGACTCGATGGTCACCGACCGGCCCGGCCACGCCAAGGAGATCCTGCCGCGCGACCCGTCCGTGCCCGAGGAGACCGAGATCCCGACGGCGGGGATCAGCGCCGGTTCGCGGGACTACCTGCACTACATGTCGGTGCGCCGGTGGGGTCCCGCCGAAGGCCACTGGCAGACCAACTACGCGGGCCTCGCCTACTCCGACGACGGCGGCCGGACCTGGGTCAAACCGGCTTCCGCGCGCTGGGCGAACGTCGGCGGCACGGGCCGGTTCCAGGTGGGCGCGTTCGCGAAGAAGGACGGGTACGTGTACCTCTTCGGCACGCCGAACGGCCGGTTCGGCAACGCCCAGGTCGCCCGGGTCCCCGAGTCGCGGGTGCTGGACGTGCCGGCCTACGAGTACTGGACCGCCGGCGGCTGGCGGGCGGGCCCGGCGGACGACGCGGTGCCGGTGCTGTCCGGCCCGGTCGGCGAGCTTTCGGTGCTGTACAACAACAACCTGGGCCGCTGGGTCGCGCTGCACCTGGACCTGGACCGGCGAGCCATCGTGCTGCGCACCGCGCCCGCGCCGAACGGGCCGTGGACCGGCGGTCAGATCGTGGCGCACAACGACGACTACCCCGGGCTCTACGGGTCGTACCTGCACCCGGACAGCGCCGACGGGCCGGACCTGTACTTCGCGATGTCCCAGTGGGCGCCGTACCACGTGCGGCTGATGCGACTCCGGCTCGCCGACCTCGCGTTGAGCGACAACCTGGTGCAGGACGGCGGTTTCGAGGACCGACCGGCGGGCGCGGGACCGGCTCCGTGGCGGATCAACGGCCGGGGCGGCGTGGACTACGGCGGGCAGTCGCACTCGGGGACGAACAACGGGTGGGTCCGGCACGATTCCGGGTGGAACGACCTGTACCAGCACATCGTCGTGCAGCCGGGTGGGCGGTACCGGCTCACCGGGTGGCTGCGCAGCTCGGACACGAACACGGCCGGGTACTTCGGCGTCCGGAAGCCGTTCGGGCAGGGTGTGGTGGCGGAACAGCCGTTCGGCCACCTCGCCGGGTACACGCGGCTGAGTGTCGACTTCACGGCGGGCGCCGACCCGGACCTCGAAGTGTTCGCGGGCGGGTGGTCGCCGGCCGGCCGGGACTTCTGGATCCAGCTGGACGACGTGGTGCTGAGCCGGATCGGCTGAGCGGGGTCGTCGTACCTGCTCGGCGTCTTCCCCGGCGACCGCGTCCCGTGATGAGGTCAGGGCTCACTGCGGGGGAGGCGATCATGGCTGAGACCACGGATGTGGTCGTGATCGGTGCGGGTGTGGCGGGCCTGACCGTGGCGAACCTGTTGCAGCGGGCCGGGATCGGCTGTGTGGTGCTGGAACGGCAGAGTCGGGCGCACGTGGAGCAGCGGCAGCGGGCCGGGGTGCTCGACTTCGCCGCCGAGCAGGTCTACGTGCGGGCGGGGTTCGAGGAGCGGCTGTTGGCCGGGGTGCCCCGGTCCGGCGTGATCGAGTTCCGGATCGACGGCGTGGGGCGGATGTTCGACGCCGCGCGGCACACCGACGGGCGGATCGGGCGGCTGTTACCGCAGCAGTTGTTGGTGCGGCGGCTCATCGCCGCGTTCCTGGACGGCGGTGGAGACCTGCGGTTCGAGGCGGCGGACGTCGTGCCGCACGGTCTCCCCGACCGGCCGTACGTCACCTACCGCGACCCGTCGGGTGTCGAGTACCGGGTCGACGGTGAGTACGTGGCCGGTTGCGACGGTTTCCACGGGGTCAGCCGCACCGCCGTGCCGCCGGACGCCGTCACCACCCACCGGTTCTCCGACGACGTCGGCTGGTTCACCGTGCTGGCCGACTCGCCGCCGCCGGCGCATCCGCTGATCGCGTTGAGCCGCCACGGGTTCGCCGCGCACTTCGGGCGTGGGCCGCAGGCGAGCCGGTTCTACCTCCAGTGCCCGGCGGCCGACGATCCGCAGACGTGGTCGGACGACCGGGTGTGGCGGCAGTTGCGGTTGCGGTTGGCCGATGACGGGCTGCCCGGCGGTCCGATCGTGGAGAAGGCCGTGATCGACGTGCGCAGCTTCGTGGTCGACCCCATGTCCTACGGCAGGCTGTACCTCGTCGGGGACGCGGCGCACATCGTCCCGCCGATGGGCGGCAAGGGGATGAACCTCGCGATCGCCGACGCCGACGTGCTGGCCGGGGCGCTGTCCGCCGCCGTTCGCGACGGGGACGACCGGCTGTTGCGCGAGTACTCCCCCACCTGCCTGCGCCGGGTGTGGAACGACCAGGAGTTCTCCCGCTGGATGTCCGAGATGGTGTTCCACGGCGCGGACCCGACCACCGCCGGCCCGTTCCGATGGCAACTCGCCCGGTCGCGGCTCGACCGGCTGTTCACGTCGGACTCGGCGGCGAAGGCGTTCGCCGAGCTGATGGCCGGGACGGCGTGACGCCGAGGTTGCCTCGGCGAGGTTGATCAGCCGATGCCGGCCCGGGGTTCGAGCGCGCCGCCGAAGTTCCTTCGCGGCGGCACGGTGGTACGGCCGCAGCTGTGGACGCCTCGATTTCACCCCTTCGTGCGACAAACCCGCCGAACCGCGGCCCCTGCTGCCCCCGTTCGGGAGGAATAGCCCAGGTCCGGGTGCTCCCGACGAATCAAAACAGCCCGATGAACAGTGCGCGAGAGTCGGCCGCAATAGGGCGGCCAACGCCGACTGCACCGGCTTCTGCACATCGAAATCGCTGGTCAGGCAGCTCATCACGATGCCCGGGTGTGATCAGATTTGATCTTGAAATGATCCAGACCGTGTTTGCGGGATTCCATGGCTGTCAGCCAGAGTTCCCATATGAGCAAGACCTCCGTGCCTCCTGGTGACGACGGCCTGCCGACGCACTACCCGTCGGTGCCGTCCGATGAGCCGACCCTCCCCGCCGGAACGCAGGGCGAGCTGTGCTTGGCGGAAAATGCGGCAGGGGCACTTCAGCAGGCGCTCCAGGTTGTTCCCGACGTCCAGGCGTACTTGACGTGCCTCAAGCTGCGAGACGTGCTGAGGTCCGCGCGGCTGACCGGGCTCACCGCCATGCCCACGGAAACGTGGGTGGCGGCGCTGAGGCTGTCGCCCCACCACCCCGAAGCGGAGTCCCAGCCCGATCCGGAGACCGAGGCACGGATACGCGGCCACCTCGTCGGCCGGTTCATCCGGGGATCGGGACTGCTGGACCGGAAGATCGCCAAGGGTGGGCACAACGGCATCGAACTGCTGGGCGAAGTCAGCGCCGTGCTCACCGATCAACCGGTGCGGTCGTGGGAGGAGGGCCTCCGGCAGACGGAGGGTTTCCTCACCGCCGGGCCGGGCGGCGCACCCTACGTGCGGACCGCGCCTCCGGGCGAGCCGCTGGTGCGGGCGGTGTTGGAGTGGGATCGGTGGGTCGCACGGGCCGGTGTCGGGCCACGCCTGGCCAAGATCGCGGTGGCGCACCTGCTGCTGGAGTTGCTGCAACCGTACCCCCGGGCCAACGGGCACCTGGCGAGATTGTTCTCCAGCGGCGAGATGGTGCGTCAAGGCGTTGTACGGCAGCCGGTGTTGTCACTGGCACCGTGGCTGGACGACCACGCCGACGAGTACCGCACACGGATCCGGGCCGTCGTCGAAGGCGGGCCGTGGTGGGAGTGGATCGAGTTCTTCGCCCGTGGTGTGGGCGAACAGGCCAGGCGCAACCTCGCGCTGATCGGCAGGCTGGACGACCTGCGCACTGAACTGACCGAGCGCGTCACGGGGTCGCGCGCGTTGCGGGAAGTCCTGGCCGCGCTGCCCACGTCGCCGGTCACCAGCATCCAGGTGCTGGCCTTCCAGCACGGACTCAAGCCCAAGACAGCCGCCCAGTTCACCCGCCGACTGGTGGCCGAGCAAGTGCTGCGGGTGGTCGCCGAACACCCGATCAAGGTGTTCGTGTGCGAGGAGGCGATGGACGTGTTGACCTTCGACGCCACCGTACCCCGAACCGATCTACCGGTGCTGTCGGCACCTGACACGAACGATCGATGAAAACCCCTCTCCAGGAAGATTCAACGTGACCGAGTCCGAGCCTCCCCGTTCCCCTCGTCCTGCTTCGGTTCCGCCGCCCCGGCGGAACGCCCCACGCCTACGTCGCCCCTCCGGTGGCTACCGCTACCGGCGCGCCTCCCGACCGCGCCCGACCGGACCATGGCCGCGTTTGGTGGGTTCGACCGTGTTCAAAGGGGTTTCGATCGTGATCGGCGCACTGCACCTGGTTCTCGACCACCTGATCCCGTGGCTGTTACCCCGGGGCTGAGAAGCGGGGTGCCGGTGCCGGATAGCGGTCGGGCACCGCAGGCGGCAGCGGCCGGTCGTGGTCGTGGGCCAGCAGGCGACGGACGTGGTCGGCGGCATCGTCGTCCACGTCCACGAGCAGGGCCAAGGCGTCGCTGAACCGGCGCTTGGCCGCGCCGATCGCGCCGGAAGCCCACAGGGCGCGTCCGGACCACTCGAAGATCAGGGCCTGCTCGACCGGGGGGAAGTCCGTGAGCGCGCGAACGGCGTGCTCCGCGCGGCGCGCCCAGTCCACGGCCAGATCCGCCCGGTCGTAGGACAGCAGGGCCGCCGCGGTCCCCGCGCGGACCCGGGCCAGGGCGGCGCGGTCCTCATCGTTGCCGTACAACGACTCCAGCCGCTCGTAGCAGCGCAGTTCGAGATCACCGCGGCCACGCCGGCGGAACATGTCCGCCCGCCACCACAACAACCACGCCGCCTCTGTCGTCCGACCCGCCCGTCGCCACAGGTCCCACTCCCGGAGCGCGTACTCCTCCGCCGAGGCGAGGTCTCCGCGGCCTTCGAACCACACCCACGCCGAACGCAGCAGTCCCGCCATCGTCTCAGGAGCCCGCCCCGTCACCGCCGCGTGGACGCCCACCTCGGTCAGCGCCCGGACGAACCCGGAGTCGAATGCCGCCGCGTCCGCCGCGTCCCACAGCAGTGTGGCCAAGGACGAGGCTGATGACGACCGGCCCACCGCGTTCGCCGCGCCGGCAACGCCCAGCACGCAGTCCCGGTGGTCATGCACCCAACGACGGGCGGCACCCTCGTCCCCGGCCGGATCCGCGCCGGATCCGCGCAGCGCCACCGAGGCATCCGCCAGGAGGCGCAGCGTTCCTTCGGCGATCCGCTCGACAACCTCGACCACACGCCCCGACCCGATGTCGACCGTCCGGGACGTCCCGCCGGAGACCAGTCGGCCGTCCGGTCTTCGCCGTACCGCGAACCGATCGCCGAGGGCCAGTCCGTCCACTACCGCCACCTCGACCCCGGCGGCCAGTGCCACCAGCCACGCGGGCAACGCGTCCACCGCGACAACCTCGAAGAGCACCGGTAATACGTCGATCACGGCGGACTCGTCCCGCGCCTGGCTCACCGGCAACAACTCCTCGGCCGCTCCTGCAACTCCACACCCGGCCGCCGTCCACGGCCGCCCCGACTTCGCCGCTACTCGACGCAACCTCTGATCATCCCGTGAACACGTGCCGAAAGGATCCCCACTCGACCCTTCTCCGTAGTCCCATCCTCCACCCCGCTCCGCGCGACTCCGTCGGCGGCCAGCGGGAACACACCCCTAGTCATTCCACATGATGATCATCAAAGTCAACCGAACGAGTGAATACGTCGAATGACGGGGTGACGCCGAACGCAACAGCCCGCGCGACCGGGACGACCATCGACCGTGACCGCACACGACCCGTGTCATCGGGGCCGCCCTGTCCTGAGGAGGAACCCGAGGCGTGACGTCAGGCGGCACATCGGCGTCACGCCTGTTCCTGTGCCGACGGGGCCGGCAAGGCTGAGGGGAGCTGCCGATGTGCGCCGAAATACGCCTGCTGGGAACGCTCGATGTGACGGGGCCGCACGGGCCGGTGTCCTGGACCGGGGCACGGCGGAAGGCCGTGTTCGCCATGTTCGCCCTGCGTCCCGGGCGGCTGGTGTCCCGGTCGTCGCTGATCGACGGGCTGTGGGCCGACGCGGTGCCGCCTACCGCGCTGAAGACGCTCCAAGGGCATGTCGCCCAGGTGCGCAAGGCACTGTCCGCCGCCGGGCTCGTCGGGGTGCTGGTCACCCGTGACCCCGGCTACCTGCTCCGGATCGACACCGCGCTCGTGGACATCCACCGCTTCGAGGAGCACGTCCGGGCCGGGCGGCACGCGTTGGAGCACGGCGACCCCGCCACCGCGATCGACCGGCTCGAAGCGGGGCTCGCGCTCTGGCGCGGCGATCCGCTGGCCGACTGCCCGGTCACCGGCTGGGCCGACGCCGAGCTCACCCGGCTGCGGGAAACCCGGGCCCTGGCGGAGGAACGGCTGGTCACCGCGCTGTGCCTGCTCGACCGGCACGCCGAGGCGATCGGCGAACTGGAGCGCTTGGTGGCCCGCTACCCGCTCCGGGAACGGCTGTGGGAACTGCTCATGACCGCCCAGCACCGCTCCGGCCGGCCCGCCGACGCGTTGCGCACCTACCGACGCGTCCGCGCCGTCCTGGTGGACGGGTTCGGGCTGGAACCGGGTCTCGGGCTGCGCCGGCTGGAGGCGGCGGTGCTGGACGGACGGTGAGCGCGGACGACTCCCGCGTCCCGTCGGGTTTCGGCGGGACGCGGGGTCTGCTCACGTCAGCACGGGAGCGTGGTCACCGAGAAACCGTTGGTGCCGATGGACACGCCGGTCTTCGTGCCCGCTTCATTGCCGTTGGTGTCCCCCACGATGTTCCAGACCGAGACGAAGGTATTCGGGATCACGCTCGGGAGGACGTCGTCCGCGTGGTCGTCGTCGGTGTACCTGATCTCGTCGAAGGTGCCGACGCTCACGTTCCGCACGCATTCGCCGACCGGAGCCACGAAGATCAGGAACGGCACGGAGCACCCGTTGACCTCGGTGAGGTCTCCCGGCGTCGCCTTGGCGCGCATACAGAGCACGATGGCCAGCCGCCGGCCGCTGTCGATGACGTTGAGCGTCGCCGTGGCGACGATGTCCGGCCCGTGGCCCTCGAAATCGTTGTTCCCGGTGCCGACCTTCGGCGGGATGAACCTCCCCGACACCGGGATCCGCAGCACCGGCACGTTGGTGACCGTCAACGGGGCGACGGTCTGCTCGGCCGGCCCGACCGCCGAGGCGGACGGCACGACCACCAGGCCGAGCGTGACCGCGGCCAGCCCGACGACGACCGCGAACCGCCGCCGGACCACCCTCCAGGACTTCAAAAATCGCCAGTTTTCCATGCGCGACCCCTCCCTGTTCGAAATACTCCCCAGCACGCCGCGAACGAATCGAAAGGCGTGTCGGGAACATTTCTACGACCACCCGGTGGTGTGCCGGCAGTGAACCGTCAGCGCGGCCGGTAGCCGCACTGGTAGCCGGTGGTCACGGTGGCGCGCAACAGGTCCGCGGCGGCCGGATCGGCTGCCGCGATGGTGTCGACGGCCCGGGTGATGGCTTTGCGGACGGCGGTCCGGGCCCGTTCGGCGGGACTCGGGAAATGGCGGGTGCGACCGCTGATCCCGGCCGAACGCCCGATTTCGGCGGTGAGCGCGTCGAGTTCGGATTCGAGTCCGGCGACCCGCTCCAGATCGGCGTCCCGCCGGGCGTCGGCGATCTCCTCCGCCAGCTCACGGGCGCGCCGCAGGTAGGCGGCCCTAGCCGGACCGTCGACCACGGTCTGGTTGGCGGGCTCCGGGAACCGCGCCGCACCCACCAGGTCCAGCGCGGAGATCTCCGTGCCCGGGTGGGCGATCAGCCGTGCCAGGTAACGCACGCCCACCAGATCGTCCAGCAGGGTTTCGCGCTCGTGGTGGACCAACAGCCACCGGTCGCCGGCACGCCGGATCACCAGGGCAGGCGCACACCGTGCCGTCCACGTGGCCGCGCGCGCCGCCATGCCCATCGCGGTCGCGTCGGCGACGGCCCGGTCGAGCAGCTCGGCCGCACGGACCAGGTCGCCGGGCCCGCCGCGCCGGCGCAACGCCTCGGCCAGATCGGCCCGCGCGCACGCGGTGAGCGGCCGGTTCGCCAGCCGGACGTTGGCGGCGACCGCCCGTTCGAGGTGCGCGACGGCCGCCCCAACATCGCCGAACGTCAACGCGGCCAGCCCGAGCGTGCGCTCGGCCGAACCGAAGCACACCACGGCCGTCGACGGGGTGATCGGCAGGTCGGCGAACGGTGCGATCAGCTCGTACGCCTGCCGGGCGACATCCGGCTCGGCCAGCGTGGCCGCCGCCTCCACCACGGCGAACAGGCAGCCCAGCCACGTGCCGGCGGGCCGGACGGCGGCCAGCCCACCCGACGTGACGTGGTGCAGGGCGGCCCGGGCCCGGTCGGACCGGCCCGCTTCGGCGGCGAGCAGGGCCAGCGTGGCGTGGAAGATGAGCTCCCCGTCGGGCAGCGTCGGCATGGCCACGATCCGCTCGGCGACGTCGACCAGCTCGGCCGCCCGGCCGCGCAGCCAGCCGATCGTCATGAGCTGCGCGCCGTGGCAGTGCCGCGCGTCCGGGTCGCCGATCCGCAGACCGAGCCGCAGGCACCGCTCGGCCTGCTCCTCGGCCTTCGCCAACTCGCCCGCCCGGATCAGCAGCATGACCTCGATCGCGGCCTGGACGTACCGGACGCCGTGGCCGGTCAGCAGGTCCGACCGGTGGCGCAGCTCGGCCAGCGACCGCTCGGCACAGGGATGGCCCAGGTGGAACAGGTCGACGGTCCGCCGGCACACGCCCACCAGCGTCACGACCTCCAGCCCGGCGGCGGACGCCACCGCGATCAGCTCGTCGGCCAGCGCGAGCCGGGTGCGGGCGTGCTCGGGTGCCGGCAAAGCCTGGTGGCACAACGACAACGCCTCGGCCAGCAACCGCGGGTCACCGGTGTCGCGGGCCTGGGCCAGTGCCGCGAGCACGGCCTCGATCAGGCCGGACTCGGCGGCCAGCCTGCTGGCGAGCCGGCAGCGCAGCAACACGTGCCCGGCCGGCAGCCGCTCCGCCGCCTCCCGCTGGAGCGCCACGGCCCGCGCCCGTTCCACCCGGTCGCGCAGCCGACTGCCCCACATGCCGTCGAGCCCCAGCGCGGCTTCGGCGAACAGGACCGGGTCGTCCTCGTCCCGCGCCGCCGCCACCGCCCGGTCGAACAGCGGTCCGGCCTCGGCCACCTGCCCGCACCGGTGGACCGCGTGCGCCCAGTCGAGCAGCAGCCGGGCCGGCACCGGCCCCAGGTCGGCGGTCCGGTACAGCCCGGCAGCGGTGGACAGCAACGTCACGGCTTGCTCGTAGGCGAAGTGGCGGACCATGGACCGGGCCGCCGCACGACAGGCGACCACCGCCGTCCGCGCGTCGGCGACCGAACGGGGTGCGGCGTTCACCGCGTGGTGCGCCAGCCGTCCCAGCCGCTCGTGGGAATCCCGATCCGAACCCACCCGGACGACCTCGACCGCCCTGGCGTGCACGTCGAGCAGCAGGCTCGGCGTGAGCCGGTCCGCGAGCGCCTGCCGGACCAGGTCGTGGCCGAACCCGAACGAGTCCGCCCGCACCACGCGCACCAGCCCCGAACCGGCGGCCTCGCGCAACGCGTCGAGCACCGCCGACTCGTCCGCGTCGACCAGCCGCACGGCGTCGGCGACGGACACCGACATGCCCAGGACGGCCGCCTCCGTCAGCAGCCGGACCGTGAACGGGCGCAACGGGCGCAGCGACTCGTCGACCATGGCGGCCAGCCCGTCGGGCAGCCCGGCGACCGAACCGGCCGTCCACAGCGCCGGCAACCGGCGCAGCACCAGCGGATTCCCCCGGGCGACCGCGTGCAGCGCCTCGACCTCCGGACCGGACCAGTCGATGCCGTGCCCGGCGAGGAACGTCCGCGTCTCGGCCAGGTCGAACCCGCCGAGCACCACCGGCACGCCCTCGCGTTCCAGGTCGGCCAGCAGCGGCGCGGAATCGGCGGCGGCCTCCCCCGGCCGCCAGGTGGCCACCACGACCAGCGCGAGCCGGTGCAGGTTCCGGGCCACGAACCGGGTCAGCAGCAGCGCGCCCGGGTCGGCCGCGTGCACGTCGTCCAGCACCAGCACGGTCGGGCGGTCCGCACACGCGCCGGCCAGCCGCTCGCACACCGCCACGAACCGCGAGAACCGTTGCGGGTCGACGGTGTCCAGCCCGACATCGCCGTCCAGCAGCGCCGCCGCGCCGCCCAGTTCGGACAGCACCGAGTGCCACGGCCACAGCGCCGGCGCGCCGCCGTCGGTCCAGCACCGGCCCCACACCACCGCGAAACCGGCCGACCGGGCCCGGTCGGCGCCCTCCGCGCAGAACCGGGTCGTGCCGACCCCGCCCGGCCCGGGGACCGTGATCAGCCGCCCACACCCCTGCCGAGCCCGGTCGAGCGCGTCCCCCAGGAGGCGCAGCTCGGACCGCCTGCCGACGAATCCGTCCATCGCGGCTCCCTGGAAACGACCCTGTGAACAGGTGCCGGCTCCTCGGTGCGCAGATACACGTTCTGGACATATCCGGCTCCGGACCGGTGGCGGACGGGGCCGGGCGGGGGTCGCCGGGTTCGTCGTTGCGCCTGGTCTTCACCCAGCCGTTGTGCCCGCGGACCAGCCTGGCCAGCGCCCGCCACGACGTGATGTAGAACGTGTCGATGTACAGGCTGTAGCAGATGCCGTACCAGAGGCCGCGCAACGGACGGAAGCGCGGCTCGCTGCGTCGCTGGTAGATCGGGCCCCAGACCAGGAACGGCAGCAGGCCGAACGCGCCGTAGGTCGGGAACAGGATCCAGGCCCCGCCGTGGAACCAGTTCCACACCAGCTCCGGTTCGTGCGCCGCACGCCAGAGCAGCAGCACGAACGGGATCGGGTAGACGATCGTGCCGACGAGCTGCATCCACGGCTGCGCCAGGTAGTACAGCATCTCCGCCGCGCCCAGCGTCGACAGGTGCCGGGAGTCCCAGATCCGGCGCACGTACCGGGCGCACTGCATGGTCCCCTGTCCCCACCGCGTGCGCTGGGCCAGGAACCGGCGCAGGCTGTAGAGCCCCTCCTGGGAGACGTGGGTGTCGTTGGTGAACCCGGTCCGCCACCCGGCGGTGAGCAGGTGCACGCCCAGCTCGAAGTCCTCCAGCAGCGAACCGTGCCACGGCTCGCGTTCCGGCCCGGCGATGGAGTCCAGCGCGCGAGCCTGGTGAACTGGCCGTTGCCGCCCATGGAGATCGTGCCGGTGATCCGGCGGGAGAGCTGGATCGCGGCGATCGCGGTGCGGAACTCCAGGTCCTGCATGAGCACCAGCCGGCTGCCGAACCACTTGGCCAACCTGCCGCCGTCCCTGGGCGGCTCGTCGCGGTTGGCCATCCACACGTCGATCTGCACGGCACCGATCTCGGCGTCCCCGAAGAGGTGGTCGGCGGCGCAGACCTCCAGGCAGTCGGGTGCCGGCCGGCCGTCGGCGTCGACCACGGCCACCACCACGTCCGCCGGGTCGGCCGCGCGGGACTCCAGCCAGTCGCGCAGCGCGCGGTAGCCGTCGTTGAGCGCGCTGCCCTTGCCGACGCGTGCCGCCGGACGACGCCGTCGCACCAGGTGCAGGTGCCCGTCGTCGTGGCACAGGGACTCCACCACCGCGGCCGTGTCGTCGTCGGAGTCGTCGTCGACCACCCAGACGTGGGCCTGCGGGAACTCGGCACGCAGCGTCGGACCGGAGGAACTGGAACGTGTCGTTGTCCAGGCCGGCGACCACGGACCGGTAGTCGGCGGTCGGTTTGCCGTCCGTGCCGAGGAAGTTCAGCGTGACCTTGTGGGTCTGCGCGCCGCGCGTGATCGTCACCGGGGTGCGGGTGACCGAGTCGCCGGCGGTCGCGACGACCGCGCCGGAGTACCCGCCGTCGAGCGTGCCCGGGGTCGGGTCGCCGGTGACCGTCACGGTGGCTTGACCGCCCGCTGGGACGGTGATCTCCTTGGCGCTCAACGAGAACACGTCGACCGGAGCACGGTCGGGGCCGATCGCCTCGGTGGTCAGCGTGAGCACGACGTCGTGGTCGCCGAGGTTGCGGTAGGTCACCGCTTTGCTCAGCGACTCGTGGTCGTCGTGCGGCCAGGCCACGGTGCCCAGGTTGACGGCGGTCGGCTCGGACACGACCCGGGCGGCCATCGCCTTCGCCACGTCGACCCGGCCGGAGCCCTGTTCGAACGCGGTGAGCTTCGGGTTGGCGGTGGTCGCGCCGGACAGCACGGCCTTGAGCCGCGCACCGGTCCAGTCCGGATTCCGCTGGGCGAGGAGCGCGGCGGCACCGGCCACGTGCGGGGTGGCCATCGACGTGCCGGACAGCGCGGTGTACCCGTCCGCCACCGGTTCGCCGATGGTGCCCGCCGAGTGCAGCGCGGCGACGATGCCGACGCCCGGCGCGGTGACGTCCGGCTTGATCGCGCCGTCGATCCTGGGGCCACGACTGGAGAAGCCGGCGATGCCCTCGGTGCGGTCGATCGCGCCGACGGTGAGTGCCGCGTCCGCGCTGCCGGGCGAGTCGATCGTGCGGTCGCCGGGGCCGGCGTTGCCCGCCGCGACCACGAACAGCGTGCCGTACCGGGCCGACAGCGTGTCGACCGCTTCTTCGAGCGGGTCGGTGCCGAGCCGGTCCGGGCCGCCCAGGCTCAGGTTCGCGATGTCGGCGCCCTGTTCGGCCGCCCACCGCATACCCGCGATGATGTCCGACTCGGTGCCGTAGCCGTCGTCGTCCAGCACCTTCCCGTCCAGGATGGACGCGCCCCAGGCCACGCCGCGGTACTTGCCGCCGGACTTCGCCCCGGTGCCGGCGATGATCGAGGCGACGTGCGTGCCGTGGCCGACGCGGTCGACGTTGGTCGGAGCCTGGGTGAAGTCGCGTTCGGCGATCTCGCGGTCGGCTAGGTCCGGGTGGGTCTGGTCGACCCCGGTGTCCAGCACGGCGACCTTCACGCCCGCGCCGGAGTAGCCCGCGCTCCACGCCGTCGGCGCGGCGATCTGCGCCGTCGGCGCGGTGCTGCGGTCCAGAGCGGACTTCCGCTTGCCGTCCAGCCAGACCTTCGACACGCCGGCACCGGTCAACGCCTGCCACGACGTGCCGGCCTTGTCGGCGGTCGCCCACCTCGACGGCCCAGGTGAGGACCATCACGGACCATAAGGGACCAGTTTGGTCCGCAACAGCCTACGATGGTCGGTATGCCTCGCCAGACCCGCGAAGAACTCGACGCGGAGATAGTCGACCGCGCCGCCGCGCTGTTCGCGCGGCAAGGCTACCAACAGACCACGGTACAGCGGATCGCGGAGGCCGTCGGGTTCTACAAAACCGGTCTTATGCAACCCTTCCCCAACAAGGAGGCGCTGCGCCAGGCCGTGGTCGACGGCTGCCTCGCCGAGATGCGCGCGGTCGGCGACGGTGTCGGCGACCTGCCACCCGGTCCGGTCCGCGACCGCGCCGCCGTCGCCGCGTTCGTGGACCTGGCACTCCGCAAGCCCGGGTTCATCGCGCTCATGCTCGGCAACATCAGCTCACCGGACGCCGCGTTCGTGGACTCGTGGTCACCGGCCCTCGGGGACACCGCGCTGGCCGCGTTCGCGGTCGAACCGGGCGACGTCGAGCGCGGGATCCGGGTCGTCGGCGCGTTCGGCGCGATCGTCTTCAGCTCCATCGCCGTCCCGGCGTTCCCGTTGCCCGACGCGCGTTCGCTGCTGACCGAGATCGGCTACGCCGCCCTGGGCCACGACACGCCCGCCGCACCGTAAGGACTTCGTTTCAATGGCAACCTTCCTGCACCGCCTCGGACTCGGGGCGTTCCGGCACCGGATCGCGGTCATCGTGACCTGGCTGCTGGTGCTCCTCGGCGCGGGCCTGGGCTCCGTCGCCCTGTCCGGCCCGACCGTGAACACGTTCGAGATCCCCGGACAGGAATCCACCAACGCGCTGGACCTGGTCGAGCACCACTTCGGCTCGACCGCGAACAACGCCACCGCCCAGGTCGTCCTCCAGGCTCCCGGCGGGCAGAAGATCACCGCGAACCCGGCGGCGGTGGCCCGGGTCGTGGCCGACCTGCGCGACCTGCCCGGCGTCGGCACCGCCACCGACCCGTTCGACCCCGCCGGGCCGACGGTGTCGCCGGATCTGCGCGCCGCGTTCAGCACCGTCACCTACGAGGCCAAGCCGGCCGACGTCACCGACGCCCAGCGTGCGGCGTTGACGGCGGTCCTGGACAAGGCGCGTGCCGCCGGTCTCACCGCAGAGGCGTCCGGCGTGGCCACGCAGACCCCGACCGCCGTCGGCGGACCGGCCGAACTGGTCGGCGTCGTCGTCGCGCTCATCGTGCTCGCCATCACCTACGGCTCGCTCGCCGCGGCGGGGATGAACCTGCTCACGGCGGCCATCGGCGTCGGTATCGGCGCACTCGGCATCACCGCGCTCACCGGCCTGGTCGAACTCCAGTCGACCACCCCGATCCTCGCCGTCATGCTCGGCCTCGCCGTGGGCATCGACTACGCGCTGTTCATCGTCACCCGCTTCCGGCACGAACTGCTGCGCGGACGTGCCCCCGCCGACGCCGCCGCGATGGCCGTCGGCACGGCGGGATCGGCCGTGGTCACCGCCGGCGTGACGGTCGTGATCGCCCTGGCCGGCCTCGCGGTCGCGGGTATCCCGTTCCTCACCCAGATGGGCCTCGCCGCTGCCGCCACCGTGATCATCGCGGTGCTGGTCGCCATCACGCTCGTGCCCGCCGTGCTCGGCTTCGTCGGCGTCCGCGCCCTGCCGAAGTCCGCACGGGCCCGGCTCGCCCGGGGCACGACCCAGGTCGACGGCCCCCGGGACCGGGGCTTCTACGCCGGGTGGGCCCGGCTCGTGACCAAGCACCGCTGGACGACCCTGGTCGCGGCCGTCGCGGCGCTGGCCGCCATCGCGATCCCGGTGTTCTCGATGCAGACCTCGCTGGTGCCGCGTCCGGCCGACGGCAGCACGCAGGCCAGGGCGACCCAGATCCTGGCCGACCGCTTCGGCCCCGGCGTCGGCGGACCGCTGCTCGTCCTGGTCGAGGGCGACCACGCCGAGGCCCGCGCCACCGCGATCGCCAAGGACGTCAACGGCCTGTCCGGGGCCGTCGCGCTGCCGCCCCGCCCGAACCTGGACGGTTCCGCCGCGATGGTCACCGTCATCCCGGCCACCGCGCCGGACAGCGAGGCGACCGTCGACCTCGTGCACACCCTCCGCGACCGCCTCCACACCGGTGACGGCAACGGGGTCTACGTCACCGGCACGACGGCCGTGGGCGTGGACGTGTCCGAACAGCTCAGCCAAGCGCTGCCGGTCTACCTGGTGCTGGTGGTCGGCCTGGCGCTGATCCTGCTGGTGCTGGTGTTCCGCTCGATCCTGGTCCCGGTGGCCGGTGTGCTGGGCTTCCTGCTCACCATCGGCGCTTCGCTGGGCGCCACGACGGCGGTCTTCCAGTGGGGTTGGCTCGGCGACGTGGTGCGGCCGGACAGCACGGGCCCGCTGATGAGCCTGACCCCGATCATCGTGGTCGGCATCCTGTTCGGGCTCGCGATGGACTACCAGGTCTTCCTGGTGTCGCGGAGGCACGAGAACCACGCCCACGGCGCGACCCCGCGGGACGCCATCACGACCGGGTTCCGGCAGGCGGCACCGATCGTGGTCGCCGCGGCGGCCATCATGTTCGCGGTCTTCGCCGGGTTCGTGCCCGAGGGCGACGCCAACCTCAAGCCCATCGCGTTCGCGCTGGCGATCGGCATCCTGTTCGACGCCTTCGTGATCCGGATGATCGCCATGCCCGCCGCCCTGGCCCTGCTGGGCCGCGCCGCCTGGTGGCTCCCCCGGTGGCTGGACCGGCTGCCCAGCCTGGACATCGAGGGTGCGGCCCTCGAACGGGACGTGCCGGACAAGCGGGTGCCGGAGACCGTCGGCGCACCGCAGCGGTCCGACGAGGGCTGAAACGTCTCAACCACCCACCTGCTCGGCGCGGACCGCGTCGAGCAGGGACGTTTGTCAGTGGCCGTTGGGGCTCAGTTGGCCCGCTGACCACGGGGTCTCGACGAAGCCCCGCTTCAAGGTGAGCAGTTCGACGTTGGCCGTCCACGACTGGACGCCCTCCAGGCAGGCGAGGGTCTCGGTGGTGAACCGCAGCACGTCCTCGGTGGTCTGGAGGATCACCTCGCACATCAGCGACTCCTGGCCCAGCATCGCCGTCACATAACGGACGCCGTGGTGCGCGGCCAGTTCCTCCGCCACCGCCAGCAACCGGGACGGCGTCACCGACAGCCAGTAGATGATCTCCGCCTCGAACCCCAGCGCCGACGCCGGCACCAGCGTGATCACCTGGACGCAGCCGCGCTGGTACGCCGACTCGAACCGGCGGCGCACCGTGCTCTCGCTGACGCCCAGCCCACCCGCCACGGCCTGGAAGCTCGCCCGACCGTCGTCGCTCAACGCGGCCAGGATCTTGTGGTCCAGCTCGTCCAGGTCGTCGGACGCGCACACGTGCGGCTCGGGACGGGGGAAGTCGCCCTTCCCCAGCACGTCCCGGCTCCACTCGTGATTCGACTTGTAGGTGTGCAGCTCCAGGTCGGCCACGCTGCGCTGGATGCCCGGGATGTTCTGCAACCCGTTCACCAGCAGCGCCTGCATGGCCGTCCCCTTCGGCACCAGCACCTCGGCGATCAGGTCGTGCGAGCCGGTGACCAGCGCGACGAACCGCACCTCCGGCCGCGCCGAGATCGCCTGCGCCACCTCGATCTGGGTGCCCGCCGCGCATTGCAGCCGGACGATCAGCAGGTCCGTCTCCCCGGACTGCTGCGGCACGGCGGCCACCCGGATCAGGTCCCGCGCGAACAGTTGTTGGGCACGCCGCGCCACGGTGGTCACCGAGGTGTCCACCAGCGCGGCGATCTCCGTCCAACTCGCGCGTCCGTTGACCTGAAGTGCGGCCACGATCCGGCGGTCGAGGTCATCCAGCTCGTACATGTCGCCGGCCATCATGCCGCAGGCTTGCCCGCCCGGGACAGGAAACCGCGCACAGTCGCCTGGAATTCCGCGGCCTGCTCGACCTGCGGCGAGTGACCCGACTCCTCGAACACCACCAGCTCGGCGTTCGGCACCAGCCCGGCGATGGTCTCCGAGCACGCCGGCGGAGTGATCCAGTCGTGCCTGCCGACGGTCACCAGGGTGGGCGCGGTGATCCGCGGCAGCAGCGGCTTGATGTCGTAGTTCGGCTGGTTCACCGCGAACGCGTAGTTGTGCGTCTCGTACCGGTACGGGGTGCGCTCGACGATCGCGTCCACCTTCGCCCAGTCCAGCTCGTGGTCGTAGAGCGGCAGGATCTCGCGCCAGCAGTCCCGCAGGTCGTCGTCGTCCCGCACGGTGCCGGACATGATCCGCGCCAGCTTCTCCCGGTCGATCTCGATCCGGGACGACTCCAGCGCGTTGCGGTTGGCCGCCTCCTGGTTGGCGTTGTCGGCCGACGTGTCCCGCAGCACCAGCGCCGACACCCGGTCCGGGTACCGGATGGCGTACTCCATGGCGATGAACCCGCCGTACGAGCCGCCCGCCATGACGATCCGGTCCACCCCGAGCCACTCGCGCAGGCCGTCCACGTCCGCCGCCCACTGCTCGTGCGTGAACGGCGGATT
>CBHFOL010000008.1:0-61235 GCA_965995405.1 uncultured Saccharothrix sp.
AGCCCCGGGCAGGGCGCGGGCCAGCGCCGTGTGCACCACGTCGCGGTTCGCCGCCGTGGTCAACACCCCCACGCTGTTCGGCGTCGCGGCGACGGTCGGCGCGAGCCCGGGGTCCACGACCACGTACGAACCGCCCTGGTAAGTCCGGATCCCGACGTCCGAGGGAAGCTGGTCTTTTCCTTCGGAGCGACGGGTTTTCACCTGGAGTGGCCCGGAATCCAACGGGTGCGGTGCGTAGACGGCTGGTCCCGGCCCGCAGACCAGGCCGTCGAGCACCTTCGCCACGTCCGCGCACCGGCCGATCAGCGCGGGGTACGACCGGCCGGCGGACCGGACCTGACCGTTTACCATCGACACGACCGGCGCGTCCGTCGCGGCACGCAGGAAGTCGATCCGGCGCGGGTCCTTGATGTCGTGCGCGACAATCGCCTCAGGCCGCCACGTCCCGTCGTCGAACCCGACCTCGCCCTCCAAGGTGGGCAGCATCGTCAGCGCCATCGACGCGGTGAACATCGCGATCACCACCCCGGCGGAACCGCGGAACGCGGCGACCGGGTGGCCGGTGAGTCGTCGGCCCGCGAGGAGCGTCGCCGGCGAGCGCCGGCGGCCGACGAAGATCCGCCCGACGAGCGCCGTCACCACCGGCCCGGTGAACACGAGCGCCACCGCGACCCCGGCGACGCCGGCCAGCACCACCTCGAACCGGTTCGGGCCGCCGACCTCACGGGCGACCGCGATACCGACCACGAACAGCCCGCCCGCCGCCGCGCCGAACACCAGCCGCCGCCGCGATCGGGCCCGCTGAACCCCCTCCACCGCCGACGTCCGGGTGACCGTCCGCCAGTGCCCGAGCACGGCCGCACCCACCACCAGCACCGGCGCGAGCACCGCCGACAGCCCGGCGACCAGCGGTTCCGGCGTGAAGTCCGCCGGGAACCAGGTGCCGCCGCCCCACGGGATCGACGCGGTGAGCCGACTCGCCGGCCAGGCCAGCACGACACCCAGCACACTGCCCGCCACGGCCCCGGCGGCGGTCTCCACCGCGATCATCCCGACCACCTGACGCGGGGTGGCACCGGCCAGCCGCAGCGCGGTGAGCCGGCGTTCCCGCTTGGCCGCGGTCAGCCGCCCGACCGACGCGACCAGCACCAGACAGGGCACCACCAGCACGATCAGCCCGATCCGGGACAGCAGCCGCACCATGCCCACGTCGCTGCTCGCGGTGCCGCGTCCCCCGGTCAGATCCGACAGGTGGTAGCCGTCGATCGAGTCCGGCGGGTTGCCGACGATCGCGACCAGTTCGTCCGGGAACCGCAGCGCCTGTGCGCCGAGTTCGCCGATGACGGTGCCGGGGAAGCGGTTGCCCAACCGGTCCGCCGGCACGGACCGCGCCAGCTCGGCCAGGGCGGGGGACAGCAGCACCTCGTCCGGGCCGGGCAGCCGCGCGATCCCTTGCGCCACCGCGATTTCGCCCGGTTCGGCCGAGGCCACGTCGAAGCGTTCGACCATCCGGCCGCCGAACTCGTCCCGGGTGATCGCGACCGTCAGCTCGTTGCCGACAGCTCCCGTGCCGCGCCACCCGACGCGGTCCTCCCGTGCCTGTACGGCGCTCGGCGCGGTGACCAGCCAGAGGACCAGCAGCACGCCGACCATGACGCCGAACGCGACGAGCGCGGCCGAAACCCGACCACGCCGGTCCCGGGCCGGCAACGTGAACGCGATCCTCACGCGGACACCCCCGCCGACACCCGGCCGTCACGCAGCTCGACCACGCGGTCCGCCCGGCCCGCGATGCCCTGGTCGTGGGTCACGATCACGACCGCCGCGCCGGTCTCCCGCGCGGCACCCATGAGCGCGGACATCACGTCGTGGCCGGTCCGGGTGTCGAGCGCGCCGGTCGGCTCGTCCGCGAAGACGACCCGGGGCCGGTGCGCGAGCGCACGGGCGATGGCGACGCGTTGGGCCTGGCCGCCGGACAGCGCGCTGGGCCGGCGCGTCTCCAGGCCGGACAGGCCGAGTCTGCCCAGCCACTCGCGGGCCGTGCGTATCGCGTCCGCCCGGGGCGCGCCGCCGAGCAGCATCGGGAGTGCCGTGTTCTCCTCGGCGGTCAGCTCGGCGACGAGCATCCCCGACTGGAACACGAAGCCGAACGCGGTGCGCCGCAGCCTGCTGCGCCGCGTCTCGGACAACGCGCCGATGGGCGCGCCGTCCAGGAACACGTCGCCGTCGTCGGCGGGCAGGATGCCGGACAGCACGTGCAGCAGGCTCGTCTTGCCCGAACCGGACGGGCCGACGACGGCGAGCACGTCACCCGCGTGGATGTCGATGTCGACGCCGCCCAGGGCGTCCAGCTCGCCGTAGCGCTTGACCAGTCCACGAGCAGCCAATACCGGACTCATGCGGTCGATGCTGTCGAGTCCGCGCCCCGTCCCGCCTCGGCCGGACAGCCATTCCGGGTCGGCCGGATGACCGAGGCGGTGGGCGGGCGGAGAACGTACGGTGTCCATCGTGGACGGACTTCGCCGGCAGTGGCCGATCGCGCTCGCGCTCGGCGCGCTGCTGGCGGTCGAACTGGTGTGGGTCATGGCCGGCGGCGGCCGGGAGATCGGGACCTGGCTGCCGGCAGTGCCCGCGTGCGCGGCGGCGGTCGTCGCGTACCGGTTCCCGCTGCCCGCGATCGCCGTGGCGGCCGTGTCGGTGTTCCTGACGTCCCTGGTGATCGCCACGCACGGCACGCACCTGGAGAGCCCGCTCAGTCCGCTGACGATGGCGGAGACCGCCGCGTGCATGGCGCTGGTCGCCGTTGTGGTGCGTTGTGCGTCGTGGAAGTCGTCGGCGGTCGGTGTGGGCGTGCTCGTCGTGGTGAGCCTGCACGCGGCCGTTGTGCGCACCGGGTTCTCCTGGACCCAGTCCAACGTGGTCGGGTCGCTGTTGCTCGGTGTGCTCGCGGTCGGTGCGGGCCTGTACTTCAAGGCACGTGACGCGGAACGCGATCGGGTGCTGTCCACGGCGGTGTCCGGCGCGCAGCGCGAGGAACGGATCGAGCTCGCCCGTGAACTGCACGACGTCGTCGCGCATCACGTGACCGGGATGCTGGTGCAGGCGCAGGCCGCGTTGGAGGTGTCGGAGGACGATCCCGGGGCCGCGCACCGGTTGTTGCCGGGGATCGTGCACAGCGGGACCGAGGCGCTGGGCGCGATGCGCAGGCTCGTGGGCACGCTGCGGGAGGGCGGGGTCGACGTGGCGACGACCGACCTCGGCGCGGACGTGCTGGCGACGGTGGAACGGATGCGCGGGTTCGGGGTGCCGGTGCGGCTGCGGATGGACCTGCCGCCGGACGTGCCGCCCGAACTGGGCCGCTCGGTGCTCCGGCTGGTGCAGGAGTCGCTGACCAACGCGCACCGGCACGCCGTCCGGCCGACCGGGGTCGACGTGGAGCTGAGCCGGACGCCGACCGCGCTGCGCGTGGTCGTGACCGACGACGGCCGGGGCGGTCCGGTGCGGGTCGGCGGCTACGGTCTGGTCGGGATGCGGGAACGGGTCGGCCTGCTGGGCGGCCTGTTCTCGGCCGGTCCGCACGACCGGGGCTGGCAGGTGCTCGCCGAGCTGCCGTGGGAAGGGCACAAGTGATCTCGGTCCTGATCGCCGACGACCAGGAGATGGTGCGCGTCGGATTCCGGATGATCCTGGAGAAGCAGCCGGACATCACCGTCGTGGCCGATGTCGCGGACGGCATCGCCGCCGTGACGGCCGCGCGTGCACTGCGTCCGGACGTGTGCCTCGTGGACATCCGGATGCCGGGTCTCGACGGGCTCGAAGTGACCCGGCGGCTCGCCCCGACGTCGAAGGTCCTCGTCGTGACCACGTTCGACCTGGACGAGTACGTGCACACGGCGTTGGAGAACGGGGCCAGCGGGTTCCTGACCAAGGACGCCGGGCCCGCGCTGCTGGTCGAGGCGGTGCGGGCGGCGGCGCAGGGCAACGCGCTGATCTCGCCCCAGGTGACCGTGCGGCTGCTGGCGCGGTTCTCGCGGCCCGCCGGGACGCCCGACGCGGGCCGGCTCACCCCGCGTGAACAGGACGTCGTGCGTGAGGTGGCGCGCGGGCTCACCAACCAGGAGATCGCCGGCGCGCTCCACATGTCGCTGTCCACGGTCAAGACGCACCTGGCGTCCGTGCAGGCCAAACTCGACGCCCGCAACCGGGTGGAGATCGCGTCCTGGGCGTGGCGCGCGGGCCTCGTCGGGGGCTGACCGGCCGTGGTTCACCCTCCGCTGATCGCGGAGGACAACCGCCGGAGGCGAACACGTGCCGTCATCGGTGCGCGGTTTCCCAAAGCGCGGCGATGGGCAGTGACACGAGTCGGTCGCCGAAGCCGATGCATCCCTGGCGGCCGGTGTGGAGGACGACACCCAGCGAGAACTGGTCGCCCAACAGGTCCCGCAACGTGGCCAACCCCCGGAAGTCCTCGGCGGTGACAGTGTCCTTGGCCTTGGCCTCGATGCCGACCACCTGGCCGTCGTCGCGCTCCAGGACCAGGTCGACCTCCGCCCCTCCGCTGACCCTCCAGTGGTACAGGCGGACTGCCGCTTCGCTCCAGGTGGCGTGTTTCGTCAGTTCGTTGACGATGAACGTCTCGACGAGCGGACCGCGAGCCGGCGCCACCGGCTTCGCCAGGGACTCGGGCGAGACGCCCAGCAGCGATGCGGCCAAGCCGGTGTCCGTGAGGTGCAGTTTGGCGTGCTTGACGACTCGTGACGTCAGGTTCCGCGACCACACCGGGAGCCGGTGGACCAGGAAGACCGCTTCGAGGAGTTCGAGGTAGCGGTTCACCGTGGCACGGTGCAGGCCCGTCTTGCCCGATGTGTTGACACTGTTGTGTTCTTGGGCGGTGATCGAGGCGAGGTAGGCGAGCAGGGCCGTGATGGCGCTCGGCTCGTTGACCCTGGCCATCTCCCGGATGTCGCGTTCCGCGATCGCCTGCACGTAACTGCGGAACCAGGCGCGTCGGGCGCGCGTGGTCTTCATGAGCGCCGGCTCGGGAAAACCGCCTCGACACAGCCGTGCGAAGTAGTCCGAACGGTCCACAGTGGACGGGGTGAACGCCCTGAGCGAGTCGGGATCGTCGAACGCGATGTCGATGAAGTTCTCGAACCTGCCCTCGAACTCGCCTTGCGAGAACGGCCACACATCCACGACCGCGCCGCGTCCGGCGAGCGACTCGGACAGGCTCGGGGTGGCGAGGAAGCGCGTCGATCCGGCCAGGACGTAGCGGCCGGGTGCGGGTGTGGAGTCGACCTCGGCCTTGATGGCCCGTACGAGGGCGTCACCGGCTCGCTGGACCTCGTCGATGAACCGCGGTTCCTCACCACCGGTCGCGAAGGCCAACGGATCGCTGACCGCTGCCTGTAGCAGTTGCTCGTTGTCGAGGTTGAGCAGTGTTCCGCCGTGCTCCCGCCGCATGTGCCTGAGCAGCGTGGTCTTCCCCGCTTGACGTGGCCCGTTGAGGATGACGACTCTGAATGTCGACAGATACTCCTCGGCCACCGTGCTGCAAGCACGTTTCAGGTCGATGTCCGTCATCTGTCCTCCCGACAGGGTGTATGCCCTGGCCCGTCGGATCCCACTGTACATCTCACCGCCCATCCAATCGACAATTGACAGCAGGTTGGACCGACATTTGACGGCCACACGAGCCGACAAATTCCCGATCTTGAAATGGTCGGCATCCCGACGAGCACCTCAAGGCGTAACAAGGTGCCTTGGCCGTCCCGCCGGAGCCGCTTTGCCGTACCCGGATCAGGTCGCGGTCGGTGCGCCGAGCTTGATCCAGTAGCGCCGCACGGTTCCGAGTTCGATGTCCTCGATGCCTTCCAGGACGCCGCCGTTGCGCTCGATCGTCTTCGCCGACGCGGTGTTGCCTGCCCCGCAGACGATCAGCACCCGGTCCAGGCCGAGCCCCCGCGCCTCGTCGAGCATCCGGCCGAGTGCCCACGTGGCCAGCCCACGCCGGCGCGCGGACGGCCGGATGCCGTAACCGATGTTGCCGAGCCGCAGCACGAAGTCGTCCACGCCGTACCGCAGCGCGATTCCGCCGAGTACCTGGTCGCCCTGGACTATCCACCGGTACGCGCAATCCATCCGGCCCGCCTGCCCGGCCTTCGCCGGATCCGCCTCGTCGTCCATCCGCGCCACCCAGGCCGCGAACCCGTCCGGTGTGTCGACCTCGTCGGACGGCAGCAGCCCGAAGCCGTCCTCGTGTGCGCCGGGCCCCCATTCGTCATGCGCCGCCAGCCATGCGGCGTGCAGTCGTACGGTCGGCGGGATCAGGTCGGGCATCCCTCGACTATACCGGATCCGTTGCACGCCAAGGGAAAGCGGCTCAGCCGGAGTGGCGGGCGAGGAACGCGCCGATCCGGTCGGTCGCCTCGACGGCCTCCCGCGCGCACCACGCCATGTGCCAGACGTGCAGCAGTCCGTCGCCGATCTCCAGGGTCACGTCCACCCCGGCCGCACGGGCCGCGTCGGCGAAGCGGACCGAGTCGTCCAGCAGGATCTCCCGGCTGCCGACCTCGATCAGCAGCGGCGGCAGGCCGGTCAGGTCGGCGAACAGCGGTGACGCCAGGGGATCGCGCGGGTCGGTGGCGAACCGGGTCGACAGATCCGCGACCTTTTCCGGTGTCAGCACCGGATCCTGGTCCGCCAGCGCCCGGAACGACGGCGACGAGCACGTCAGATCCGTCCACGGCGACAGGGCCGCCGCCGCTGCGGGCATCGGCAGGCCAAGGTCGCGGGCGGCTACCAGGGTCGCGAGGGTCAGGCCGCCGCCGGCCGAGTCGCCCGCGATGGTGACCGACCCGGCCGGGTAGCGGTCCAGCAGCCAGCGGTACGCGACGAGGGCGTCGTCCACCGCCGCCGGGTGGCGGTGTTCCGGTGCCAGGCGGTAATCCGGCACCAGGGCGGCGGCACCGGCTGCGCGGGCGATGCGGGACGCCAGTTCGCGGTGGGAGCGGGGCGAGCCGTTCTCGTACCCGCCGCCGTGCAGGAACATCACCACCCGGGACGGGTGTGCGCCCGGTGGGGTGAGCAGTTCGCACGGGACGCCGACGTCCGGCTCCGTCCGCTCCACGTCGGCGGGCAGCGGGGCCAGGATGGCGGCGCGGGTGTCCATCCGCACGCGTCGGTCGGCCAGCGGCGGCTCGGGGGCCGCCCGGTTCTCGCGGGCACCGCGTTCGGTGAGTCTGATCACCGCGCGCATCTTCGGGCTGAGTGTCACAGTGCGATCTCCCTCAGGACGTGGATCCAGCCGGCGACGGTGTCCCGTGAGATGGCCGCCTCCGGCGCGTCGTAGTCGAAGCCGTGGAAACCGCCGGGCCGGAAGCGGACCCGGGTGTCGACGTGGTCGTCCATCAGACGGGAGGCGTACGCCCACGCCTCCTCGCGGAGCGGGTCGGCGCTGGTGATGAAGATGTACGCGGGCGGCAGCCCGGCCAGTGACTCCGCCCGGCCCGGCGCGGCGTAACCGGTGACGGTGTCCACTCCGGACAGGTAGTTGGACCAGAACCAACCGACGTCGCTGCGCCGGATCGGGCCGTTCTCGTCGTCCGCCTCGGCCCGGTCGTCGATCGCCGGGTACACCAGGAACTGCGCGTTGATCTTCGGCCCGCCCCGGTCCCTGGCCAGCAGGCACAGCGCGGCGGCGAGGGTGCCGCCCGCGCTGCCGCCCGCCACCGTGACCCGCTCGGGGTGCACGCCGAGCACGCCCGACGTCAGCCAGGTCAGCGTCGCGTAGCAGTCGTCCAGCGCGGCCGGGTGTGGGTGTTCCGGGGCGAGCCGGTAGTCCGGGGAGACGACCGGGATGCCCAGCTCGGCGGCGAACCGGTGGCACATCGGGTCCTCGGTCCGGGGTTCGCCGAACGTCCAGCCGCCGCCGTGGATCCACAGCAGCGCCGAGTCGGCGACCTGGTCGCGCGGGGCGTACACCCGGACGCTCAGCGCCTCCGAGACATCCACTGTGGACACTTCGACCCGGCCGTCGGACGGGAGTGGTGGCCGGGCGGCGATCCGTGCCGCCGCCCGTTGCCGCACCAGGGGCACCAGGTCCGGGGAGTACTCGAACTCGGGACGTGGTCCGAGCCGCGCCGCCAGTTCCGGGTCCATCACCGGACCTCCAACGGGTAGTGGGCCGCGATGTCGTCGGCGGCGAACCCGAGGGCGAGCCGGAACGTGCCCGGTTCGAGCTGCCAGCCGTCGTCCCAGTGCTGGAACGCCCGTGGCGCAAGGGTGATCGACGCGGTCGCCTCCTCGCCGGCGTCGGCGGTGACGATCGCGAACCCGGCGAGCCACAACGCGGGCCGCTCGACGTCCGAGTCCGGCCGTGACAGGTACGCCTGCACGACCGTGCGGCCCGCGCGCCCGCCCGTGTTGCGCAGCCGGGCAGTCAGCACGACCTCGCCGTCGACCGCCTCGGGCACCTCCGCGTCCACCAGCGCCCAGTCCGTGTAGCCCAGGCCGCTGCCGAACGCGTACGCCGGCTTGTTCCCGGCACGAGCCCAGGCCCGGTACCCGACGTGGATCGACTCCTCGTACCCGAGCTGCCCGTCCACCGGCTGCGTGTCCAGCACCGGCACGTCCTGCTCGGCCGCCGGCCAGGTGGTCGGCAGCCGACCGCCCGGCTCGGCCGCGCCGAACAGCACGTCCGCGAGCGCGTTGCCGAACTCCTGCCCCGGGAACCAGGTCAGCAGGATCGCGGCGACCTCGTCCCGCCACGGCATCAGCACCGGACCGCCCGAGTTCACCACGACCACCGTGCGCGGGTTGACGGCGGCGACCGCGCGCACCAGTTCGTCCTGCCGTCCGGGCAGCGCCAGCCCGGTCCGGTCCAAGCCCTCCGTCTCGCTCCGGTCGGTGGTGCCGACCACCACGATCGCGACGTCCGCCTCGGCGGCCCGCGCGACGGCCTCGGCGAGCTCCGCGTCCGGCTCGGGCTGCGGCTTCTCCAGCCCGATCTTGACCGACGTGACCCGCGACGCCGGATCCACGACGTGCCGCAGTGCCAACGAGACCTGCTCGCCGGCGTGCAGCTCGCAGATCCCGGACCGCTCCGGCAGGCTGAGGATGCCCTCGGCGATGTCGCCGTCCTCGGCCGGCGCGATCACTTCGTCCACAAGGGACTGTCCGGACGCGGTCAGGGTGTACTTGCCGACCCCGGCGACGCCGAACCGGTACCGTCCGTCCTCCGGTGCCCGGAACACGGTCTTGACTTCGACCTCGTGCGTGTCGCCGCGCTCCATCTCGTGGATGAACAGCCGCCCGGACTCACGGCGCTCGGACCGCAGCAGCTCGCCGTCCGGTCCGATCCGGCGCATCCGCAGTCCGGGCTCACCGGTCTCCGGGTCGGTCAGATCGTCCAATGCGGACAGGTTGACGAGCCCGAACACGTTGCGCGCACCGCGGGACAGCGTGACCTCGGCCGACGGCAGCGCGGCGAGGATGCCGTCGATGGGGGAGACCTGGTAGTACGGGTGGACTTCGGCGCTGCCGCCGCCCTGCCCCCGGCCCAGCTCGGCGTTCGGCCCGATCACGGCGACCTTCGCGAGGGTCGACGGCGCGAGCGGCAGCAGCGCGTCCTCGTTGCGCAGCAACACCATCGAGCGCGCGGCGACCTCACGGGCCACGGCGGCGGGCGAGACGTCGGGCACGGGCCACGACACCGGCACGTCCCGCAGCGCGCCGACCCGGGCGGCCAGCAGCAACAGCCGCCGGACCTTGTCGTCCACGGCCGCCTCGGCCACGCGACCGGCGCACACCGCCTCGACCAGCGCATCGCCCCACGGCCCGGTGGGGCCCGGCATCACCAGGTCGAGCGCGGCGTTGCCCGCCTCCTCGGTGGTGCGGGTGGCCGCCCAGTCCGACATCACCACACCGTCGAAGCCCCACTCCTTCTTCAACGGGTCCGCCAGAAGGTCGTTCTCGGTCATGGTCGGCCCGTTGACCGCGTTGTACGCGGCCATGACCGCCCACGCACCGGCCTCCACCACGGCCTGTTCGAACGGGGCCAGGTACACCTCCCGCAAGGCGCGCTCGTCCACCCGCACGGTCACGGTGAAGCGCTCGGTCTCGGAATCGTTGGCCACGTAGTGCTTCGGCGTGGCCGCGATGCCGTGCTCTTGGAGCCCCCGGACGTAGGCGACGGCGAGCCGGCCGGTCAGCAGCGGGTCCTCGGAGAAGCACTCGAAGTGCCGCCCGCCCAACGGACTGCGCTGGATGTTGATCGTCGGGCCGAGGACCACGTGCACGTCCTTCGAGCGCGCCTCGACGGCCAGCGCGGCCCCGACCGTCCACAGCAGACTCTCGTCCCAGGTCGCGGCCAGCGCGGTGGGTGACGGGAACGAGGTGGACTTGTGCCGCTCCTCCCAGTGCTCGCCCCGGACGCCCGCCGGGCCGTCGGAGGTCAGCACCGACGCCAGACCGACGGCGGGTTCGGCGTGCACGTGCCAGAAGTCGGCGCCGGTCAGCAGCCGCACCTTCTGCTCCAGACTCAGCGCCCGCAGCGCGCTCTCCACGACGGTCTCACGCTCAGGCATTCGCTCTCCTCGTGCGGATCGAGTCCAGGTACGCTTCGATCTCGGCCAACAGGTCGAACCCCGGCTCCAGCAGCCACTGGATCTGGAGCCCGTCGAGCACCGCGATGAGCAGCGGCGCGGCCAGCGCGATGTCTATCTCCGGCCGGATCTCGCCCTCCCGCTGCGCGTCGGCCAACATGCCGCCGAACAGCTCGCGGCTCTCCTGGTACCGGGTCCGGAAGTAGTCGTGCGCCGGGTGGTCCGGGTCGGTCGCCTCGGCGGACAGCGTGACGAACAGCCGGACCAGGCCGGGCACCGTCATGTTGTGCTCGACCAGCCTGCGCAGCACGTACAGGCCGCTCACGCCGTCCGCGCGCTGCTGCTCGTACCAGGCGATGTCGGTGTCGTCGCGCTGGTGGAGCACGGCGGCGAGCAGGTCCTCCTTGGACCTGAAGTGGTGCAGCAGGCCCGCCTGGCTGATGCCGACGCCGTCGGCGATGTCGCGCAGCGACGATCCGCGATAGCCCTGCAACGCGAAGGTCTCCAGCGCCACGTCAAGGATGCGTTGTTTGCGCGCGTTCCCCACCGCGTAGGGGCCCCGCGAGCCGGTGTTCGTCATGGCCGAAAGCTTACCGAGTACTCGGTCGGTTTCAATATTGAAAACCTACCATGTGCTTGGTATGTTTTGGCCCCGCTTCGACGACGAAGCCGGTGACCACAGGGAATGAGGCAGCAGATGCCCTGGATTCGCAGAGTCGCGACCGGACTGACCCTGATACTCATCACGGCGATCGTGCCCGTGGTGGGCGCGCAGGCGGAGGAAGAACTCACCTCGCCGCTGGCCCAGCCGGTCTGGCTGTGCAAACCCGGAATGCCCGAGAACCCGTGCGGCCAGAACGCGCGGGGCGGACCGCAGGACCCGCCGGTGAACGGCTCGTTCGCCGCGCGCTACCTGGACGACAAACAGGTCCCGCTGGACGCGACGGTGGTCGCGCCGGACGACAGCACCGCGCCGGAGACCTTCACCGTCGCGGACGACCGGCCGGTGGACTGCTTCTACGCCTATCCGACGGTCGACCTGCTGAACAACCCGCTCCTGCCGATCGGCAACCTGCCGCCGATACCCCGCAACAACGAGATCGCCGTGACGCTGCTCCAGGCGGGCCGGTTCTCCCAGGTCTGCCGGCTGTTCGTGCCCGTGTACCGGCAGGCGTCGCTGATCCAGCTCGTCACCGGGGCCATCATCGGCTCCCCGGCGAGCATGGCGGCCGGTATCAAGGACGTCGAGCAGGCGTGGGACCAGTACTGGGCCAACGACAACACCGACCCGGTCACCGGCAAGCGGCGCGGCGTGATCTTCCTGGCGCACTCGCAGGGCAACGGCGGCGTGGCCACGGTGTTGCAGAAGAAGTTCGACAACGACCCGCAGATGCGCCGTCAACTGGTCGGCGCGTACCTGCTGGGCAGCAACTTCCAGGTGCCCGACGACCGGCCCGCCGGCGGCGGCAACGACCCGTACTCGTCGTTCCAGCACATCCCCGCCTGCGAACGCGCCTCCGCGCATGTCCCGATCCCGACCGGGTGCGTCGTCGCCTACGGCAGCTTCGACAAGCCCGAGGGGCAGCACCCGTCCACGGGCGACGTCTTCGGCCGCAACGGCGCGCCCGGACACCACAACCTGTGCACCAACCCGGCCGCACTGCTGGCCGGCGCGCCGGCGTCGGCGGTCACCGAGCTCGACCCGGGCATGATGACCCGGCGACTGCTCGACGGCCACGCGCTCAACCCCGGCGGGCACCTCGCCCTGCTGATGAGCACCGTGGACCTGAAGACCTACCCGACCGGGTTCGCCCGCTACCCCGGGCAGCTTTACGGCCAGTGCAAGAGCGTGGACGACGCGGACGGGAACGCGAGCTGGTTCCAGATCACCGGCCGGATCAGCCTCTTCCCGGAGCACGACCAGACCCGGGCGGGCGGCCTGCACCTGTTCGACTACAACGTGGCGCTCGGCGACCTGGTCCGGCTGGCCGACGCGCAGGCTACCGAATGGCTGCGAGGCGTCTGATGCCCACCACGGTCACCTCGATCCGGGCCGAGCACCTGGACACCGCGTTCGGCGTCGGGACACCGACTCCCCGCCTGTCCTGGACCGTTCGACCGTCCACACCGGACTGGACGCAGCGCGCCCACGAGATCGAGGTGGCCGACGGCACCGGGCGCGTGCTGGTCGGGTCCGGTCCGGTCCGGTCGGAGCGCTCGGTGCTGGTGGACTGGCCGGGTTCGCCGCTGGCGTCCCGGCAGCGGTGCCGCGTGCGCGTGCGCGTCCACGGTGACGGTGACGTGTCGCCGTGGAGCGCACCTCTCGTGGTGGAGGCCGGGCTGTTCGACCCGACCGACTGGGTGGCCCGGTTCATCACCGCTCCCGGCGCGGTTCCCGTGCTGCGCCGGGTGTTCCCCGTGGCCGGCCCGGTCCGCCGGGCCCGGCTGTACGCGACCGCACTGGGTGTCTACGAGCTCCGGCTCAACGGACAGCCGGTCGGCGACCACGTGCTCGCGCCGGGCTGGACGAGCTACCACCACCGCCTGCGGTACCAGACCCACGACGTGACGGACCTGCTGCGCCCCGGCGCGAACCTGCTCGACGCGACCCTTGCCGAGGGCTGGTACCGGGGTCGGCTCGGCTGGGGCGGCGGCGAGCGCGGCATCTACGGCGACGACCTCGCCCTGTTGGCACAGCTTGAGATCACCCACGACGACGGCACCACGACCACGGTCGCGACCGACGAAACCTGGCAGGCCGGGACCGGTCCGCTGCTGGAATCGGGCATCTACGACGGCGAAACCCACGACGCCCGCCGCGACACCACCGACTGGGCACCGGTCCGCACCCTGGACCGCGACCTGTCCATCCTCTGTGGACCGACCGGCCCACCGGTCCGCCGCACCGAGACCTTGCCACCCGCTGCGATCACAAGGTCCGCGTCGGGCGCGACCATCGTCGACTTCGGCCAGAACATCGCCGGGCGGGTCCGGCTGACGGTGAACGCCCCGGCGGGCACCGAGATCACCGTCCGGCACGCCGAACTGCTCCTCGGCGGCGAACTGGAGACCGGGCCGCTGCGCCTCGCGAAGGCGACCGACCGGTACACCGCGCGCGGCGGGGGACGGGAGGTGTGGGAGCCGAGCTTCACCTACCACGGCTTCCGCTACGCCGAGATCACCGGCTGGCAGCCCGACGCCGTCCGCGCCGTCGTCTGCCACTCGGACCTGACGCGAACCGGCTGGTTCGAGTGCTCCGACCCGATGCTGAACCGCCTGCACGAGAACATCGTGTGGACCATGCGCGGGAACTTCTTCGACATCCCGACCGACTGCCCGCAACGCGACGAACGGCTCGGCTGGACCGCCGACGCCGCCCTGTTCGCGCCCAGCGCCTGCTTCCTGTACGACACGGCCGGTGTCCTGGGCTCGTGGCTCACCGACCTGGCCGCCGACCGCGACCCGGCAACCGGTGTGCCGCCCGTGATGGCACCCGCCGTCCGCGACGAACGTCCCCCGCTCGCCGTGTGGTGCGATGCCGTGGTCACCGTGCCGTGGGTCCTCTACGAGCGGTACGGCGACCTGGATTTCCTTGCCCGGCAATACGAAAGCATGTGTTCCTGGGTCGACCACGTCTCCGAACTGACCGGCGAACGGCGGATCTTCGACCAGCACTGGCAACTCGGCGACTGGCTCGACCCCACCGCACCGCCCGACAAGCCCCGCGAGACCAGCACCGACCCGTTCCTCATCGCCACGGCCTACTTCGCCCACTCCGCCCGACGGCTGGCGGACGCGGCGGAACTGCTGGCCAAACCCGACGACGCACGCCGTTACGCCGACCTGGCCGACGCGGTCCGCCGTGCCTTCCTGCGCGAGTACACCGACGGCGAAGGCAGGCTGCTCAAGGAAACCCAGACCGGGTACGCGCTCGCCCGGCAGTTCGGGCTGCTGTACAACGGCCCGCGACTCGCCGAACTCGTGACCGCCGCCGACGGCCACCCCGTGGTCGGCTTCATCGGCGCTTCCGTGGTCCTCGACGCGCTCACCGACTCCGGCCGGCTCGACCTCGCGTACCGGATGCTGACCAAGCGCGGCCACCCGTCCTGGCTCTACCAGGTGGACATGGGCGCGACGACGGTCTGGGAGCGCTGGGACAGCCTGCGGCCCGACGGCACGCTCAACCCGGGCGAGATGACGTCGTTCAACCACTGCCCGCTCGGCTCCGTCGCCGACTGGATGCACCGCACCATCGGCGGCCTCGCCCCCGCCGCGCCCGGCTACCGCCGGCTGCGGATCGCCCCGCAACCCGGCGGCGGCGTCACGTGGGCGAACACCACCCACCGCACGCCGTACGGCACCGCCGACGTCCGCTGGCGGCTCGACGGCGGGCACCTGCACCTCGATGTCGTGGTCCCGGCGGGCACCCGGGCCGAGGTCACCCTCCCCATGACCACCTCGCCACCGGTCGTGGTCGGCTCCGGCGAACACCACTGGGCCTATCAGGTCTGAAAGGGAACACCCATGCGCACTCGAAGAACCCGCACCGCAGCCGCCCTGCTGGCACTCGCCGCGCTCGCGCTCTCCGCCTGTGGCAAGAAGGAGGAGGCGGCGGGCAGCCACACGCTGACCCTGGCCGCCGCCGCCGACATCCAGTCGTTCGACCCGTTGAAGACCGGCGCGGGCAACGCCCTCCAGTACCTCCAGCCGATCTACGACTCGCTCACCAGGATCAACAACGACCAGACCGTGGGGCCGTCGCTGGCCGCCGCGTTCGAGTACACCGACCCGGCCAAGAAGGTGCTCAAGCTGACCCTGCGCGAGGGCGTGACGTTCTCGGACGGCACCCCGCTCGACGCCGAGGCCGTGCGGCAGAACCTGACCCGGGACATCAAGGGCCCCAACGCGATCGTGCTGGCCGCCATCGACAAGGTGACCGCGGCCGGTCCGAACGTCGTGCAGATCGACCTCAAGACCGCCGACCCGGCGCTGCTGTACAACCTGGGCCTCAACGCCGGGATGATGGTCAGCCCCAAGGTGTTCGCCGACCCGAACGCCGACCCCGTCGGCATCGGCGCGTACACATTGGACAGAGGCCAGACCACCCAGGGCGACCACTACACGTACGTGCGCAACCCGAAGTACCACGACGCCAAGGCGTACCCGTACGAGAAGATCGTGATCAAGTCCATTCCGGACACCAACGCGCGGGTCGCGGCGATCCGGACCGGCCAGGCGGACGCCGGCACCGGCACGGCCGCCGTGATCAGCCAGGCCGAGGGCGCGGGCCTGACCGTGTCGCAGCAACCCGGCCAGGTCGCCGGGATGTGGCTGGTGGACCGGGAAGGCAAGCTCGCACCGGAGCTGAAGGACGTGCGGGTGCGGCAGGCGATCAACCACGCCATCGACGCGGAGGGCATCCGCAAGAGCATCAACGGCGGCCTCGGCGCGCGCACCACACAGATGTTCTACCCCGGCTCGCCCGCCTACGACCCGGCGCTGGACAACACGTACCCGCACGACCCGGCCAAGGCGAAGCAACTGCTGGCCGAAGCGGGCTACCCCAACGGGTTCGCGCTCAAGCTGCCCAGCGAGAACGTGTACCTCCCGGCGCTCTACCCGGTGCTGTCCCAGCAGCTCGCCGCGGTCGGGATCACCGCGGAGTACACGCCGGTCGCCGCGAACCAGCTGTCGCAGCAGTACTTCTCCGGCCAGTACCCGGCGTTCATGTACATGTGGGGCACCTCGCAGAACTGGGTGGACGCCTCGCTGCTGCTGTCCAAGGACTCGCCGGTCAACCCGTTCCACGTCGCCGACCCCAAGGTGGCCGACCTGCTGGCCCGGATCGCGCCGGCCGACGGCGAGCAGCAGACCGCGCTCTACAAGGAGTTGAACAGGTACGTGGTCGAACAGGCGTGGTTCGCCCCGCTGTACCAGGCGGGCAGCGTGTACCTGTCCGGTCCGAAGGTCAAGGTGACGTTGCAGCAGGGCATGGCCGTGCCCGCGATCTCCGGCTACGCGCCGGCGGGGTGACGGCATGGGCTCCTTCCTGCTGCGCCGGTTCGCCGCCGCGCTCGTGCTGCTGGTCGCCGTTTCCGCGCCGGTGTTCTTCCTGCTGGCGCTGTTGCCCGATCCGGCGAGCGCGATCCTGGGCGTCACGGCGACGCCCGAGCAGCTCGACGCGAAGCGGCACGAGCTGGGCCTGGACCGGTCCGTCGTCGCCCAGTACGCGAGCTGGCTCGGGCACGCCGTGCGGGGCGATTTCGGCCAGTCCTGGTTCACCGGTCAGCACGTCACCGACGCGATCGCCGACAAGCTGTCGGTCACGCTGTCGCTGACGGTCGTCACGACCGCGGTGTCGGCCCTGCTCGGGATCGGCATCGGGATGCTCGCGGCGATCCGGCGCGGCTCGCTGGACAAGGGCGTGCAGGTGCTGGCCAACCTCGGGTTCGCGCTGCCGAACCTGTGGGTCGCGCTGATCCTGGTCGCGGTGTTCGCCGTGCAGCTGGGCGCGCTGCCCGCGACCGGGTACGTCGAACCGGGCGACTCGCTCGGCGGGTGGGCCCAGTCGCTGCTGCTGCCGGTGGCGGCGCTGGCCATCGCGTCGGTCGCCGCGGTCGCGCAGCAGACCCGGAACGCGGTCGGCAACGTGCTCGCCAAGGACTACGTGCGCACGTTGCGCAGCAGGGGGTTGCCCCGGAGGCGGTTGTTGTTCAAGTACGTGCTGCGCAACGCCGCGCCGCTCGCGCTGACGACCGTGAGCCTCCAGTTCATCGGCCTGCTGGGCGGCGCGTTGATCATCGAACAGGTCTTCGCGCTGCCCGGCCTCGGCTCGCTCGCGGTCGCCGCCGCGACCCGGTCGGACGTGCCGACCGTGCTCGGCGTGGTGGTGGTCAACCTGTTGGTGGACCTCGCCGTCGGCTGGCTCGACCCGAAGGTGAGGGTGCGGTGAGACGCCTGCGTCGTGACGTGGTGGCGATCGGCTCGGCGGTCGTCCTGCTGGTGATCGTCGTGGCGAGCGTGTTCGCCCCGGCGCTGGCCGGGCACGACCCGAACACCGCCGACCTGGCCAACGTCGTCGGCCCGCCGACCGGCGACCACCCGCTGGGCGGCGACGGCTCCGGCCGGGATGTGTTGGCACGCCTGCTGTACAGCGGTCGGACCAGCCTCCTCGGCGGGCTGATCAGCACGGCGGTCGCGCTGCTGATCGGCGTGCCGGCCGGGCTGGTCGGCGGGTACTTCGGCCGCTGGCCGGACGCGGTGGCGAACTGGGTCGCGAACCTGGTGATGGCGCTGCCCGGCGTGGTGGTGCTGCTCGCGCTGGTGGCCGTGGACGGGCCGAGCCTGGTGAAGTCGATGGCACTGCTCGGGTTCCTGTTGTCGCCCTCGGTGTACCGGCTGGTGCGCGGGGCGGTCCAGCGGGTGCGCGGCGAGCTTTACGTGGACGCGGCCCGCGTTTCGGGGCTGTCGGACTGGCGGATCATCCGGCGGCACGTGCTGCTGGTGGTGCGGTCGCCGATCATCATCATGACCCCGTTGCTTTTCGGGTTGACCCTGATGGTGCAGGCGGGCATCGACTTCCTCGGCATCGGCGAGGCGAACACGCCGAGTTGGGGCGCGATGCTCAACGACGCCTCGGCGCACATCTTCGACAACCCCCTGCTGTCGGTGTGGCCGGGTATGGCCATCGCGGTGACCGCGCTGTCGGTGATGCTGCTCGGCACGTCCATCCGGGACGCGCTGGACGACGTCACGCCGCCGGTTCGTGCCGCGACCAAGCCAGTTCGTGCGACTGGTGCGCCGATAGGTGATGCGCTGTTGTCGATCGAGGATCTGCGCGTCAGCTACCCGACGCCGCGCGGCGATGCTGCCGTGGTGGACTCCGTCACCTTGACCGTCCACAAAGGAGAGATCGTCGGTCTGGTGGGCGAGACGGGTTGTGGCAAGACGCAGACCGCGTTGGCCGTGCTCGGCCTGCTTCCGGAGACCGGGCGGGTGACCGCCGGGCGGGTGTGTTTCGCCGGGGTCGAGCTGACAGGGATGTCGGACCGTGAGCTGAACACCTTGCGCGGACGGCGGATCGGCTACATCTCGCAGGAGCCGATGGCCAACCTCGATCCGTCGTTCCGGATCGGCAGCCAGTTGACCGAGCCGATGCGGATCCACCTGGGTCTGTCGAAGAAGGAGGCCCGGCGGCGGGTGCTGGAACTGCTGGCCAGGGTGGGGATCGGCGAGCCGGAGCGGATCTACCGGGCGTTCCCGCACGAGATCTCCGGCGGGACCGCGCAGCGGGTGCTGATCGCCGGCGCGGTGTCGTGCGAGCCGGACCTGCTGATCGCCGACGAGCCCACCACCGCGCTGGACGTGACCGTGCAGGCCGAAGTGCTCGACCTGCTCCGTTCGCTGCAACAGGAACGGGGCATGGGCGTGGTCCTGGTGACGCACGACTTCGGGGTGGTCGCGGACATCTGCGACCGGGTTGCCGTGATGTACTCGGGCGAACTGGTCGAGGTGTCGCCCGCGGCGGAGCTGTTCACCCGGCCCGCGCACCCGTACACGGCCGCGTTGATCGCCGCGAACCCCGAGACGGCGGTGGATCGCGGTCCGCTGCCGACGATCCCGGACCGGGTGCCGTCGCCGCTGGACCGGCCGCCCGGCTGTCGGTTCGCGCCCCGATGTGCCTACGCACGACCGGAATGTGCCGAGCACCCCGGCCTGGACGACCTGCGGACCGGTGCGGTGCGCTGTGTCCGCGCACACGACGAGGTGATCGAATGGGCGAGCTGACACCCCTGCTGACAGTCGAGGACCTGGTGGTCGAGTTCCCGCCCGCGCGTTGGCGGGGTCGGGCGTTCCGGGCGCTGCACGGCGTCAGCATCGACGTGTGCGCGGGGGAGACCGTCGGTGTGGTGGGGGAGTCCGGCTCCGGCAAGACCACCCTCGGCCGTGCGATCCTCGGCCTGGCCCCGGTCACCAGCGGTGCCATCACGTTCGACGGCAAGGCGATCGCCGGTCTGCGCCGCCGTGCCCGCCGCTCGTTGGCGGCCGACATCCAGGTCGTCTTCCAGGACCCGTTCAGCTCGCTCAACCCGGCCATGACCATCCGCGACATCCTGGTCGAGCCCCTGGGCGGGCAGGCGGATGCCGACGAGCGCGTCCGGACCCTGCTGGACGACGTCGGTCTGCCCGCGGACACCGGTACTCGGCTCGCCCGCGAGCTGTCCGGCGGGCAGCGACAACGGGTCGCGATCGCCCGTGCGCTGGCGATGCGGCCACGGCTGATCATCTGCGACGAGCCGGTGAGCGCGCTGGACCCGTCGACCCAGGCCCAGGTGATCAACCTGCTGGTCGAGATCCAGCGGCGGACCGGGGTGGCGTACCTGTTCATCGCGCACAACCTCGCGGTCGTGCGGCACGTGAGCGACCGGGTGGCGGTGATGTCGCAGGGCGAGATCGTGGAGCGCGGGGAGGCCGAGCAGGTCACCACCCGGCCGAACCACCCGTACACGCAACGTTTGCTGCTCGCGGCTCCCGTGCCGGACCCGGTGCGTCAGGCTGAACGGCGTGCGGCCCGGTTGCGGCTGTCATGACGGCCAGACGCGAGCAGATCCTGCGGGTGGCGCATGAAGTGTTCGCCCACCGCGGCTTCCGGGGTGCCACGCTGCGCGACATCGCCGAGCGCTGCGGGATCAGCCAGGCCGGGCTGCTGCACCATTTCAAGTCCAAAGTGGACATACTGGGTGCGGTGCTGGAGGCCCGGCACGACTCGGACGTGGCCCGGTACCAGAGTGCGCGGGCGTCCGGGGTCCAGGGCCTGCCCGCGTTACGGGAGACCATAGCGGTCAACCTGACCGTGCCCGGCGCGGTGCGGCTGTTCACGACGCTGTCGGCCGAGGCGTGCGACCCGGCGCACCCCGCGCACGAGTTCTTCCGCCGCCGGTACGCCCGCAGCCGGGACATGTTCGAGGACCTGCTGATCGAGGCGCGGGACGACGGCCTGGTCGCGCCCGACGTGGACACCCGGTCCGCCGCGGCGGTGCTGATAGCGGTTCTCGACGGCCTGCAACTCCAGTGGCTGCTCGATCCCGCGTTCGACCTGCCGGCCGGGCTCGACGCACACCTGGCCGGCCTCGCCGGCGCGCGACCCGGGACCGCGCCGGCGGACGCGCCGCACTGAGCGGTGGCCGGCCGGCCACGATCCAATCCGCTGTCCGGGACGGGTTCAGGACCGGGCCTCGAAGTCGTGGCCGTTTCCCGTTGCCGGGCGCGTTGAGCACGGGCAACCCCTGTCGCCGGGGTGCCTTCGGTGTCGACAGTGGAGTCGTACCAGGTCGGCATCGAATCGAGGAGGAAGCCATGCGCTCCAACGTGTGCATGTGGGGGTACGTCCTGATCCAGGTCGTGGCGGTGATCGTGGTGGTCGTGCACGTCCGGGCCGCCGGACTGGTGGGCGCGGCGCTGGCGATGGCGCTCACCGGCACGCTGGTCGGCGGGTGGGCCGAGCTGTGGAACCCGTGCGACCGGCCTCGGTCCTAGTTATGGCCGCCGAGTTCGGCCGAGGACGACTTCGACCACGTGATCCTTGGCTGAACGGGCTCGGAGGTCGCGCGCCGGCAACCGAAGACGGCGGCTTCCGGCCCGCCGCCTTCAGCCGGTTTCGTCAAGCGTCGAGCGGAGCCCCGCGCCACCGCCAGCCCTGCTGCGACGGAAGTCCCGGGATCTCGACGCGGTCGGTGGCCCAGAGCAACGCCGTCCAGGGATCGACGTCCGTCAGGGATGCGGTGCTGTGCGGGAACATCCGCGCGATGACGTTCGCGCAGAGTGCCGGCGGGGGAACCAGGTCCAGCCCGAGACCGCGCGCCAGGTCGTGGCCGTGGATCAGCACCTCCACGCAGCCCATGGCCGCGAAACCCTCCGGGTCGGCCCGGCCGGTGGGGTGGAAGGCCCTGGTGGTCGGCGGGCTGGTGCGCACCACGGAGGCCAGGATCCGCCCGCCCATCACCGCGAACTCCAGCAGTTCCGCGGGTGTGGCGGCCTGGTCGGCGGTGGCCGCGAAACGGACGTACCGATCGGCCGGGGTCGCGACGAGTTGCCCGGCGTAGGAGAGCAGGCAGTCGCCGAGGTGCTCGGCGGTGTTCCGGGCAGTCCAGTCCCCGGTCCCTTGCGCGACAAGCCAATCCCGGTCCGTGCCGGGCGTCAGCGAGTCCTGGGCGACGGACACCGCCAGGTCCAGGTCGTCGGCGGTCACTGCCATGGTCGGGTGCTCCCGGGAGTTCGTCGGCCGGTCTGGGTGCGTCGGAAGACGGCGCTCGGAACATAGCGCAAGGACAAGTTCACCCTGAGGCCACCGGGTCGGATCGCTCGCGGAACGGCCGGGACGCCGAGGCGAAGTCGGAAAGCGGCGCGGGTGGTGCGGAAGAGCGCCGGGCAGCCTGCTCAGGCGTCCTGCACCCGGGCCGCCGCGCGGAATGCCCGGTGGAGGGTGTTGCGGCCCTCCGGGGCGGTCGCGCACAGTTCCTGCACCGCCTTCCAGCGGCCCAGCCAGGTCAGCGTCGGCGTCAGCAGTCGGGTCAGGTGGACCAGGCGTTTCGCGGACGTCTCCTTCAGGTGCGCCTCGTCCGACAGCACCGTCAGGCACTCCAGCGCGGCATGGCGGCTTTCCGGGTCGGTCAGCACGCGGTTCGCCAGCACCTTCAGCCGGTCCGGGTGGGACGTGGTCAGGTCGGCGGTCAAGGAGTACGGGAAGTAGCCGGTTATCCACATCGCCAGCGGCAGGGCGACGTGGGTCAGCCGGCGGTTCGCGGTCCAGGACGCCACCGCGTCCAGCACCGGCGCCCGGTGGTCCTGGGTCTTCAACAGGTCCAGGACGGCCGCCACCACCGCGTTGCGCGGGGTCCACTTCGGCGACCTGGCGATCAGTTCCAGTCTGCGCAGCGAGTCGGGCAGCGGGCGGGCCTCGGACAGGTTGAGGCTGAACCACACTGCGGTGGCCTGCTGGTAGGCCGTGCCCTCGGTCCACGCCTCGACCGTGCGCGAGACGAGGTCGCCGTACCGCTCGTCCAACCGCACGACCACGGACGCCGCGAGTCCCTGGTGTGCCACCGCGCCTCGACCGGCGAGGTTGTCCACCAGTTGGAGCGGCTCGTGGGCGGGGATCTCGGTGACGATCGTGACCACCGCGCGCTGCACGGCGTCGGGGAAGCGGGTGATCATGTCGCGGTCGCTCATCCAGCGCCACAGCACTTCGTGCGCCAGCGGGTATTCGCGCCACAGCCTGCGCAGCACCGCGCCCGACCAGCCCTGGCGGGTGAAGTGGACGGTCTCCTCCTGCAAGCCGGGGTAGTCGGGGTGGTCGCGGACGGTCGTGGTCGCTTCGACCGCCGTCAGCAGATCCTTTTTGGACAGTGAGAACGCCCGGTGCCGCAACGGTTCGCCGTCCTCGTGGCCCGCCTGACGCAGCGCCTCGTCCAGCAGCAGCGCCCGCGCCATCACCTCGTCGTACGGTTGGTTCTCCAGCAGCGCCACGGCGAACGACAGTGCGAACTCCAGCTCGGTGCGTTCCGCCAGGTGCCGCTCCACGGCCTGCTCCACGTGTTCGCGCAGCTTGGCCGTCGCCTCACGCGGGTCGAGCCCCTCGTGCACCAGCACGGCCAGCCCCGCCGCGCGCACCGCCTTCTCCGGTGCCGCCTTGTCCTCCAGTTCGAGGTCGGCCGTGAGCACCCGCAGCGGACCGTCGAGATCCGTCGGGCACAGCCGCCGCAGCTCCGCCTTGGCCACGTCGTGCGCGGGCGGCGCGATCAGCGGCACCACGTGGTCGGCCGCCTCGGCCGGGGCCTGCACGGCCGCGTCCAGCACGATCACCAGGTGACAGCCGACCGCCCGCACCAGCCGGGTGACCCGCTCGAACTCGGCCCGGTCGAACGGGTTGCGCGCCGACTCCCGCACGTCCCACACGTAGCCGGTACCGGCTGTCAGGTCGTCGAACGTGCCCAGCGGGCGCTCCCGGTTGGCCTCGACCACCTCGTCCGACCCGACGTCCAGCAGCAGCCGCCGCGCGGTGTAGGAGCGACCGGTGCCCGGGCCGATGAGGACGACCACGCCGCGTGAGTCGAGGGTCCGCTGTGCGGAGGCGTACCCGCCGGGCGGTTGGAAGTACCGCCGCACGTCGTCCAGTTCCGTCCGGGTGGCCCGCAGCACGACGAGCTTGGGCGTCCGGTCGACCCCCAACTGCACCCCGCCGTGGATCACGCCCGCCTGGACGCCGGAGAACGTGCCGTCGGCGGCGTTCACGGGCGGGATCAGGCGGAGTTCGTCCGGGACCTGGTCGTCGTCGCTCATGTGGGCGCATTGTGGCGAAGCCCGGCCGACGGCTTTCCGTCAAAGTACGGGTTCCGAGCCTGCGATCGCCCGACCAGGTCCACCAGGGGCGGCGCGGAGCTGTCAGGAAGCGCGGACGCGCAGGCCGTCGAAGGCGACGGTCGCCACCGTGTCGGCGAGTTCGGCCGGCGTCAGGCCGCCGCGCGGCCGGTACCACTCGATCAGTGAGTTGATCATGCCGAACAGCAGGCGGGCGGTGGTGGCCGGGTCCACGTCCGTGCGCAGGTCGCCCTCTTCCGCCGCCTGCCTCACCAGGTCGGTCACCAGGTGGTCGAACTCGCGGCGGCGGGACAGGGCGTCGCGTTCCACCTTCGTGTTGCCCCGCACGCGCAGCAGCAGGGTCACGAACGGCAGTTCGTCGACCAGGACCCGCACGCTGCCGCGCACCAGGTGTTCCAGGCGGTCGACCGCCCGGCCGTCCACCGCGGCCAGCTTGTCCACCTCGCCGAACAGGCCGTCCAGCGCCCGGTCCACGGCCAGCTTGAGCAGCTCCTGCTTGCCCGCGACGTGGTGGTAGATGGCGGACTTGGTGACGCCCAGCCGCCGGGCCAGGTCCTCCATGCTGGTGCCGTCGTAGCCGCGCTCGTAGAACAGCTTGGCCGCGACCGCCAGCACGGTCTCCAGGTCGTAGCCGGGCCGCCCCCGACGCCTGCCGGTGGCGGCCTTGCCGTCCTGTGCCGCTGCGCGTGTCATGGTCGGCAGTCTCCCAAACGGCCTGGTCAGCCCGGTGTGCGGAGCTACTTCGGGCGCTCGTCCACGATCCGCTTCAGTTTTCCGACCGACCGCTCCAGGGTGTCGGGATCGGTCACCTCCACCGACACGGTCACCCCGACGCCGTCCTTGACCTGCGCGATCAGGGCCGAAGCAGCAGCCGAGCGCTGTTCGGCGGTCGCACCCGGCCGGGCCTCGACGCGCACCGCCAGCCGGTCCAGCCGGTCCGCCCGGGTCAGGTGGAGCTGGAAGTGCGGGGACAGGCCGTCGACGCGCAGCACGATCTCCTCGATCTGGGTCGGGAAGACGTTGACGCCCCGCAGGATGATCAGGTCGTCGCTGCGGCCGGTGACCTTGTCCATCCGGCGGAACGCCGGGCGGGCGGTGCCGGGGCGCAGCGTGGTCAGGTCGCGGGTGCGGTACCGGATGACGGGCATGGCCTGCTTGGTCAGCGACGTGAAGACCAGTTCGCCGTTCTCGCCCTCGGGCAGCACATCGAGATCCAGCGGGTCGACCACCTCGGGGTAGAAGTGGTCCTCCCAGACGTGCAGGCCGTCCTTGGTCTCCACGCACTCCTGCGCCACGCCGGGACCCATCACCTCGGACAGGCCGTAGATGTCCACGGCGTGCAGGTCCAGCCGCTGCTCGATCTCCAGCCGCATCTGCTCGGTCCACGGCTCCGCGCCGAAGATCCCGACCCGCAGCGAACTCGCCGCCGGGTCGACGCCCTGCCGCTCGAACTCGTCCAGCAGCGTGAGCATGTAGGACGGCGTGACCATGATGATCTCGGGCCGGAAGTCGTTGATCAGCTGCACCTGGCGCGCGGTCATGCCGCCGGACGCGGGGATCACGGTGCAGCCGAGCTTCTCCGCACCGTAGTGCGCGCCGAGGCCGCCGGTGAACAGGCCGTAGCCGTAGGCGACGTGCACCTTGTGGCCCGGCCGCCCGCCCGCCGCGTGGATGGACCGCGCGATCACCGTCGCCCAGGTGTCGATGTCGGCCGCGGTGTAGCCGACGACGGTCGGCTTGCCGGTGGTGCCGCTGGACGCGTGGACGCGGCTGATCTGTTCCTGCGGCACGGCGAACATGCCGAACGGGTAGTTGTCGCGCAGGTCGTGCTTGGTGGTGAACGGGAACTTCGCCAGGTCGCCCAGTTCGCGGCAGTCGTCCGGGTGCACGCCGGCCTCGTCGAACTTCCTGCGGTAGCACGGCACATTGGTGTAGGCGTGCCGGAGAGTCCACTGTAGACGTTCGAGCTGGAGGGCGCGCAGCTCGTCCACGCTCATCCGCTCGGCGGCGGAGAGCTCGTCCGCTCCGGGCGACGTCCCCAGGCGCTTGGTGCCCGTGGTCATCGGGACTCCTGCCTTTCGATCGTGCGGCTGCGGCCCCGGAACTCGGCCACCACGTCCCGTTCGCCGTCGTGCTCGCGGTGCACGGTGACGTCGTAGACGCCGTTGCGGCCGTACCGGACGCGTTCCTCGGCGGTGGCGACCAGCACGTCGCCCGTCCGCGCGCTCCGGACGAAGACGATCTCCGCGCCCGCCGCCACGGTCACCGGGCCGTGGCTGTTGCAGGCGCACGCGAACGCGGTGTCGGCCAGCAGGAACAGGTGCCCGCCGTGCGCGATGCCGTGCCCGTTGGCCATCTGCTCCGTCACGGTCATGCGGGCCACGGCGCGTCCGTCCGCGGCCTCCAGCACTTCGATGCCCAGCGACCGCGAGGCGACGTCGTCCGCGTACATCGCGCGGACCGCCGGCACGACCGTGGGCGAGGGGTGCGGCATCCCGGTATCCACCTCTATTACTGACCGAATGGACGGTTAATCGTGCCGCCCAGTAAAGGCAGCGTTCCCGGACCTGTCAAGGCCCGGCGGCCGGAACCGCCGGGCCGGACGTGGTCAGTCCTGTGTGGCCGGCCAGGTCTTGGCGACCAGGGTCAGCACGTCGTACGTGGCCACCGGCTCGCCGGCCTGGTTGGTGACCACGGCGTCCCACCGCACCTCGCCGTACTCGGCGTTGGTCCGCGGCGTGATCTGCTTGACCGTCAGCTTCACCGCGATCGTGTCGTCCGCCTTCACCGGGGTCAGGAACCGCAGGCTGTCCACGCCGAAGTTGGCCAGCACCGGACCGGGGTTCGGCTCGACGAACAGCCCCGCCGCCAGCGACACGACCAGGTAGCCGTGCGCCACGATGCCGCCGAACAACGGGTTCGCGGCGGCGGCCTCGGGATCGGTGTGGGCGTAGAAGGTGTCGCCGGTGAACTCCGCGAAGTGGTCGATGTCGGCGAGCGTCACCTGCCGGGCGGCGGACTCGACCGTGTCGCCGATCCTCAGCTCCGCCAACGACTTCCGGAACGGGTGCAGGTCCTCGACGGTCCGCCGCGAACCCGTCGTCCACCGGCCGGTGATCGCGGTCAGCATGTCCGGCGACGCCTGGATCGCGGTGCGCTGCATGTGGTGCAGCACACCCCGGACGCCGCCCAGCTCCTCGCCGCCGCCCGCCCGGCCCGGACCGCCGTGCACCAGCATCGGCAGCGGGCTGCCGTGGCCGGTGGACTCCGCCGCGTCGTCCCGGTCGAGCACCAGGATCCGGCCGTGCCACGGCGCGACGCCGAGCACGACCTGGCGGGCCACGTCCGGGTCGTGGGTGACCAGCGAGCCGACCAGGCTGCCCTTGCCGCGTGCCGCCAGCGTGATCGCCTCGGCCGTGGAACGGTAGGTCAGCACGGTGCTGACCGGCCCGAACGGCTCGACGTCGTGCGGCTCGGCGGCGTCCGCGCGGGCCCGCAGCAGGATCGGGGACAGGAACGCGCCGCGCTCGGCATCCCCGTCCACCAGACCGACGCTGTCCGGGTCGCCGAACACCAGGTCCGCCGACGCCCGCAGCGACTCGACCGCCTTGCGCACCTCCCGGCGCTGGCCGAGGCTCGCCAGCGCGCCCATCCGCACGCCCTCGTGCCCGGGATTGCCGACGGTCACCTTCGCCAGCCGGGCACCGATCGCCCCGACGACCGCGTCGGCGATCGACTCGGGCACGATCGCGCGCCGGATCGCGGTGCACTTCTGGCCCGCCTTCGACGTCATCTCGGCGACCACACCCTTGACGAACAGGTCGAACTCCGGGTCGTCCACGGTCACGTCGGGCCCGAGGATCGAGCAGTTCAGCGAGTCGGCCTCCACGCCCAGCCGGACGCCGCCGTGCAGCACCGACGGGTGGTTGCGCAGGATCGTCGCGGTGTGCGCGGAACCGGTGAAAGCCACCGAGTCCTGCTCGTCCAGCACGTCGAGCAGGCCGGCCGGGCCGCCGGAGAGCAGTTGCAGTGAACCCTCCGGGAGGATGCCGGACCCGATGATCCGGCGGACCACGGCCTCGGTGAGGTAGGCGGTCTGGCCGGCGGGCTTCACGATGCTGGGCAGCCCGGACAGGAACGCGGGGGCCAGCTTCTCCAGCATCCCCCACACCGGGAAGTTGAACGCGTTGATCTGCACGGCCACGCCGTGGCGCGAGGTGTAGACGTGCTGCCCGAGGAACGTGCCCTCCCGGCCCAGCCGCTCCAGCCCGCCGTCGAGCACGACGGTGTCGTTGGGCAGTTCTCGGACGCCCTTGCTCGCGTAGCTGAACACGGTGCCGAACCCGCCGTCGATGTCGACCAGCGAGTCGCGCTTGGTGGCACCCGTGCGCAGGGACAGGGCGTAGAACTCGTCCTTGTCCGCGCTCAGGTGCTTGGCCAGCGCCTTGAGCAGGCCCGCGCGCTGATGGAAGGTCAGTTCGCGGATGGCCGGCCCGCCGACCCGCCGGGCGTGCCCGACCATCTGCTCCAGGTCGAGCCCCCGGCTGGACAGCCGGGCGACCTCTTCGCCGGTCGCGGCGTCCAGGAGCGGTTCGCCGTCGTCGTCTGCGCGGAACCAGCGGCCCGCGACGTAGCTCTCCAGCAGTGCGCTCACTGTCGGGATGTCCTTTCGGTCGGCGGTGTGCCCCACGACTCCGGTCGGTGCGCGAGCCGTGCCCCGGGTGCCACGGTAATACAGACCGTTCGGTCGGTAAATCATCCCTGGCGGTGCGCCGACGACGGCCGGCGCCACGCCGGGCCGTGCGGCGACGGGTTCAGGCCGAGGCGAGGTGGACGAACTCGGCGGTGCCGTCGGCGGTGAGGCGCATGATCGGCACCACCTTGCCGATCGGGGAGCCGTGCGGGTCGAAGGACAGCCGACCGCTGGCACCGGCCACGGCGTTCTGGTCGTGCAGGAGGCCCGCCTGCTGGAGGGTCTTCTCGTGCGTCACCCGTTCACCCGGGTTGCCCACCGCGTTCCGGATCGCCCGTACGGCGGTCACGACGGCGTCGTAGGACAGGATGGCGCTGCCGTCTTCCAGGGAGTCGTCGGGGAACACCGCCGGGAAGCAGATGGTGCAGATGCGGTCCCGCAGGTAGGACGTCGCCGCGCTGTCGAACGCCTGCGGGGCCTTCTCCCACGCGTCGGGGTGGGCGTTGACGGTGAAGAGCAGTTCCACCCCCGCTTCGCGCGCCCGTTTCGCGTCGTCCTTCGGGAGCACCACCGTCGACAGGTCGTCGCCGGTCAGGATCCTGATCGGGAGGTCCTTGCAGTTGCGGTTGGTCAGCTGTGCGACGAGCATCAGCAGGTGCTTGCCCCGCCCGGCGAAGTACACGACGTCCGGCCTGCTGGTGCAGATGTTCGGGATCATCTTGAGGAACGTCGTGCCGACGCCCTCCAGCCGGGAGTCGAAGTACTCGCCCTGCGCGGCGAAGCGCCGGCCGTCGCCGATGAACGTCGCGGTGAACGAGTCGGCGAGCGTCTTCGGGTACAGCTCGGCCGGCGCGTTGTCCTGGATCAGCAGTGCCGTCGTGGCCGTGGCCTTGACGTAGTTCGCGGCGGCGCGCGCCTGGTCGGAGTTGGCGGGTGCCATCCGCAGCAGGCCCTTGATGTCGCGCAGGTCGTCGGAGGTGGGCGTGGACGCGAACACCGGGATGTTCAACTCGGACAGGCGCACCATGGCGGCCTTCGCCGAGGCGAGGCTCAGCCCGAAGCCGGTGACCGCGACGAGGTTGTCCGGCGCCGCCTTCCGGCGGTCCAGTTCCTCGACCACCGGCGCCCACTGGGCCAGCACGGTGCCGGGGTTGGCCAGCAGCAGGCGGACCTGCGGCTGGTCCCCGGTGGCGGCGTCGTGGTTCGCGCGGTACTGCGCGAGGTACGCGCCCTGCAAGTGGTGCCTGACCCACTCGATCGGGGTCGAATCGTGTTCGGACAACGTCATCGCCACCATCAGCGCGACACTGACGTACTGCTTGCCGGAGGTGCGGACCGCCTCGTTCTCCGCGTGGATCAGGCGCTGGACCCCGGCGAGTCCCGGGTCGAACTCGAAGCTCCCGTCCGTGACGCCCACGCACTCCCCGTTGTCCATGCGCGCCACGCCCTCCGCGCACTGCCGGGCCTGGAGGAGTCCCCGCCACGCCACGAAGCCGCCCGCGACGAGGACCACCACGATCCCGACGATCAGGTACAGCTTGGGCCTGCGCCACGGCGGGAGCGGCGGGACGTGCGTTGTTACCTCCACTGTGCGTACTCCTCCGCGCGGTCTTGGAACACGATGGCGCCCTCGCCGCGGGCGTCCCCGGCGATGAGGCGCATGCTCGCGGCGATCGTGGGTCTGAGGTGCTCGGCCGGATCGCCCAGCGGGTCCTGGTGCAGCCAGCGCGCCACGACCAGCCGCGCCAGCGGGCTGTCGGCGTCCCGGTCGGCGATGAGCCGCTCGACCTGCCGGCGTGGCTCGACGTCCTTCGGCAGCCGGTTCGGCGCGCTGGTGATCGTCTCGAACGTGTCGATCCACGTCCAGCCCGCCGACCGGTCCAGGGGCCCGCGCAGCAGCCCGCCGAGGTGGTCCACCACCGCGCCGATGTCGCCCAGCGCCAGGCCGTGGTAGAGCGCGTCGACCGTGCGCGAGTGTTCCAGGTAGTACCGGCGGCAGCGGGAGTGCACCTTGTTCCAGCTGTCCCGGTGGTCGTCCGGGCGTTCCGCGAGGCGGTGCAGCAGGATGTGGCGCAGCCACGGTTCGAGCACTATCCGCGGCGGGTCGTCGTCGGTGCGGTGCAGGAGCAGGCTGTTGACCAGCTTCGCCCGCGGCGCGTCCACGGCGTAGGGCAGGTCCGCGCCCAGGAACCGGGTGTCGGACAGGAACTCGACCCCGCGGGTGGCGCTCGCGGCCGTCAGGTCCTCCACCTCGGACGAGCTGAAACCGCCGTCCCGCAACAGGTATCGCACGCTGCGGTCGACCAGCGTCACGTTCCGGTCGCCCTCCTCGCGGGTGATCGCGAGCAGGCCGCGCAACTCCTCGACGGGCAGGTCCTTCGGCAGCGTCCGCGCCACGTCGACCACCTGCCGCACGGCCCAGGGGAGTCCGCCGGTCAGCCGGTGGACGAAGGACGGCGCACGGCCGAGGACCGAGCCCGTGCGGGCTTCCCGCTGGACGGCGGCAGTGTCCTTCGCGGACAGTTCGCCCAGGCGCAGCAGGAGCCAGGGCGGTGCGGGGAGCCGGCCGTCGCGCCACGCGGCCGGCACGTCGGCGGCGGCCGACGGGAGCGGGAGGTCGGTGGCCTTGGTGGCGGGTATCCCGGGACGCTGCCACTGGGCGTTCCACACCGGGTTCCACTGCCGGCTGGTCGCGACGAACGCCACCGGGCCCGGCTGCCCGCCCGCCGTGTCGACCAGCACGTCGAGGAACCGCCGGCCGGCGGGCACGTGCACGTTGTCCAGCAGCACCAGGCAGTTCGCGGTGCGCCGCCGCTCGTCCAGCCACCCGGTGAACGCCTCCCGGAGGTCGTCGTGGAACGCCCGCGCGATCGTGCGGTCCACCGAGTCCTGGCCCGCCGCGCCGCCTTTGACGGCCTCGCGGAGCGCCACCAGGACGTCCCAGGCGTCACCCCGGCCCGGGGACATCCGGCGCAGCCGCCGCAGCACCCGGCGGTGGTTGGCGATGCCGATCAGCCGCACCAGGGCGTGCAGCGCCGTCAGCCACTCGGTCGACCCGAGGGCGAGGTTCAGGATGGACTGGACGGACTCGCCGATGGCCTGGAGGTCCCGGCCCGGGAACAGCTGCCCGAGGTCGTCCGGCGCGGCGGCGACCGCCGTGCAGATCCCGACCAGCGGGAACGGCAGCCGGCCGAACTGCGGGCAGTACCGGCCGAGGCCGAGGGCGAGCCTGCGCACGACCTCCGCCGACGTGCTGTCGGCCGACTCCGCCTCGAAGTCCAGCGACACCCTCGGCACCTGATCCGCGTAGCCGGCGTCGACCGCCTTCAGCAGCTCCGTCTTCCCCGCGCCGCGCGGCCCGAGCGCCACGACGATCGGCAGTGGACGGCTCTCGCCCCGAGGACGTCGCACCAACGACGCGATGAGCTGGCCGACGCCCCACACCCCTGCTAAGCCGGGTCCGTCCGACATGAATCCCTCGCCGTTCCGCCGTGGAAACCGATGCGAACAGTATCGCGTGATCGATCTCCGCGCCCGGTGGTGCCACACATTCGAGGTGATTACCGAAAACTGCGGCCTGTGCCGGCCATTCGGCTGCCGGGAGGAATACCCACACCGCACCCTGCCTGGTCAGGGCCGGCGGTGGGTGATGTCCGCGCGGATCTTTCCGGTCATTCCAGGGGATTCGGGTGGGGTGCGGTCCGGTCGGCCGGACCGATTGTCGGAATGGCCGGGCCATGGGCGTACTACGGGGTGGGGGTCGGTGCGACCCCCACCGCCGGCTATCCGCAACGCCAGATCGTGGGGCTGGAGTACGACGCCGAGCCGACGACGCTTCGACCGCCGATGGCGCCGTTGTCGGCGGACACCTCGACGCTCGGCTTGTCGGTCAGCCTGGCGGTCAGGGTGTCGAGCTGCCACGCCGCGTAGGTGCCCGGGGTGCCGAGCGACCAGCCGATCGACTGGCCCGAGCGGTTGATCGACCTGAGGTAGGCGCTGGTCGCCGGGCGGGACGGGGTGCCGTCCTGGTCCCACAGCACGCCCCGGCCGTTGTAGCCCGACGCCGGGTACGTCTGGCCCACCACGCGGCCGTTGGACAGTTCCTTGCCCTCCACAGTGGTCGTGTCGGGCGGGTTGGCGAGCTTGCGGACCGTGCCCGCCTTCCACAGGTACAGGGCCGTGGCGGCGAATGGGTCGTCGCGCTTCGGGTAGTACTCGATCAGGACCGTGCCGTCCTGGTCGATGGCCGTGGCCTTCGCCTGCCCGGTGGTCGGCAGGCCGGTCAGCTTGACCGGCGCGGAGCCGTCGGCGGGCCACAGCACGGGCGTGTGGACGGCCCACGGCTTGGTGTCCGGCTGGACGGCGGCGACGCTGCCCACGATGTCGCCGTTGTCGTTGATGCCCTCGGCCTGCGTGCGGGTCGCGCCGGCGGGCAGCGGCAGGGATTCCAGTCTGCCGTTGCGGGAACGGAATCCGCGCGGTCCGGCGGCCCAGCCGACCACGGTGCCCTGCCGGTTCACGCCGGTCACGACGACGTCGCTGCCCGCGCCGGCCAGGTTGCCGAGGTCGGTGACCTGTCCGTCGGACCAGCGCAGCGCGTGCGCCGTGTAGGACAGGCCGCTCTTGACGATGTAGCCGTAGCCCGCGTAGCCACCGCCGCTGTCGGCGACCGTGACCGAGCCGCCGGGCAGGCCGGCGGGCAGCGGCAGGTAGCTCGTGGTGCAGGTCGCGGCGGACGCGGTCGGGGTGGTGATCGTGGCGATCGCGATGGCCGCGATCGTCAGGACGGCCGTGCGTTTGGCGGTCATGGTGCCCCTCGGTGAGTGGAGAAGTCCGATGTCCTCACCGTCAAGCCGCAACCTGACCGCCCGCTGACCAACCGCTGATCCGCCGTCCGGGCGAATCACGGCGACCTGACCGGCCGCTGACCGCCTGCTGACCTGTGCCGGGCATTTCGTGATTATGTTGAGCGGCACTCGGTCGAGTGAATTTTTTGGACCGCGTCCGCTCTGTGTCAGATGACCTTGTCGGCTTTTCCGGAAAGCTGCTAGGGCGATTCTTTTCGGCCTCTTCGGTTACTCGTCCGTAGGTTCGCAAACCGGCCCTTCTGATCGCCGCAATAGTGCGGAAGTGCTGTTGTCGCAGGTAGATTCGGGTTGCCGGCGATGGCAAAGGGGTTCATCATGTGTCCATTACGGACAACGGAACCGCCGAAAACCGGTCGGGTCCATTGTCCGGGCGCCGGCAATTCCGTGTCGCGCGATCGGCTCGTGCGGCCGGACCGACAGCTCCCGGGAATACGGGAAGGCGATCCCTCGCTCCCGGGACTGCGGGATTGGGAGGCTCCACCACGACGACACCGGCAGACCGGAGGACGACTGATGTCCGCACCCACCGAAGACCGGGGACAGGTATCCCACCCCGTCCTGGGCGATTTGGCACAGTGGTACGAGACGTTCCTCGCCTACGCGGCGGCTGCACCGGCCGGCAACCCGCACTTCCCCGTTCCCCACGCCGTCCACGTCCCGTTCGACGCGGAACGGCTGCGCGCGGGGCTGAGCTGGTTCGAGAAGACCCACGGGCAACTGGTCGGGCCGGAGCTGCTGCCGGACCTGGCGACGATGCGGCAGGCCCTGTCCGACTGGAAACACGCGGGCGGCCGGGTGACCGATGGTGAGAACGGCGTGCACCGGCACCCGCACCTCCACCCGGCGAACGGCGTCAAGCTGAGCGGAGGCGGGCTGGCCGGGTCGGTCGAGCTCGACTCCGGCGGCATCGAGACGCGGGACCAGGGTTCCCCGTGCCACAACTTCTGGCACTGGCTCAACGGCACATCGTGATCAGACGTCGGGTGCGCGGATTCTTCGCAGGGGGAAGCATGTTGGCCGGGCCGACGGCGAGAGCCGGGCGGGACGGCGGGGCGGTGGTCGGCTCCCGGCTGCTCGCGGGCGGCGCGGCCGGCCTGATGGTGGTGGCGACGGCCGTGCACGCGGGTGCCGCCGCCACGCCGTCGCACCCGCACAACTGGTTCATCGCGATCGTGTACTGCCTGCTGGGCGAGCGCATCGTCGCCTACGCACGGCGCAACGCCGTGGGGTGGGTCGTGCTGGCGATGGGGGTGTGCGGCGCGGTCGCGGCCGGGGCGGCGGCGCTGCCGGACGAGCGGTGGGTGGCGTGGGCAGGCACCTGGATCTGGTGGCCCACCTACGCGCTGCTGCCGGTGGCGCTGCTGCTGTTCCCCACCGGGCGGCCACCCGGTCGGTGGTGGTGGGCCGCCGTGGCGGTCGCCGGGGTCGGGGTGGTGCTGCCGGTGGTCGGGATCGGCTGGGCGGCGTGGGTCGATCCGGTCGTGTTCTGGCAGCAGTTCGCCAGTCGCACGGCCCGGCGTGGCGCTCCGGTGTCGCTGGCGGCCACCGGGTTCGTCGCCTTCGCGGTCGCGCTGGCGGTCGCGGTGGTGTCCCTCGTGGTGCGGTGGCGGCGGGCCCGGGGTTCGCAGCGCCGGGTGGTGTGGTGGGCGTTGATGGGCACCCTGGTGGTCGTGCCGGCGCAGGTCCTGGAACTGGTGTCCGGCGCGGCCTGGGGCGCGTGGCTGGCGGCTGCCGCCGCGTTCCCGGTGGCGGTGGTGATCGTGATCGTCCGCCACGGGCTGTACGACATCGAACTGATCATCCACCGCACGCTGCTGTACGGGCTGCTCGGCGCGCTGCTCGTCTGCGCGTACACGGCGATCGTGTTGCTCACCACGGCGAACGTGCCCACCCGTGCCAACGTGGTCGCCACGGTCGCGGTGGTGGCGGTGCTCGCGCCACTGCACCGCGTGCTCCACCGTGCGCTCGCCCGGTGGCTGTTCGGCGACCGTTCCGACCCGTACCGGGCGCTGGTCGAACTGGGACGCACGCTGGCCCACCCGCTGCGTCCGCACGAACTGCTGCCCGTGGTCGCGGCGTTCGTCGGCAAGGCGTTGAAGCTGCCTTACGTCGCCGTGCACCTGGACGGGGCGGACCCCGGGCCGTCGGCCGTGCACGGGCACTCGTCGGGATGGGACCAGCACCAGGTGGAGCTGCGGCACAGCGGGAAGCGGATCGGCGTGCTGGTCGCGGAGGCACGGGCACCGGACGAGAAGCTCCGTCCGCGCGAGTGCCGGCTGCTGGCCGACATGGCGGGCCATGCCGCCCCGGCGGTGCACTCGGCGCGGCTGGCCCTGGCGTTGCGCGAGGCCGACGCGCGGTTCGAGCGCAAGCGCCGGGAGGAGCTGCACCGGATCAGCAACGACCTGCACGACATCATCGGCCCCAGCGTCGTCGGCATCCGCAAGCAGGTGAGCGTGGTGCTCAAGACGATCGACCACTACGACGAGCGGACCCGAAGACGGCTGGGCGACGCGGTCGCCGACCTGGAGACGCTCACCGGCACGGTGCGCCGAGTGGTGCGCAGCGCACAGGCGCTCGATCTTCGGCTGGGCCTGGTGCACGCGGTGACCAGGCAGGCCGAGCGCTTCGAGGGCGACCTGGCGGTGCGGGTGGTGCCCACCGGGCGGCTGGACGGCATCCCGTCCGCCGTCGAGTGGGCCGCCTTCCTGGTGATCAGCGAGGCGCTGGCGAACGTCGTCCACCACGCCGGCGCCTCGGAGTGCCGGGTGGACGTGATCCGCACCGACGCCGGTCTCAAACTGGTCGTCACCGACGACGGCCGGGGCATACCGGAGGACCCGGCCGCCGGGGTGGGGCTGGAATCCATGAAGGAACGCTGCCAGGATCTCGGCGGGGAGTTCCGCGTCGAACGATCGACCCCCGGTACCCGGGTCACGGCGCGCATCCCGTTCGGACCGGGTTGACCGGCGCGGGGCGCGTGGTGACGGGACCCACTGCCGTCGTGTCACCAGCGTGCTGGGAGCGCACTATGCACACCGGACTCAAGGTCCTGGTCGTGGACGATCACCCGATCTTCGTCCGGGGCCTGCGCAGCGAACTGGAGGACGCCGGTGACATCCACGTGGTCGGCGACTGCGCGAACGGCGCGGAAGCGGTCGCGCTGGTCGAGCGCGACCGGCCCGACCTGGTGCTGATCGACCTGCGGATACCGCGGGCCGACGGCAACGAGGCGGAGTTCTGCGGGCCGGACGTGATCCGCCTCATCGTGGAGCGGGTGCCGGACACCAGGATCCTCGTGCTGTCCATGTTCGAGGAGCCGGAGCACGCTCGGGCGGCGTTGAAGGCCGGGGCGACCGGCTACCTGTGCAAAGAGGAGAACGGCATCGTGCAGGCGGTGCGCACGGTCGCCGAGGGCAAGATGGTGCTCGACCTGCGCGTCGGCCGGGCCCTGCTCGACCAGCAGGGCCCGCGGCCCGACGGCGTCCTGCCGTTCCGGCTCACCAAAGCCGAGTACCGCACGCTTGTGCTGATGGTGAAAGGGCTGACGAACCAGCGGATCGCCGCCGAGTTGCAGTTGACGCCCAAGACGGTGGCGAACCGGGTGCTGGAGATCCAGAACAAGCTCCAGGTCGGCCACCGGGCCGAGGCCGTGGAGAAGGCGCGGAAGCACGGCATCGGCGTGGAGGAGTGAAACCCGCGAATCCGGGACACGGCACCGCTTGTTCCTGGGAATGCGGGAGCGGGACCGTTCCTGCATGGGCAACGCACAGGTACGCCACCCCGTCTACCGCATCGCGCTCGGGGTGGACATGGAGGGCTCCACGAGCCGCACCAACCGGGAGAAGCCCGTGCTGCGGGAGGTCATGTACGAGGCGCTCACCGAGGCGCTCGCGGTCCACGGGGTGGCCGACGACGACGTCGACCGGCTGGTGGACCTCGGCGACGGCGTGATCGCCCTCATCCGCCCGTCCGACCGGGTGCCGAAGACGTTGCTGCTGGCCGCGGTCGTGCCCGAGTTGAGCAGGCTGCTCGCCCGGCACAACGCGCGGTACCCGGAGGTGGCGATGCGGCTGCGGGCCGTGGTGCACGCGGGCGAGGTGCACTTCGACCGGCGCGGCCAGTTCGGCGAACTGCTGGACGTCGCGTGCCGCCTGCTCAACGCGCCCCGGCTGAAGCTGGCGCTGCGGGAGACCGGCGCGCCCCTGGTGCTGGTGGTCTCCGACGACCTGTACTGGTCGGTGGTGCACCACGGCTACGACGGCATCGCGGCCCCGTCCTTCGCGCCCCTGGTGAACATCCAGATCGGCTCCGTGCCGAGACAGGGCTGGGTGCACGTGCCGGACGAGCCGCTCACCTGGCACCACACCCTGCCCCACCGCCCGTTCCCGCTCCCGTCGGGGGAATAGCCTTTCTTCGGTCGGTCTCGCGACGTCTCCGCCGCGGCCAGCCGAAGGTGTTGGAGTGGAAGCCTTTCGGCTGGAGCACTGTCCATTCCGGACTGGACTCGGTCGCCGATGCCTCCGGGGAGCGGTGTCGCAACAGGACCACCGCGGACGGTCAGTCGTTGCCGGACTCGATCGCGGCGAAGTCGAGCAGTTCGGCGTGGTCGGGGGCCGTGCCGATCGAGGCGATCGCCTGGGCGCCACCCGCCGGCATCGCGCCGATCAGGCCGGTCGACGCCGCCTGGGCCGCGCCGATCAGCGTCGGGTGCCCGCTGCCGACCATGCCCAGCCCCGCGTACTGCTCAAGCTTGGCCCGCGAGTCGGCGATGTCGAGGTTGCGCATGGTGAGCTGGCCGATCCGGTCGACCGGCCCGAACGCGGCGTCCTCGGTCCGTTCCATGGACAGCTTGTCCGGGTGGTAGCTGAACAACGGGCCGGACGTCTCCAGGATCGAGTAGTCCTCGCCGCGCCGCAGCCGCAGCGTCACCTCGCCGGTCACCGCCGTGCCGACCCAGCGTTGGAGCGACTCGCGCAGCATCAGCGCCTGCGGGTCCAGCCAGCGGCCCTCGTACATCAGCCGACCCAGCCGGCGGCCCTCGTTGTGGTAGCTGGCGAGGGTGTCCTCGTTGTGGATCGCGTTGACCAGCCGCTCGTAGGCGGCGTGCAGCAGGGCCATGCCGGGGGCCTCGTAGATGCCCCGGCTCTTGGCCTCGATGACCCGGTTCTCGATCTGGTCGGACATGCCCAGCCCGTGCCGGCCGCCGATGGCGTTGGCCTCCAGCACCAGGTCGACGGCGCTGCCGAACTCCTTGCCGTTGATGGTGACCGGCCGGCCGTTCTCGAAGCCGATGGTGATGTCCTCGGCCGGGATCTCCACCTCGGAGTCCCAGAACCGGACGCCCATGATCGGCTCGACGATCTCGATGCCGGTGTCGAGTTGTTCCAGCGACTTGGCCTCGTGCGTCGCGCCCCAGATGTTCGCGTCGGTGGAGTACGCCTTCTCCGTGCTGTCCCGGTAGGGCAGGTCACGGGCGAGCAGCCACTCGGACATCTCCTTGCGACCGCCGAGCTCGGTGACGAAGTCGGCGTCCAGCCACGGCTTGTAGATCCGCAGCGACGGGTTGGCCAGCAGCCCGTAGCGGTAGAACCGCTCGATGTCGTTGCCCTTGAACGTCGAGCCGTCGCCCCAGATCTGCACGTCGTCTTCGAGCATCGCCCGCACCAGCAGCGTGCCCGTGACGGCCCGCCCGAGCGGGGTCGTGTTGAAGTAGGCACGGCCACCGGAGCGGATGTGGAACGCGCCGCAGGCCAGCGCCGCCAGCCCCTCCTCCACGAGGGCGGCCCGGCAGTCGACCAGCCGGCCGACCTCCGCGCCGTACGCGGTGGCACGTCCGGGCACCGAGCCGATGTCGGGCTCGTCGTACTGGCCGATGTCTGCGGTGTAGGTGTAGGGCACCGCCCCCTTCTCCCGCATCCACGCGACCGCTACCGACGTATCGAGGCCGCCGGAGAAGGCGATACCGACACGTTCGCCGACAGGCAGGGAGGTGAGCACCTTGGACACGAGCCGTATTATATGCACACCGGTGTATGGCCATGCAAAGCGGTGTCCGTCACCGGGTGGCGGGGCAAGCCTCATACGACGAGGGCTCGCCGCGCGCCACAATGACGGCATGTCCCTGGGAAGCATCCTCACCGCCATCGTGACACCTTTCGACGCGGACCTCGCCGTGGACGAAGCGGCGTTCGTGGAGCTGTTCCACCACGTGATCGCCCACGGTTCGGACGGCGTGGTGGTGTGCGCCAGCAGCGGAGAGCCGTCGACCCTCACCGAGGCCGAGCACCTCCGGCTGATCGCGTTGGCGTGCGAGAACCGGCCCGCCGGGGCGGTCGTCGTCGCCTCGACCGGGTCGAACAGCACCGCACGTGCCTGTGCGCTGACGGAGCGGGCGACCGAGCTGGGCGCGGACGCCGTGCTGTCGGTGACGCCGTACTACAACCGCCCCAACCGGCGGGGGCTGCTGCGGCACTACGCCGAGGTCGCCAAGGCCACCGACAAGCCGGTCGTGCTGTACAACGTGCCGCCCCGGACCGGGTTGGCGGTGTCGAACGAGCTGCTCGCCGAGCTGGCGCAGATCGAGCGGATCGACTACGTCAAGCAGTCCGACAACGCCGCGCTGGCCCCGATCGACGGGTTGGGCCTGTACGCGGGCAACGACGACGTGTTCGCCCGGACGCTCGACCTGGGCGGGTGCGGCGGCATCCTGGTGGCCGGGCAGGTCGCGGGCGAGGTGTTCCGGCGGATGGTGGACGAGCCGGAGCAGCGGAGCGCGATCGACGCCGCGCTCCAGCCGCTGTACGCCGCGCTGAGCGTGACCACCAACCCGATTCCGGTGAAGGCGGCGCTGAACCTGTTGGGGCACCGGGTCGGCGGCCTGCGGTTGCCCTTGGTGGAGGCGGACGAGGACGAGACCCGGGTGATCCGGGACGCGCTCGTCGCCACCGGGCTGCTCGACGGGTCGGACGTCCGGGTCGGCTGAACCGCCGGCACCGCGCCGGGCGACTCGGTATGACCCGCGTTCGGGTGGTCGTCGGGGTTGTTGCGCTCTGCCGGCGTCAAGACGGCGTCAGAAAACCGTACGGGGGCGTGCAACATCCGCAAACGACACTTCCCGACCAGGGCATTCGGCGGTCCACTGGCCTCATGCGCCGTACCCCGCCACCGATGCCCGCCGGATTCGCCTTCCCACTGGGTTCCGCGCTGGGCGTCGCGGCCGTGACCGGGGCCGTGGCCCTGGGAGCCACCCACCAGCCGGTCCTGTCGCTCGTCGCGCTGGTCGTGGTCGTGGACGCCGTCGCGATGCTCTCCACCACCACGGCGACCCTCGCCACGGCCGTCGTGTGCTGGGCGTTGCAGGCCGGGTTCGTGCTCGGCAGGCACGGCGAACTGGCCTTCACCGCCCAGGCGGCCGGCGACGCGACCGTGCTCCTGCTCTGCGCCCTCACCGCACGCGGCCTGTCCGTCCTCATCCGCAGCACCCCGGCCGCTGCCGTCGAGATCCCCGCACCGCGACAGCCGGCGGCTTTGGTCCCGAGCGGAGTGGCCCGGCACGGGTGACCGGTCGGGTGGGCGGTGCACCCACCCGACCGGCCGTCGCGCTAGTCGGTGGTGAACACGACGTCGACCCAGAAGCTACCGGGCGGGAAGTCCTGGTTCGGGAAGCCCGTACCGGCCCGGTAGAAGCTCCCGAGGCCCCGTAGTGCCGGCGTGGTCACGGGGAACACCCGCTTGTTCGTGTACTCCCAGCTCCAGCTGTAGTGGCCGTTGGGCGCGTGGTACGACACGACGTACACGGCCCCGGCGGTCACCGTCACCGGTGTGTCGAACGTCAGCGTCTGCCAGCCGGTGGCCGTCTCGCCGGTGAACGTGCCGGTCGCGAGGAGCGTGCCGGACTGGCTCCACAGACTTCCGGTGTGGGTGCCGGTGTTGTTCGCCGACTTGAGGAACTTCACGCCGGCGATCTTGCCGTTCACCTGCGGCGTGAAGCTCATGCCCAGCTCGTACGCGTTACCGTCGTTCTGCTCGGTCCGGTCCGGCAGCTCGGCCTCGCTGAACACCGAGCACGGACACGCCGCCGTGCCCGTCACGAAGCTGAACGCCAGTTCCGGACCGATGTTCGTGCTCGGATCCGACGCCGAGATGCTGACGAAATACCTGTTCTCCCGGGACAACGGCGCGACCGGCGTCCACACCAGCGTGTGGCCGTTGTCCTCCAGCGTCAGGTTGCCCTGGAGCTTCACGGCCGCGCGGGTGGTGACGTCGAACCTGGTGCCGGTCAACGTCACCGGCTCGTCGTACGTCGCCCGGATGGAGACGTTGCGGTCCACGCCCGTGGAGAGGTGGTTGGGTGAGTAGCCGGTGAAGTTCGGCGGCGTCTGGTCGGCGTACGGGGTGAAGCTCACGTCGACCCAGTTGTTGGCGCTGTCGAAGCTCGACGGGAACCTGCCCCCGTCGAGCCCGAACCTGCCGTTGGCGTACGCCCCACCCGGTGTCCACAGTGGACCGGCCGAGATCGGGCTGCGCCGGTCGAAGTAGCGCGGCGTGTACGACTGGACGCCGGTGGGCGTGGTGTACGAGGCCACGTAGACCGTGTCCTTCCTGATCACCAGCGGCGGGTCGAGCGTCAGCGTCTGCCAGCCGCTCTCGGTCTCGTTGGTGAACGTGCCGGTCGCCAACCGGGTGCCGAAGTCGTTCCAGATCGAACCGGTGTGGGTGCCGGTGTTGCCCGGCCCCTTGTAGAACTTGATGGCGCTGATCACACCGTTGTACGGCGACCCGAATCGGATGCCGAGTTCATGCGCGCCACCGAGAGGCCAGCCGGACAGCACTTCCGGCACGATCGCCGTGCTGAACAACGAGGACGCACCGGGCGCGGTGGCCTGGGTGGTGAACGTCCACGTCGCCGGGGCGACCAGCCCGTTGCCGTTCGGGTCCGTCGCGTTCAACGTTACGCGGTAACGGGTTCCGGGCGTGTAGTCGCCGTTCGCGGTCCACGTGAAGGACTTCCGGTCAGCGGCCCAGGCGATCGCGCCGGACAGCCCGGCACCGCCGTCGTCCACGACCTGGAACGAGGTGGACGCGGTGTCGATCGCTTCACTGAACCCGACGGAAACCGTGCCGGTCAACGGGGCATCGGTCGCGTTCGGGGCGGGCGTCCGGGTGTCGACGGTCGGCCGGACGTGGTCGCCGTTGGTGCCGTTGACGTAGATGACGTCCACCCAGTAGTTCGTCGCCAGGTGCCCGGAGTCCGGGAACCCGCCGCCGTACTTGAACGCGCCGTTGCGCGCGTTCTGGGTGTCGGCCGGCGCGACGATCTGGCTGTAGGAGACCGGGTTGCCGCTGACGAAGTAGCTGTTGTTGTAGGAGTAGTGCCCGTTGGGCGCGTAGTACGACACCACGTAGTCGGTGCCGGTCTCCACGACCACCGGGCTGCTGAACGTCAGCGTCTGCCAGCCGACCGACGTCTCGTTGGTGAACGTCCCGGTCGCCAACGGCGTGCCGGCGGCCGACCACAGCGTGCCGGTGTGCGTGCCGGTGTTGCCGGGACCCTTGTAGAAGCGGACACCCAGCACCTCGCCCCGCCCGGTGAAGCGGACCCGCGTGCCGAGTTCGACGGCGGCCGAGTCGGTCGCGCTGTCGTTGCCGGGCGTGGTGAAGTCGTGCCAGAGCGTGCAAGGGCAGTCGGCCGGACGCGGCCTGCCCGTGATGAACGACCACGTGTACTGGGCGGTCTGGTTGCCCGCGGCGTCCTTGACCCGCACGGCCGCGACGTAGGATGTGGCGGGGGACAGCGCGGCGTTGGGCGTGAGCCTCGCGATCGTCCCGTTGCCGAGGACCGTGGTCTGCGCGGCGACCGGACCACCGGGGCCGGTCAGCGTGAACTGGACGGACGCGGGGTCGAGCACCTCGTCGTAGTACGCCGTGAGAATCCCCTGAAGGAACGCCGTGCCGTTGCCCGGCAAGGGGTCCACCGACAGCAGGTCGGGTGCGGTGGTGTCGGGTCCGGCTTCGGGTGCCCAGACGACGTCGACCCAGTAGTTGGCGTCGTTGGCGGTGCGGTCGGGGAAACCCGCGCCGACCTGGAAGACGCCGTTGGGCCCGTCGGTGCCGGATTGCAGGCCGGTCAACGGTTCCAGGTACCTGGCCGACGTGCCGAAGTAGCCGGCGTCGACCGCGAAGTGCCCGGTGGGGGAGAAGTAGGACGCGATGTAGGTCGTGTTGCCGGTGACCGCGACGGGCGCGGAGAACACCAGGGTCTGCCAGCCGGTCGCGGTCTCGTCGCGGAACGTGCCGACGGCCAGCCGCTGCCCGGACGCCGACCACAGCGAACCGGTGTGCGTGCCGGTGTTGCCCGCGCCCTTGTAGAAGCGGATGCCGCGCACGTACCCGCTGCCGGCGGCGCGCCACTTGACGCCCAGTTCGAGGGCCGAGCCGTCGGCCACGTCGGGGTTCGCCGGGGTGTCCGCGTCGGTCCACAGGCCGCACGGGCACAGTCGCGGCGCGACCGCCGGGCCGGCGGTGGCGAGGCTGGTCTGGTTGTGCGCGGCGTCGACCGTGCGGGCGGACAGCTGCGCCGTGCCGGACGCGGCCGGGGTGTAGGTGTGGCTCCAGGCGGTCTGGCCTGCCTGCCACGTCGCGGCCTGCCACCGCCCGCCGCCGTCGGTGGACACCTCGACGCCCGCGACCTGGCCGACGTCGGACACCGTGCCGGAGAACGTGTACGCCGCGCCGACCGTCGCGCCGGTCGGGACGTCGGTGAACGCGATGGCCGGGTCGGCCTGCGCGGCGGGCGTGAACGACACGACGGGCACGACGGCGGCGAAGACGACGGCCGCGGTCAGTCGTGCCCAGCCGGGTCTGTGCCGGATACCGGATAACGACATGCGAAACTCCCCTCGGAACCTGTTTCCACGTCGGGGATCGGTTCCGTCGGATGTCCCGTTACGGCGTTTCGGGTGAGACTTCGCAATTCGGTTGAACGGGGTAACAGGGCAGGACAGTGACGGTCCGGCATTCGGTGGAAAGGTTTCCGTCGGAAACGGAACAGTTCCTCTCCGGTAACTGGCCGGCCCATTACTCGATATGCGGACCATTGTGCATTCGGACCACCGCGATACGTCCAGGGCCGAATACGCGATCCGGCAGTCACCCGTTGCGGGTGACTGCCGGAAGGACGGCACCGCGGAGGGTCAGGTTCGGCCGCCGCTGAGCACGGTCCGCAGCGCGGTGAGCGACGGCGTGAAGAAATAGCCGCCCCCGGTCGGGATGACGAAGTCCTGGAGGGCGGTGACGGTGGCGCTGTCCGCCGACACCAGGTCACCCCGGCGCACGCGGTACTCGCCGGGCTGCCCGTTCTGGCCGATGAGCAGGTCGTGCCCGCCCGGGCTGCGCGGATTGGCGTGGTCGCCCATCCACTGCCGGTTCAGGAACTCGAACTGGTCCGCGATGGACGTCTGGCAGGACAGGAACAGCAGGCCGCGCTCGGCGGCCGGGTCCAGGGCGTAGGGCGGCCCGAACGGGATCCCCCGGCGCAGGATGCGGCGGTCGAACGAACCCATCCGGCCGCCCGCGTCGTTGGCCGCCGTGCGGGTGTTGACCTTGCGGATGTGGGCGAACATCGGGCACACCAGGCCGACCGGGTCCGCGACCGCCTCGGGGTGGCCGTTCGTGGAGCCGCCGTCGTCCAGTTCGAGGGTGCGGGTGGGCGCGCCGAACTCGAAGTAGTCGTTGCGCAGCCGGTCCACGCCGAGCGCCGGGACGTCGGCCTTCGGTGCGCGGGCCACGGGTGCGCCGCTGGGCCAGCGGCCGACCACGTAGGCGGCGAGCTGCTCCTCGCTGATGCCGCGCGGCTTGAGGCGGCGGGCGTTGTCGGCGATGAACTCGCGGAACGCGGCCACGTCCTGCCGCAGCCGGCGGAACACCAGGTAGGAACCGTTCCGGCTCCACGCCGGCCCGGGCTGCTTGACCGCACCGGCCAACAGCGGGTCGCTGCCGTGGCCGGGGTAGCCGAACACGAACTCGCCCGGCCACACCAGGTACTGGCCCGGGAGCCCGTACAGCCACGACTCGGGCCGCTGGTCCGCCCGGTCGCGCACGTGCCGGGGCGTGATCGGGACGCCGTCGAGCAGGCCGCGCACACCGGGCTGGGAAACACCGTCCTGGAAGCCGAAGTGCTCCGAGCCGATGGCGTCGAGCTTGTGGCCGTCCTCGCGGTAGACGACGCGCAGGCCGTGCGCCTCGGCCAACTCCGTCATCGCGGCCTCCAGCGCGATGAGCGTGTCGTCCAGGTCGGCGGCCAGCACCAGCAGCACGTCCGGGTCGCGCACCACCCACTCGTCGGTGGAATCCGGCGGGTCGCCGAGCGATGCGGAGCGGGTGGTCATACCGAGGTGGAACGCCTGGTCGGTGAACTGGTCGAGGTCGCCGCGGGCGTCGCCGAGCAGCAGTTCCAGCGCGTGCCGGCTGAACGCGACGCTCGTCCAGGCATCGTCCACATCGGACAGCACGGCGCGCAACGCGACCTGCGAGCCGTCGCCGTCGAAGGCGCTCAGCTTGGCGGCGGCGCGCTCGGCCTCCAGCGCGCGGACCCGCCGCTTGGTCGCCATCGCCTGGGAGAGCGTCGTGATGTTCGGCGCGACAGCGGTGCACCACTGCCGTGCGCTCCGGCTGTCGGTGATCTCCAGCGCCAGCACGCTCACGTGCGGTTTGAAGAAGCCGGGGACGATGTTGCCCTGGATGTCGTCGCCGGCGAGTGCCGGTTCCGGGTCGGGTGTCATGTCCGGTGCTCCTAGGCTCGGCTGCGGAACGTCGGGGTGGCCGTGGTCGCGGTCTCGGCGAGGTTCCCGGCGGCGTCCTGCTCACCCGGGTAGTCGAACGCGGGCCGCGTGCCGGGCGGGCAGGGCTTGCCGACGTCGACGAGCCGCAGGAAGCGCGGGTTCTCCAGGCTCTGGCAGCCGTACCGCGCGCAGCCGACCGGGGTGTTGTGGAAGCTCCCGAGCTTCGCGGCGAACCCGAACAGCGCCACGGTGATCCGTTCGGCGACCTGACCGCCGTGGTCGATCGGCTCGCCGGCGATGCGCAGGTCGCCCACCGTCCACGGGTCGCCGGTCAGCGGCTGGTCGTCGTCCGGGATCTCGAACACCGCCCGTTCGATCAGGTGCTCGTCGCCCACGCCGCGCTCGACCCGGAAGTAGCGGGAGTCGATCGGCCGGCCGTCGGGCCGGGTGATGCCGACCAGGTTGAGGTGACTCATGTAGAGGCCGATCGGGTTGCGCAGGGTGATCGACGCGCCCGCGCGGGCCAGGTTGTTGACGGTCGAGCCGATCGTCGGGTCGCTGTTGCGCATCGAACCGCCGTAACCGGCGCAGCAGACCAGCGCGTCCGGGTCGTCCACCGGCCGCCCGCCCCGCTTGCGCAGGATCGTCGCGTCCACGCCGAGCACGATCTCGGCGGACAGCGTGTTCGACGGGTGGCACAGGTGCATCAGGCCGTCGGTGGTGTTCCAGCGGTTCCACGGGTTGTACGCGCCCTTGGGGATCACCAGCTCCGGTTTCGCCGGGTTCCGGAGGTCGACCATGTCCTCCTTCGCCTCCAGGTCGGCCAACTGGACGTCGGTGCTGACGTACCGGCGGTAGAGGTCCACGAGGAGCTTCCGGTCACCGTGGAACGGGAACCTGCCGGGTTTGCCGGTCGATCCGGGCAGCGTGTCACCGTGCAGGGCCTGCCAGTACTCCGGGGGTTCCGAGGTGAACACGATCCGGGTGATCCGGCCGGAGAAGTCCCGGGTGACGCGCCATTCGCAGTACTCGTCCTGCGGCCGGTACACGATATCGCGCCACGCCGGGCCGGCGTAGTACGCGCCCGCGCCGTCCACCCGCTCACCGATGGGGAACAGGGTGTCGGCCTTCTCCAGCGCCTGCTGCCGGCCGAACCGGCGGACGAGGGTGTTGGGCAGCGCGATCCAGGGGATGGGCTGCACCAGACCCGGGCCCGGGTCGTACTTCAGGCTGTTGTAGAACTGGCAGCGTTCGCCGGGTGCGAGGGTGTTCGCCTCGTGGTACGCCACGATCTCGTCGATCCAGCCGGCCACCGCGTTGCTCCACTGCTGGAGCTGGCCGGGGATGTGGTCGAAGTCGGGCAGTCGGCCGGGTGGGTCGTAGAGCTTGAGCTTGACATCTACCAGGTTCGTCATTTCTTCGACGTTAGCCCCGGAACCACCGGCCGGCGTGGACACCTTCGGCTGATCCGCATCGCCTGTGCCGTAACGGTATGTGTCCACTGTGGCCGGTGGTCGGGTATCACGGGACGCGGCTCACCGGTGCGCCGAACGCGAAGTGTCACGGCGTTCGCTCAGGTAGTGGGCCATGAGGACCACCGCGTCCACGACGGTCTGCTTGTCGGCGGCGGTGAAGCACAGCCGGTAGTAGCCTTCACGAGGGCAGCTCAACGTGCCGCCGGTGAGCAGCTTGACCCCGGTGTGCGTCAGGATGTCCTGTGCCAACGCGGTTTCCGCGCTCGTGGTGTGGCCGTCGCCGAACAGCACGTGACCGGGATCGCTGCCCGTCGGGGGAAGCAGGAACTCCCTCAGGTCCAGCCAGAAGAACTGCGCGGAGTTCGCGCCCTCCGGGTGCACGTAGCGGATGTTGTGCTCCTTCAACACATCGGCCACGGCGGTGAACTGCTCGCTGAGCCGCTTCCGGTACAGCGTCATGGCGCGGTCCCAGAACGCGCCGCCCTCGGCGGTGAGCACATCGCTGGTGTAGAAGTGTTTCAGCGAGTCGTACGGGCTGAACCACGCCTCCGACGTCCGGCGCTTGGCCGCGTCGCCCAGCATCAGCTCCCGCACACCCTCCGACCGGGAGATCAGGAACCCGGTGCGGAAGCCGGAAAGCCCGAAGTCCTTGGCGAAGCCCCAGACGACGTGCACCCGGTCCGGCGCGGCGGCGGTGGCCTTGAGGGTGAGCGCGCTGACGAACGGAATCCTGGAGCTCGCCAGCTGCGAGTGGCAGTACATCTCGTCGGAGATGATGTGCATCCCCTTGTCCAACGCCCACGTGTAGATCGACTCCAGCAGCGCCCGGTCGTAGTTGACGCCGAGCGGGTTGTGCGGGTTGGTGAGCACCAACAGCTTCGGCTTCGGGTTACTGGCGTCGTAGGCGGTGCGCAGGTCGTCCAGGGTGAGCGTGAAGTTCTCCTTGTCCGCCAAAGCGACGGGCACGGACCGCAGGCCGGCCTGTTGGTCCAGGCACCAGTAGAAGCCCTGCCAGAACGGGGCTGGCAGCAGCACCGCACTGCCCGCCGGAACCGGACTTCCCTTGCGCTGCAACCCGAGCGCGATGCACTCCAGCGCGGCCGACACACCGGACACGGCGAACAGGTGGTCGACCGAGACCGGAGCTCCGAAGCTCTTGCCCAGCCGGTCCGCCATGAGCTTCCGCAACTGGGCGGTGCCGTACGAGGTGACGTACCGGATGCCCTGCTCGGGCAGCACGGGCAGCTTCTCGAACACCGCCTGCCGGAGTTCCTGGTACAGCAGCACGTTCTCCGCCACCGACAGGTCGACGGGTATCGGCAACCCCTGTCCGGCCAGGAGTTCCCGGAACAGGATCGACCGCTGCTCCTCGTCCGGAGCCAGTGCCAGCAGTCCGCGATCCTGCGCGGACAACGCCGTGAACAAGTTCTCCAACTGTCCGGTCATGGTCACCTCGCATCGGGTTCGGCGACGACCCTAGGTCCGGGTCGCCTCCGGGGAACGGGCTTCGGCGTCCGCGGCCGAACGCGGAGCCGGGGTGTGGGCGACGTGCGCGCCGTCCACGTGGTAGCGGATCGCCTCGGGGAAGTCCCGGCGGGACAGGTGCACGTGCACCAGCACCGGACCCCGGGCGAAGGCCAGATCGTCCAGCACCTGCTTGAGATCGGCCCCGGTCTTGACCTCCGCACCGGACATGGGGGTGTCGATGCCGCCGAACACCTCCGCCAGCGCGCCGTAGTTCCAGCGGTGCAGGATGTTGTAGTGGTCCTCGGGCTGCGTCGGGGGTTCCCGGTAGTAGCCGGGTGCCACCAGCATCTGCTCGATGCCGTAGAAACCCTCGTTGTCCAGCACGAAGATCACCGGCCGCAGACCGAGGCGGGCCTGCGTGGACAGTTCCTGCACGGTCTCCTGGAACGAGCCGTCGCCGACGAACACCAGCGGCCGGCGGTGGGGTTTGGCCAGTGCCACACCCGTCGTCGCGCCCACCGAGTAGCCGATGGACAGCCAGCTGTTCTGGGCGAGGTAGCCGTCCCGCTCGGAGATGTGCACGTTCATCGAGCCGAGCAGCGCGAACCCGGCGTCGGAGACGACGGTGAACTCGTTCGGCCGCGCGGTGAGGAAGTCGTCGATCTCCTGGAACAGCCCGTCGTAGGTGATCGGGCCGTCCGTCGGCAGGCGTCGGGCCCGGTGCGCCGCACGGCTTTCCGGGATGACCTCGTTCGTCCGGTGGCCCAGCTCGAAGTAGTCGGCGGTGAAGTGGCCGCCCCCGAACCGTTCCACCAGCCGTTCGCCCAGGGCCGGCACGAACTCGCCGAGCTGCACGTCCGGGTAGTAGGACGCCCCGACGCTGACGCCTTCGCGGGCGGCCACGATCCAGTCCGAGCCGATGCTCTGCTCGCCGCCGAGGTTCTTCGACGTCGCCCACGAGCCGATGCCGATCCGGACCTTGGCCACCTCCTTGAAGATCTTGTACACGATCTCGGTGGACGCCTTGCCGTTGTACACGCCGACGAACGCCTCGTGGTCCTCGGACACCACGGCCTTGCCGCCGATGGTGGTGCAGAACGGGATTCCGGTCGCCTCGACCAGGTCGAGGAACTCGTTCCCGAGGTTGAACCGGTCGACTTCCTCGCCCGCCCACAGGATCGGATACCGCAGCTGTTCGATCAGCTTCACCGCGTCGGTCACGGCCTTGTCGAGCATCACCAGGTTTCGGTTGGTGACCGGCCGTTTCATCGGGTTCAACGTGCCGACCGGCTCGTCGCACGGCGCGTTCCAGATGTCCTCCATGACCTCCAGGTACACCGGGCGGCGGGCGGACAGGGCCGCCACGATCGCGGAGTCGATCTGCACCGGGGCCAGGCCGGGGTTGCTGATCACCTGGGCGTCCACGGTGACCTGGCGGTAGACGTCCAGGTTGCTCTCCCGGCGCTGGCTCATGTGCGACGTGATCAGGCCGATCGCCTGGTAGTTCAGCCATTGCTCGTAGGTGGGGGAGGCGTTGATGGCGATGATCGGCACGTACTCGACGTACGCGCCGCCGACCGGGTTCAGCAGGTTGAACGCCCCGACGCTGTAGGTGCAGGCGGCAGCCGCGATCCGGGGGCCGTCGACCACGCGGGCGTAGGCGTCCGCCGCGTACCCCGCGCCGACCTCGGTCGGGGTGCCGACCCACGTCAGGCCGGGCTTTTCGTGCATCGCGGTGAGGAACGGGCCGAGGTGGTTGCCCGGCACGCCGAACACGTACTCGATGCCCAGTCCCCGCAACCGATCGGCCAGGTAGCGGGCCACGGTGGTGCTCACTTCGCGTTCACCTCCGTCCGCAGCGCGTCCTCGACCGGCCGGCGTCCGGCGGGCACGGCGCGTGCCGCCCGGTCCGGTGCCGGCGCCTCGTGCACGGCGATCGCCGCCCGCACGGCCGTCTCGATCGAACCCTCGATCCAGGCGTGCTTGAGCGACACGTGCTCACCCGCGAAGTACAGCGGGCCTTCGGGTTTGCCGACGTCCAGGTGGAAGCTGGACATCTGGCGCGGGGTGTACACGGCGGCCTCGCCGAACGCGTACGGGTTGCGCAGCCAGCTCTGGGTCTGCGCGAATCCGGTGTAGAACACCTCGATCCGGCGGCCGTGCACCGCCTGTAGGTTGCGCAGCGCGTAGACGGGCCGCTGGTCGTCGTCCAGCGAGTCCCAGCGGGCGGCGTCGTCGGACCAGCTGTAGCTCGCCAGCACCACACCGCCGACACCGTTCGGCACGCGGTGCGACGGGTAGTACATGAAGCGGTTCGGATTGTCCGTTGTGGACCCGCCGCCGAACGCGTTGGTGGCCGGGCGCGTCGCCGGTCCGATCAGCGGGATGCTCTCGTTGTAGCGCAACTGACCCGGCGGGATGGCGTGCTCGTCCACGCTGGGGTGCGCGCCGAACAGCCCGGTCGCCACGTCGGAAAGTCCTTGCGGCACCGAGTAGGCCGAGTCGGCGTCGGAATCGTCCAGCCGCTGGTAGAAGTCGTACACCTCGGGCCCGATCAGCGCCAGCTCGCGCTGCCAGTCCTCCTCGGTGAACTCCCACCACCGCTGGGAGAACTCGATCAGCACCTTGGTGGCCTGGTCGTAGTGCATCTCCACCACCGCGCGGCGCTTCTTGTACGACATCGGCGGCGTCACGTCCACGAAACGCAGGCTGGAGAACGGGATCGTGACGATCGCCAGGTCACCCCGCCACAGCCGCTCCGTGCCGTGCGGGTTGGCCTCGTCCACGGTGCGGATGGCCACGGTAGGCCCGTCCGGACCGACGTTCTCGGCGGGCGGGTCGTCCCGGCGCGGGTCCCAGTACTCGATGCCGATGACCCGCCGCCCCAGCTCCACGGTCGCGTCCAGGCCCTCGTACAGCTTGTCGGTCAACCGCGCGCTGCCGCCCTCGATCTCCCAGTACACGGCGTCCGGGTTGATGTCGCTGCGGCCCAGGAAGCTGTGGAAGAACGACAGGTGCAGCCGGGACGTCATGTTCTCGATGGTGCCGACGGCTTCGATGGCCTCGTCGCTCAGCCCGGCCCGCTCCCGCAGGAACCGGCCCATCGAGTAGCCGTCGTAGTCGTGGATCACCCGCGCCCAGCCGTCCAGCCACTCGGCGAACGGTTTGTTCTGCCGCTTGCCGTCCACGATCTCCGAGTAGTAGTCGCGCACCTCGTCCAGCGCCTCGTTCACCATGCGGGCGGCGGTGATCCGCACCTCGTCGCCGGTCAGGTGGAAGCCTTCGTTGACGGCACTGGGGTCCCGGCCGTACTCGGACCGCCGGACCTGGACCTGGTTGGCGCGGATCCACGTGTTGCCGACCTTGGTGGGCGTCGGGAACTCGGGCGGCACCGAGTCCGGCGGCCAGGTCTTGCCGGTGAACGACTTGTAGAACACCGGCGGCGGCTTGAGGTCCGGGATCTCGGTGTCCGGGTCGATGTCGACGTTGTAGAACAGTTGGCGCTTCAGTCCGAGCGAGTCGATCAGGCCGAGGACGAGCGGGTGGAACTCCGGCAGCCGCATCGCGCCCGCCTCGGCGTACTGGTTCGGGTCGGCGAACGCGGGGTGGGCGGGATCGGTGGTGCGGAACGTCTTGATCCGCCCGCCGACCCGGTTCCCGTTGGCCTCCAAAACGGTCACCCGGTGCCCGGCCTCGGACAGCAGTTTGGCGGCCACCAGACCGGCGACGCCGGCGCCGACGATCAGCACGTCCTTGCTCTCGTCGGTCCGGGTCAGACCGGAGCCGAGCAGCACTTCGAGGTACTTGAGTTTCAGGTCGTCGTTGTCGGGGCCGACCAGCAGCAACTCACGGGCGAGTTGTCGACTGGTCCGCCAACGCGGGACATCCTTCTGGGCATCGTGAGGAATGGCAGCCATGAACCCCATCGTGGCCCCGTGGCGGACCGGTTAGGAACAGCTGCCGGCCGCCGGCACCCCTTTGGTAACCGGGACAACCTGCACAGGGGATCCCCCCGGTTACCTGGCGTTGGCCATTCCACGCCGAGCCACCGCGTGCTGCCCCGGTCCGTTCACCCCTGACCCGTTGTGGTGACCCGGAGTCGGGCCATCGTCCGTTCGTGGTGGGGCGATGGCCCGACGTGGTCACCCCGTGTGGTCACGGTCCGGACAGTCGGACGGTGTAGGTGCCGGTCGGTTCGCACGAGACGCCCCGCAGGCATTCTTCCCGCACCACGGCCACTCGTGCGTCCGACGTGATGGTCGGCCACGCTACGTAGGCGAGATCGGGGCGGGGTTCGGGCAGCGCGGTGTCGGTGCCGGTCGACTGGTCGTGGACGTACGCGCGGCGCGCACCCACGTACTTCCCGGGATCGGCGGTCTCCCGGACGTAGCCGACGACGTTCCCGGTCCGGTCGGTGGACGTCGGGTAGAGGCTGGTGGTCCCGTCGTGATCCCACGCCCGCAGCGGTATCGGAGTGGAGCCCGGGGTGGTGGCGATCTTCTTCAGCTGGGCGCAGCAGTCCGTCCGGGTGGAATAGAGGATCCAGCTGCCGTCACCGCTGATCGTGTGGCCGCCGAGCTGCGTTCCCTCCGGCAGGACGCGCAGTTGCCCGGATGCGGTGTCGAAGAACGTTGCCACGTCGGGTGTGCTGTAGTCCGGGCGGTGGCGGAACACGAACTTCGTGCCGTCGGCGGACACGGACGGGCCGCCGGTGAGGTCGCAGCCGTTGGTCCGGTCCTTGCAGATCGGAAGTTCGGTGGTCTGGCCGTTGTCGACCTCGGTCCGGTTGAGGTGCGTGCGGCCCAGGTTGTCGCTGCTCATCCAGGACAGCCATCGATCGTCGGAGGACAGCGCGAGATTCCACGCGGACCAGCTGTCCGGGGTGAACGGGAACTTCCGCACCGCGCTCGTGGCCGACAGGTTGCGGTAGTACAGGGCGGCGAAACCGTCGGCGGCGATGCCGACGTAGGCGAACCTCGTGCCGTCGTGGTTGATCGCGGAGGCCGACCACGAGACCCGGACCGGAGTTCCGTCGAACCAGACGCCGGCCAGGATGACCGCGCCGGACACAAGGTCCTTGCGGAGCAGGTAGCTTCCGACGTAGCCGGTGGTTCGGTGCGGCTTCGGGACGAGGGTGCTGTTGGAACGGGCCAGGATCATCGCGTATCGGCCGTTGCCGGAGATTCCCTGGAAATACGCCCCACCTGCGGGGTCCGGGTTGCCGGTGGCGTCGGTGTCGATCCTGGTCGGTGCGGAACCCGTTGGTGCCGGATCCGTTGGTGTGGCACCGGCTTGCGCCACCGGGGAGATCACGGCGGCGATCACGGCCAGCGCCGATAAGAGTCTTCGGACAGCCTTCACTGAGTACCCCCACTCAAGTTGGCGTGCTCCGGCGAGTTTGGCAGTCCGGAGTGCGTCAGGGGAGCGCTTTTCGGTTGAACGTATGGCAAGTGGCCGGTTCCCCGTCGATCGCGGCGAGCGCCAACAGCACCGCACCTGCCGTCCACGTGGTGCGTTCGGCAGGCCAGAGCACCTTGTTGGCGTACTGGTAGCCGGTCCAGTAGGAGCCGTCGTCGTTGCGCAGACGGGCGATGTCGGTGATGAGCCGGGACGCCTGTTCACACTCGCCGCGAGAAGCCAGGAGCAGGGCCAGTTCCGCCGTTTCGCCGCCGGTGACCCACGGCTGGTCTTGCACGCACTTGACGCCCAGACCTGGGACTACGAAGTCGTTCCACGAGGAGTTGAGGCGGGATTCGGCGGCGGTGGGGTCCAGGACGCCGCCGAGGACCGGGTAGTACCAGTCCATGGCGTGTGGCTTGGCGGTGAACGTCTCGGGGCGCTCGGTGATGGTGGTGCGCAGGCGTTTCGCTGCGGTGAGCCAGTCGGGGCGCGGGGTGGCCAGATCGTCGGCGAGGGCTGCCGCGCACAGCAGGGCGTGGTGGATGCTGGCGCAGCCGGTCAGCATCACCTCGTTCGACGTGGTGCGGTCTTCGTTGGTGCGCCAGGGGAATTCGCCGGTGGGGCGTTGCAGGGTCAGCACGAAGTCGATCGCGGTTCGTACTGTCGGCCACATGCGGGTGAGGAAGGTGTGGCTTCGGGTGAGCAGCCAGTGGTGGTGGATGCCTACTGCGGTGTAGGCGATGAAGTTGGCGTCGTAGGTTGTGTCCACCGGACAGTCCTCATAGGACGCGTACCAGGAGCCGTCGGGGTTCTGGGTTCGGGCCAGCCACGTGTAGGCGGCTTCGGCCTCGTCGTGGAACCCTGCCACGGCCAGGCCCATCGCGGCTTCGGTGTGGTTCCAGGTGTCGACGTGGCGGCCGGACTCCCAGGGGATCGCGCCGTCGGGCCGCTGTGCGGCGGCGATGGTGCGGGCGGTGTCGCGGTCCATGTCAGGGCTTGACCGCGTAGAGGACGAGACTCTTGCCCAGCAACGGGTTCAGGACCCGTTCGGCGGTTCGGGTGAGGTTGTTGCCGTGTTCGATCTCCCAGCACAGGGCCCGGTGGTAGCCGCGCACCAGACGGGTCTCGTTGTCGACCCCGGCGGCGCATTTGAGCCACCAGTACGGTGAGTGGTAGGCGTGGGCGTGGTGGGCGGCGTAGACGCGGAGCCCGGCTCGTTCCAGCAGGCGGCGCAGGGCGTTGCGGCGGTAGATGCGGACGTGGCCGCCTTCCACGTTGTGGTACGCCTCGGAAAGTGCCCAGCAGATGCGTTCCGGGAGCCAGCGCGGCACGGTCACCGCCAGCCGTCCGCCGGGGGCCAGGACTCGGACCAGTTCGGCCAGCACGATGTCGTCCAGGGGGATGTGTTCCAGGACCTCGGCGGCGATGACCCGGTCGAAGGCGTTGTCGGGGAACGGAAGCGCGAGCCCGTCGCCGCGCACGGTGTGGGCGTGCGCGGTCGGTGGCGCCTCGCCGACGTAGGCCATGGCGGCGAACATGTCGCGCACGTCCTTGAGCACGGTGTCGTCGTGGTCGAGTGCCACGACATCGGCACCGCGCCGGAACGCCTCGAAGGCGTGTCGGCCGGGTCCACAGCCGAAGTCCAGCACCCGATTGCCTGGTGCGGTCGGGAACCGGGTGTAGTCGATGGTCAGCACGTCGTGTTGCTCCGGTTTTCGTTGCGCACCAAGGACTGGTAGGCGGTCGCGGTGCCCGCGGCGGTGGCCTGCCAGGTGAACCGGGTCGCGCGGGCGGCGGCACGGGCACTCATCGCGGCCCGCTCCGACCGGTCGGCCAGCAGGGTCCGCAACGCGTCGGCCAGTGCGGCGGCGTCGCCGGGTGGGACGTGCCGGGCGCAGTCGCCGTCCTCGCCCACCACCTCGGGCAGCGCCCCGGCGGTGGTGGTGACCAGCGGTGTGCCGCACGCCATCGCCTCGGCTGCGGGCAGGGCGAAGCCCTCGTACAGTGATGGCACACAGGCGATCTCGGCGCTGCGCAGGAGTGCGGCAACGTCCATATCGGACAGACCGGATCGAACGGTGACGCGTTCCCGTAGATCCGAGTCGAGGATCCGGGCGCTCGGGCTGTCCGGCGTGATCCGGCCGACGACGACCAGTTCGGCGTGCGGCACGTCACGGAGTGCGGAAAGCAGGTACCGCAAGCCTTTCAGCGGCACGTCCGCGCTGGCGGTGGTCACGATCCGGCCCGGAATGCGCTGGACGGAAGAGTCGGGGGAGAACACGCGGCGGTCGACACCCGCTGGCACGACGGTGATCCGGTCGCCCCGCACGCCCATCCGCCGCACGATCTCCTTGCGTGCGGCGGAGGACACCGCCAGCACGGTCGGCAGGGTGCGGGCGACGCGGTGCTGCATCGTGGTGAACCCGTACCAGCGGGCCGCGCCCCGGGCCGCTTCGCCGTCGGCGGCACTCAGGGTGAGGTCGCGGTCGATGGTGATCGGGTGGTGCACGGTGGCCAGCAGCGGCAGGCCGAGCGCGGGGACGCCGAGCAGTCCGTAGCCCCGGCCCTGGTTGTCGTGCACGATGTCGAATTCGTTCCGGCGCGAGCGCAGATATGCCAAGGCGCGCAAGGAGAACGCGAGCGGCTCGGAGTAACGGCCGCGCAGCCGCCAGTCGGCGAACTCCACCCAGTCGCCGACCCGGCGCAGCTCGCGCCACGCCGGGGTGCGGAACGGGTTCGGCTCGGCGAACAGCTCCAGCCCAGGCAGCCTGGTCAGCCGGACGCCGGCGTCGACTACCGGGTACGGGGGACCGGCGATCACCTCGACGTCGTGGCCGCGCGCCACCAGTTCACGGCTGAGGTGCCGGGTGTAGACGCCCTGGCCGCCGCTGTGCGGTGCGCCCCGGTAGCAGAGCAGCGCGACCCGCAGCCGGCCGGTCACCGGTCATCCCGGCTGCTCATCGAGCCACCGCAGCCAGAAAGCGAGTTGCACGTTGATCTTGTGCGTGTTCGGGTGCCATGGGCCGAGCACCCGTTCCGTGTCCGGGAGGAGCGCCCGGAACGCGGTGAGCGCCTCGGTGACCTGCCCGCGCTTGGCGCCGAACAGTGCTTGGTGGAAGCGGGCGGTGAGGGTTTCCGGGTGGTCGGCCCCGACCGAGTGAACGAGGTCGTCGACGAGTCCGGACCACGCTTCCGCAGCGGGGGGGGGTGATCGTTTTCCGCTTCCCAGTACAGGATGTTGTGTCGGCTACGCAAAGTGTCGATGTGGTCGGGGCCCATCACCCGTTCGCGCAAGTCGCGGACCCGGCGGAACCGGGGCATCGCCTCGGCCAGGTTCTGCTGCTTGGCGAACGACAGCGCCAAGTGGTGTTCCGCGCTCAACGTCTCCGGGTGCTCCGGGCCGAGTGTCGCCGTGCAGTCCCGGGTCAGCTGAACGTACATCCGTTGCGCGGCAGGCCAATCACCGGACTCGCCGGTCCAGAAGGCGAGGTTGTTGCGCAGGCTCGATGTTTCGACGTGTTGCGGTCCGAGCAACGCGGTTGCCTGGTGGATCAGCTCGCGGAACGCGGCCACGGCCGTCTCGGGCTCGCCGCTCTTCGCGGTCCACGTGGCCAGCCGGGCCTGGGCGGTCAGTGCGAGTTCGTCGTCCCCGGTGCTCGCTGCGACCGCCGCCCACCGGGTCCGGTTCTCCGCCGGCACGTGGGATTCGTGGTCCGCCAGGAACTCCAGCGCCTCGGTGCGCAGGCCCGCCCGCCACAGGTGCCGGTGCAGTGCCGCGACGGCGTACTCGGCGGGCATGGTCGAGCGCGCCGCGACCAGGGCCTCGTGGCCGGACCGCTCGGCGAAATCCGGTTGGCGGCGAAGGAAGTCGGCGAAGGCGCGTTCGCCGAACCCGACGTGCTCGTCGGCTGTGCCCGGACGCCCGCGCACGACCACGGCGGCCAGCCGCAGCAGGATGTCGCGCAGCGAACCGATCGCGTCCGGACCGCCCAGGTGGTGTGCGGCGGCCAGCAGCACCCCGATCGGCAGCACCGGCCCGACGTCGCACGCCAGCAGGACGGTCAGCACCGCCCGCAGCCGACCGGCGTCCGCGTCCCCGCGCAGCAGACCGGCCCGTCGTAGGAAGTCCGCATAGGCTTGGTCGTGGTCCGACGGCGGCGGACCGGCCGCGGACAGGGTGCTGGTGGTGGCCAGCAGGCCGTCGGTGATCAGCCGGGCGCTCAGCCAGCTGCCCCGGCTGAGTGCGACCACGTGCGGGATGTGGTGCGTCCCGAGTCCGCGCAGCTCCGCGTACCGGGTCAGCTCGGCCTCGCCGGGGCCCGCCACGGCGATTTCCAGGGCGGACGGCAGGTGTTCGCGGGCCAGCGAGCCGGTGACGACCAGTTGCACGTGTGACAGGTCCGGCTCGGTGTCGACGCGGCCGAGCGACGTCATCAGCGCCCGGCCGACCAGCGGGTCGTGGGCGTCGACGCCGTCCACCACGATCCGGACGCGCCGGGAGATCCGGCGCAGCGGGCCCAGCACGTGCACCTCCACGGCGTCCACGTGCGGCCACCGGCCGGGCAGTTCCTCGCTCCAGTACGCCGAACTCGCCTCCGGGAACCCGATGTCCCTGGTCCGCAGCTGCCGCGCCAGCTCGGCCGCGACCTGCTCGACGGTCGCCGTGCCGGACAGGAACACCGCCGCGTCCACGCCCGTGCCGTGGTGCGGGTGCGCCAGCGCGGCGACGCTCGCGGATTTGCCGGAGCCCGCCCCGCCGGTCACCACGACGCTTCTCGTGCCGCTCGACACCAGGTCGCGGAGCGCGTCGAACGCGGGCGTCGGCTCGTAGAACTCGGTCAGCCGCTGGATCTGCGCCATCGCGCCGGTGTCGGCCAACGGGGACGAGCGCCACGCCGCCGTCGCGTTCACCGCCAGCCACAGCCCGGCGTCGCCGCCCAGCACCTCGTGGCTGCCGTCGTAGGTCATGTGCACCGCGACCTGGTACCGGCACAGGTCGTCGACCTGGAGTTTCAGGTCGGTGCAGTAGAGCCGTTCGCCCAGCTCGGGCCGGCCGGTGCGGATGATCCGGGTCAGCGAGCGGCTCAGGCACGCCCCGTACGCGAAGCTCTCGTCGGTCGCGGTCAGCAGCTCGAACCGCCGCCGCGTGCGACGGATCGGGGTCAGCCACTCGCGACCGGCGGCCTCGGCGGCCAGACCCGAGTGGCAGGCGTCGATCAGCAGCACCAGGCCGTCCAGCCGCGAATACCGGCGGACGAGCTCCTTGACGCGCTGGCCGACCAGCACCGCGTGCCGCGAGTCGGCGATCGGGCTGTCCTTGGCGAGCAGGTAGAAGTCGTCGTCCTCGACGCCGCCGTGGCCGATGAACACCAGGAACAGCGTCGCCTGCTCCTCGTGCGCCCGGCGGATCGCCGCCGTCAGGGCGTCGTCCAGCTCGGCCGCCGTCGGGTCGATCAACGCCGGCCCGGTCGGCAACGCGGGCGTGCAACCGCCCAGGTCGGGCCGCGCCAGCACGTCCGCCAGCTCGTGCGCGGCACCCGGCAACACCGACAGCTCAAGGTCGACCGCGTCGCACTGCGACCCCACGACCAGCACCAAACGCCCGCTCACAGGATCAACATTCGCCTACCGGACCCGTTGCGGGCAAGCAACGCCATACTACGGAGCGTTGTTTTCGGGGTTTCCCGGGGAGAAGGGACGCGGCGTGGCAGAGATCGTCCTCGTGCACGGCATCGGCCAGGAACAGCGGTCGGCCGACCTGCTGGAGAGCCAGTGGGCACCGAGCCTTGCCGGGGGTGTGCGTGCCGCCGGGTACACCGAGCTGGCCGACTCGCTGTGGCGGGACGCGCGTCCCGGCCGCGTCCGGATGGCGTTCTACGCCGACCTGTTCCGGCGCGCCGACCAGCAGGGCGACGGCACCCGGCTGGAGACGGCGGAGCAGCAGCTGGTGTTCGACGCGCTGCTCGCCGAGGTCGTCGGCCATGCCGCCGATCGCGCGGACACCCCGGCCGACCGTCGGGAAGCCGACCAGGCCCGGCACCTGCTCGCGGGCGACGTGCCGGACCGTCAGGGCCTCGGGGCGCTGGCCCGGCCGCTGCTCAACGCCGTGTTGCGGATCGGGCCGTTCGCCCGGTTGGGGCACGCTGTCGCGGAGCGTTTCCTGGTCAGTGCACTGCGCCAGGCCACGCGTTATCTCACCGAGGACGAGCTGCGGGTTGCCGCTCAGCAGCGGCTGCTTGACCTGCTGGACGTTGATACGAAGGTTGTCATCGCGCATTCGCTGGGCACTGTCGTCGCCTACGAGACGCTGTATCGGCTCGACCGCCCGTTGCCGTTGCTGGTGACGCTCGGTTCACCGTTGGGGATGCGGACCGTCATCCACGACCGGCTGCGTCCGCAGCCGCCGACCGTGCCGCCGTGTGTGCGGGCGTGGGTGAACATCGCGGATCGGGACGATCTCGTGGCGTCGACGCTGGACCTCGCGCCGCATTTTGCGGGGTCGGAGAACGTGCTTACCAGCCACTGGACCGTGGACACCTTCCGCTCGCGGCGGTAGCGGTCGGTGACCA